>JAOABG010000028.1 GCA_026418475.1 bacterium | reverse complement strand
CCTCTTCTACTGGCAACATTGACTTAACTGTATTAGATCAAAACACAGTTTACATTTTTGAATTCAAAGTTGATAAAGGTAATCCCATAGAGCAAATACTCTCTAAGCAGTACTTCAACAAATACCTCAACTTTGAAAAAATTTTCGCTATCGGTATTGTTATTAATTCTTCTTCCAAATCCCTTAAATCTTTCAAAATACAACAAATTAAATGATTATATAATTGTTTCATGATAAATTATTCCATTTATAAAATTCCTTCCATAATATCTGTTTATTTTATTAAATTTATTTCATCAAATAAATTCTTAAAGGTAGATAAAATAAAAAGCAAAAATAATTAAAAATGGATGAAAATAATAACCAATTTTATTTACCTTTTCATAATTGGATTATGGTATTATGTTTATAATTTTTTCATATCAATTTCAGATTTTTTGTTAATACTAAAATATTTTCCCAAATATATGAAGCTACTAATAGTTAAAATACTAGTTTTTTATGAATACATATTCCTACCACCAAGATGGATAATACCTCTGGAAATAAAAAAGTACAAAATACCAAAAGCCGAAAACTATACATATGGAGAGACACCATATATAACGATCTTTAACATTATTAAGGATCTTAGTAGCACAATGGAAATGAAAAATTATACCTTTATTGATCTAGGATGTGGAACTGGAAAAACAATATTTACAGTAAACATAATGTTCAACCTGGATTCAATAGGAATAGAAAATATACAAACATTTATAAACAAGAGTAACAAAATAAAGAAAATACTGAGCTTTATAACAAATATTAACATTATTTTCATGAAAATAGATATCGAAGAATTCTTAGATAAAGAATTAGAAAAACTAAATAGAGACAAAATAATTTTTTTTATAGCTTCCACAGCCTTTGAAAAACAATTTTTTGAAAAAATAATAGAAAAAATCTTTCATAAAACAAATGAAAGTTTTATAATAACCGTATCAAAAGAGATATCAAAAAAACTAAAAGAGAGTCTAGAAACAAAAGAAAAAACCATTTTTAAGATTTTTTCAAAAAAATACCTCTTCAGTTGGGGTAAATCATCAACACATTTCTATAAAATTATTACTTCCAAAAATTAGAAATTAATGTAATAGAAAGATGTGTAATCTCTATAACCCTTTACCAATAACAACTGGTTTTTCCAGGGAACAAGATAGCATCTATAATTATAAACACCATAGTAATCATAGCTATATCTCGATTTATACATATCTAGAACTCTATTAGAAAAAGCACCCGTACGTGGATCTAAAACTATTAACTCATTAATATAATAGTAAAAATTTCTGTTTATACTACTCTTTTTCTTAGATTTGTGATCATAATAATAGTAATCAACTGAAAAGTTCTTTTTTCTGAAAACTACAGCATACACTTTATTGTTAAAAACACAAAAATCAAAATAAACTAACTTGGAGTCACTTTCTCTTACATAAGACTCCAAGGTAGCTATATTAATACTCTTACCATCAATCCATACATATTCATCATAATCACTGTAAAATTGATTGGCTAATACTTTATAATATGGGGCTGCCATAAAGCTACCTGCTAGATAATTATAAACGTACAACTTCTCAATGGTTGAGAAAACAATAAATGGATAATCATAATACAACCCCATTGGAGTTTTAGAAAAATCATGCTTTTTCCTAACAACAAAATCAGGCTTACTTATAATATATAGCCCCTTTATTGAACAAAGTGCAAAATTATTGTCGTCCAACATTACTACCCCACTAACACTACCACCCAAATTGTATTTACCAACTAAATTTCCACTAAAATCCAAAACATTCAACTTATCAAAAGTATCAACAACAAACAGAAAATTACCATCAGAATTTATAAACCTAAAACCAAAAGAGATATTAACTTTAACACCCCTCCTTGTATCTATTACATAAGAACCATCAAAAATTGTGTCTTTATCAATAAAAATAACTTCCTTTTTTTCTTTTAATTCATCAATAACATTTGAATTAAAATTTTCAATATTAAGATTAGAATATAATATAGTTGAAGTTATGTAACCATTGGGATTATAACCATATATTCCCAAATAATCACCATAATTTTTAATAAATCTATATTTTGGTACGTTAAGTACTCTTTCAACTTGAAAACTACTATTAATTACAGCCAATTCATAGTCAGAAGTAGGAATAATCAAATAATCAGAAAATGAAAAAGGCTTTTCTTTGACAGAAATAGATAAATTCAAAGAAGAAAAATCTGACCAAGCAAAAATAAGCTTAAATGATAATAGTAAAAAAATTACCACTTCCATAATAAACTTTCTCATAATCTTTCCCTCCTATAAATAAATCATATAGATCTATATAAACAAACCTAGTCATGGAACAAGGAAAGTTACCACCACACTAAATAAATCATATAGATCTATATAAAACAGATCTATATTAAACAAGTTCCATTTGTAAATTCTTTTTTAACACCTTACCAGTATTAGATTTAGGTAACTGCTCTTTGAGGAATATTTCTTTGGGAACTTTGTAACTCGCTAAATTCTTTCTAAGGAAAGACATTAAATCTCTTATATCAAGTTCTCCTTTGGCCACAACAAAAGCCACTGGTACTTCACCACGTTCTTTATCTTTTTTTCCAACCACAGCACACTCCAACACCCCTGGATAACCTGAAATTATCTTTTCAACTTCGGAAGGATAAACATTCAACCCCCCAACTATTATTAGATCTTTCTTTCTGTCAACTATATACACATAGCCTTCATCATCTATTTTGGCTATATCACCAGTACAAAAGTATCCATCAACAAAGAAATCTTTTGACTCCATACCATAGTATCCCATCATAACATTTGGACCATTTACAAGTAATTCACCAACACCTTTCTCTAAAATATGTCCATCATCAGTTAAAACCCTAACACTAACATTGGGTAAAGGTTTACCAACAGACCCTGTTCTGTCATCCAATGGAGGATTGACACTAACTATCGGAGAACATTCAGTTAACCCATAACCTTGCAAAATTCTGCATCCAAACCTCTTTTCAAACTCTAACTCAATATTTTCAGCCAATGGAGCACCACCAGATACAGAATACCTTAGCCTATGTTCAAAATTTAAAGGATATTGTAACAAAGCAGAATATATAGTAGGAACAGCAGGTAATAGAGTTACTTCATTTTTTACAACTGCATCAACAAATCCCTGAGGTATAAATCTATCAACAAAAACAACACTACAACCCAAATAAAAAGGTAAATTTAAGCAGGATGTCTGACCAAACGAATGGAATAATGGTAAAACTGCAACAAATACATCAGATATCAATAAATCCAAAACTTGTTGAACCCCAACAACATTAGAAATTATATTGTAGTTACTTAACATCGCCCCTTTTGGAAAACCTGTTGTCCCAGAAGTGTATATTATCACAGCTGGATCATTATCAAAAGTATTTACATTACCTTCATTAATTATTACTTGCCTCAAGTTCCAAACACCCTCTGGCAAATCATCTTTATCCTCATCAACAACTATAATACCCTTATTCATAATCTTAAAAAACATATCAAAATCTGATTTCATTGTCACAACAAGCTTGGGATTACAATTAGAAAGAATATATGAAATTTCATTCTCCTTAAGAAGTGGATTTAACGGAACTACAACACCACCCAATAAATTAACTGCATAGTAAAAAAAAGCAAAATGAGGAATATTAGGAAGCATAAGAATTACCTTATCATTAGGCTCTATTCTAGTCCTCAATAAAAGCCCACGAGCTAAGGAAAGAACTATATTCTTAAGTTCACTAAAAGTCCATCTCTGATCTTTATAAATAATAGCAGTTTTATTTGCAAATTTAGAAGCACTTGATTCAACAAAATCAAACAATCTTTTCATTATAAACACCATCCTCATTATTATATATTCTGTTCATGATTATCTGAGCGAATCTTATGTGTAACTCTTTTCTCGGTAAATTACTCTCTTTTTCCTTATTAATAAATTCTTCCCAATAAATGGGATCCCTATAAGTTAAAGTTATACTTTTCCAAGGATTTTTGATCCACTTCAATGTCCCTTCTAAGTAGACGGGGACAACTGGAACACCAGTCTGCTCAACTATGAGCGATATTCCCCTATATGCTGGACTGAAACCTGGTTTATCTATTATTCCACCTTCAGGGAAAATACAAATATCCTTACCCTCCCTCAATAAATCTATTATCTTTTGAATGTTCGATTTAGTTGGAACACCCTTAGCTACAGGAATAGCACCATAAAAATCCAGTACTTGCCTAAGAAATGGTATATTCCATAAGTCCATATGAGCAGCAAAAATCAAATTTCTCCAACGAGGAAAAGAAAGTAGAACTAATGGAGGATCAATATAACTGTGATGATTTACTGCCAATATAACAGGAGAAGGTGGAATAGTTTCCCTACCCTTTATGCTAAACCTAAAAACAAATTTTGTAAATATTATACCAATAAATCTCAAAAATATCCTTGCTATTATTCTCATAAATTAGACATTTTCATGAACCCAGGACAGAGACTGTTCAACCGTATACTCAGGATAAGGATACTTTTGCTCCAACTCAACAATTTTATCAGAAACCTTAGAAGAAATATCCAATATATCAGACTTTTGTTTAACAAAAAAATCTTCGCTATAAACCAAATTGCCTTCTTTATCTTTTACAACAATTGTTATTTTCATTACCATTACAGTATTACTCCTCTATACTTTTTATTATTTCTTGTTTTTTAATTTCTGAAAAAGTTTCATTAACCAAACTATCAAGACTTTTTAAATTTTCCTCGATTTCTTTTCTTTTATGTTCCCAAATTCCTTGCTTTTCCACCTCAAATATTTCTCTTTGAATCTGTAAATAAGCATCTTCAATTTGCCTAAACTTAGGCCATAAAAACTTATACTTATGATCATTTTTAAGCTTATTCAGGGATTTGTACAACAAATCGTGATAATCAGTTGAAAATTGATCATCATCAATAAAAATATTTCTATCAGATACTATTTCTTTTGTTCCGTAATCTATCTTAACTTTTCTATTAAAAAAATTTAACATATGCTGACTAGATACTTGAAGTTCGAATATTAAACCAGTTTCTTTGTCTCTTATTATTAAATGCACCACTCCCATGTAATCATCTCTTGGAGATAATATCATATTATCAATTTTTAATATTTCTTTATTTTGTTGGGGTAAATGATTTTTTAATAAATCAACAATTTTTAAAACCTGTTCAAAATCTTTACATTCTATTCTCCCTCTAACAATATCAGTAAGTTCTCCAAAATTAGTTATATTTTTTCTATTCATTTTCTCAATGATTCTCCTGAATGACTTTACATTTGCTGTAAACTTAATATCATTATCTGTTTTTAATTTAATACTTAACTTTTTTTCATTATCAATTTCAGGAGTTATAACAGCTTTGGAATAATTATCACTGATTAGTATTTTAGAAATATCATAAAAATTATTATATAGTGTGGTATTGAGAAAAGTGTACAGTTTTTTCCTTTCCTCTGGAAATTCATCAATTTTCTTTAAATCTTCTATGGTATAACCTTTATACCTATTTATCTCTCTTTTTAACAATTGTTCCTGCTGTAAGTCAAGATCATCTATCATTAATCCATCAGCTATAGAAACAAAATTTTTATTTTCTGAATCATAATAAATATTAGATCTATTAAGCATTTCGATATTTCTTAAAAAACTATTTATACCTATTTTGTCCAACATTGTTAAAAATCCTCTCTTCTTTTATATTATACCACTGTTAAAATATTTCCTATCATTTGAAAGTAATATTTAAAAGGAATTATGGTTAAAAAAAGGAAAATAGTTATAAAAGCATGGCTGTCTTTAAAAATAAACTAAAAAAAATTATAGATAAACTAAACAATATTGATATCCCAAAAATAGAACAAAAAATAAAAGAGTTTACAGATATAAAAAATAGCCTCAAAAAATTACCCAAGTTTTCATCTCTATCGAATCAAGACGTTGATAAAAGAATCGAATATCTAAAAGAAATTTTGAATATCAATATTGAATATCTTAATGACAAGAAAAAAGTAGATAATTTCAACATATTTCAGGGTAACATAGAAAACTTTATAGGAACAGCGAAAATACCAGTTGGAATAGTTGGCCCAATTAAAGTAAAGGGTTTATATGCTCAAGGAGAATTCTTTGTTCCCATGGCTACAACAGAGGGAGCGTTGGTTGCTTCGTACAATAGAGGAAGTATGATAACAAATTTAGCAGGTGGAATAACTTCAATATGTTTGGCAGAAAGGGTATCACGTGCCCCTGCATTTAAATTTAATAATCTAATAGAAGCAAGCAAGTTTATTCTGTGGATATCTCAACAATTCGAAAAATTCTACGAAATAAGTTCCATCTCATCAAGACATGGAAAATTAGAAGACATACTCATCAACATAGATGGAAACATAGTATTTATAAGTTTTGATTTTCATACAGCAGATGCCTCAGGACAAAACATGGTAACAATAATCACAGAAAACATTTGCAAATGGATCATAGAAAACACACCGATAAAGCCAATTTCTTGGTTTATAGAAAGTAATTTATCTGGAGACAAAAAAGCTTCATACTTATCATATTTACTCATAAGGGGTAAAAAAGTGGTAGCAGAAGCATTAATTCCAAATAAATTGATAGAAAAGTTCTTACGTACCTCAGCAGAAAAAATAGATGAATATGTTAGAATATCAACAACCGCTGCTACACAATCTGGAACGATGGGAGCACAGGGACACTATGCCAACGCACTGGCAGCAATATTCATAGCCTGTGGCCAAGACGCAGCCTGTGTATCAGAATCAGCAATTGGAATTACCAGAACAGAAATAATTAACAAAGACTTATACATCAGTGTTAATATACCAAATCTTATAGTGGGAACAGTAGGTGGTGGAACAAGTTTGCCAACACAAAAAGAATGTTTGGAAATAACTCAGTGCTATGGTGCAGGTAATGCCAACAAATTTGCTGAAATAATAGGAGCAACAATATTAGCAGGAGAACTATCTATAGTTGGCTCAATTGCAGCAGGAGACTTCGCTCAAGCACATAAAAAATACCGTAAAAAGAATACATAAACTATGGATCATTATATACACTATTCCAACTGCTGGGAAGATACCCAAATATTACTCAAAGCACTAAATATAAAAAACGATGGTAAATACTTATCTATATTATCGGCAGGAGATAATACATTTTCAATACTATTACATAAACCCTCATCAGTTGTAGGTATAGACCTGAATCCTACCCAAATAGCATTAACCGAACTTAAAAAAAATTGTATACAAAAATTAGAGTATGAAGAAACAATAGAATTTCTCGGTATAAAATCATCACAAAAAAGAATACTTATATTTAATAAAATTAAAGACTTTCTGAGTAATGAATCGAGGGAGTTTTTTACAAATAATACTCATCTTATAGAAAAAGGAATAATACATACAGGAAAATTTGAAAAATACTTTCATTTCTTCAGAAAATACATACTTAAATTGTTTCTAAATCCAAACAAAATTGACAATTTTATGAATAATAAACAAATGAGAGAAGAATTTTTTTATAAAAAAGTCCAATCACCACTTGGGAAAATGCTATTCAAA
Organism: bacterium; assembly: GCA_026418475.1. Lineage (GTDB taxonomy): Bacteria > DRYD01 > DRYD01 > DRYD01 > DRYD01 > DRYD01. The sequence continues at coordinate 9,069 of JAOABG010000028.1, read as the reverse complement.
GTTTTCTTCAGCAATCAAATTATGGGATTATTGGGAAGAAACAGAAAATTTTTCAAATATGCCAGTCAAAATTTAGCTAAAGAAATTCTAAATAGGATAGAAGCAGGACTTATATTTGTTGAAACATCTAACAATCCCTACCTTGAATATATACTCAAAGGAAACTTTGTTAAAAATTTGCCCCATTACTTACAAGAAACGAATTTCTATAAACTAAAACAGATCTTAAATGAACACCCAGAAAAATTACAAATACACAAAAGCACTCTCATGGAAATATTAAATAACAAAAACAATATAAAATTTGATGGATTCAATCTATCAGATGTATTTGAATACATGGATAAACAAGAATATACAGAACATTTACAAAAAATAAAACAAATTTCAAACCCAAAAGCAAGAATAGTTTACTGGAACATGTTAGTAGACAGAAATGACCAAATAGAAGGAATTAAAACTTTAGAAAAACTGTCCAATGAACTGTTCAGTAATAATCAATCATTCTTTTATAAAAAGCTACTAATACAAGAAGTAATATGAAAAAATTTACAAAAAATTTACAAAAAAAGGAAAATAAAGAAAAATAAATAATAAAAAATTACTTTTAAGTAAATGATAAGGAGGTATCAAAAAAATGAAGAGACTATTAATCCTTTGTTTAGTAATAAGTACAATATTTATTTCTGTATTTTTATTGTTCTCATGTGGCTCCGGTTCGGGTTCAGGAGGATTAATTCCATTTATAACATCAGGTTCATCAAGTTCATCACAAGGAAAAATATCAAATAATTTTTCCACTTCTTTAAACTTTGATGCGGATAATGATGGTGACATTGACTCTGGTTATCTAATGGATGGATTAATAAATGGAGGAAATCAAGATGATATAATATTCTCTTTAGCATCAGATAACAATCTGATATACTTTACAGGTGAGAGTTTCAACCAAAGTAACTTAACATCAAATATGATCGTAGGAAAAATAGATCTAGAAGGTAATTTCTTAAGTTTCTTTAATCCTGGGAGTAATATACCTTTTGAAATCCAATCACAAAATGGAAACATGTCATCAACAGGAATAGATATACAAACCAACGGACAGTTTGTTTTTTCACTTGGTATAGCAACAAATCAAGCAGGTAACAAATCTTTCATAATGTTAAGTATTTTTGATAAAGAGGCTACGAATATAAGTTCAAGCAACGTATTTATAACAGGAGCTTCTACTGAAAATTCTTTACCTGCTGATATGAGTGTAATAGATAATTCAATATACGTAACTGGAAGATCTGGTGGAAGTGCTTTCATTAATAAGTACATATTTAGTGGTACAGGTATACATTTTGATACTTCGTTTTCGGGAGATGGTATATGGAAATGGTATTATACTCCCCCAGGATCTGGCTTCGGTAGTTCCCCCATACCAACATTTTCAAATAGTATTTTCGTGAATTCTGGCTATGCATACATAACAGGAGGAGTACCAATTAGTTTCGCAACAAATATATATACTCCATTTGTTGCAAAAGTCAAAATAAACAATTCTGCCAATTTTGATCCCCTCTTTAATGGAGGTTCACCAGTAATACTGAATAATATTATAGGAGAAGGGATAGGAAAATATGTTGAAGAAAAACAAAATAAAATATATGTAATAGGAGAAGCTAAACCATCTGTAAATGATAATTATGATATATTTATCTGTAGACTTAACAGTAATGGTAACAAAGATAATTCATTTGGTACAGGAGGTAAAATTTTTATAAATATTGCATCTAATAATACTGTAGGTTCAATAGATAATGTTTCATCAGCATTTATAGATGGATCAGGTGCCATTTTTATAGCTGGAACAACTTACCTGGGTAATAACGGAGGTGATCCTGGAGACGGTCCTGGTAATAATATACTATCAAATACAAACCCAATAGCAGGTCCTGGTACACCGTTCATAGTTAAAGTCCTAAATTCAGGAACATTAGATACCTCATTTGCTCAAAATGGAATACTTCTGATTAAAAATCCATTCAATATACCTAATTCTTATTCATTATCAACAAAACTATTTCCATTAAATGGAGCATTATTCTTAAGCGGTAGCGGCGATGCTGGTACACAAAATTTTAAAGGAGGATTCATTTTAAAGATAGAATAAATATTAAAATAAAAAAAATTTGCCAAGAATTTGGTTACACTAACTTCTAGAGAAATATATAAATACAAAAAAGTTATAATATGTATATACACTAAAATTAATTGTTTATTAGAAAAACAAAGTTCATCCATAAATACTTTAAATATTTAGTATTAATTATTAATAACTATTTTCTAATTATATTTTTATCAATGTTTAGGCAATAATATTATGAAAAAAATATATTTTATAACTTTATAGGAGGTAATAGATGATAAGAATTTTTGTTATAATAATTATTTATTTATCTATTTTTGCCATAATCACATCAGGTTCCACAAACTACCAATATAAGATACAACACAAAACAACTCAAAATATCATAAGTAACAATGATATTTGTTTCTACACTACTAACAATTTTGATAGCTTTATAGATTCAAATTTTATAGATAATGATGAAAATATTTATTTGATATTAAATCTTCCAAATCAACTAAACATATTAACAAAAGTAACAAGAAATTTTGAAGTGGACCAAAATTTTGCTAATAATGGATACTTTAAAATACCATCAGCAAAAGATAAAGAAATAACCAGAACATTCCTAACAGAACATAATAACAGCCTATTCATTATTGGGACAGAAAGAAAAAACATAGACTTTGGGAATATTTTTATATATAAAATTGGAAAAGAAGGTAAACCAGACACATCATTTGGACAAAATGGTAAAAATACACTTAATAAGATTTTCAACAATATTGACTACATCAGTGATTTAGAAAAATACAATGAAGGATTTATTTGCTGTGGATACGGAATCAATCAAAAAACATCATCAGGATTTATTATAAAATTTGATAAAAATTGGAATCTCGATAAAAACTTTGCAACTAATGGTATCCTATATGTTAGTAAATTATTTAATTTTTCAGGATTTAACACAATTGATGAAATTGAAATAGATAGTAACAACCAAATATACTTTGCAGGATCTGTAGATATAAAGGAATATGAAACTGCAATATTCATCGGGAAAGTGTTACTTAACAGTAAAATAGATAACAGCTTTGCTAACAATGGACTATTTACTTTTAAACCACAAAATTATAACAGTTTATCAACTATAGAAATAGTTTTAGATAATAAAAACATATATCTCGCAGGAATTGGTTACAGAAACGATACAGGCAGAGATCAGTCATTTATAATAAAAACCGATAAAAATGGGAAACTGGATCACAACTTTAATATGACCAACCCATTTTCTGTAACCAAAAAAACTAATGATATATCACAAAACAGTACTTTGTATATAAGGGATATAACAAAATATCAAGACTCTATTTTAGTAACAGGTGAAATTTTAAAATCAAATAAATACATAATCTTTATAACAAATATCAGTAAAACAGGAGAAATTAATAAAAGTTTTGGTAATAATGGAACAGTTTTTATAGAAAAAATTTCTAATAATATAGAAAATATATTAGTAAACGGATTGAGATATGTAAATAATAGTGTTTTTATTTTGGGTAGCTATTACACTAATCAAAGTCACAACAGTTTTAATAACAATTTTATTATAAAATTTACATATTAAATCTCTTAAAAATGAAATACCGATATATATAATAAGTTCAGCAGTAGTAAAAAAATTAAACCTATAACAAAATATGCTAATAATAAAAAATGATTTTATTTCCTCCATTTTAATAATAACATTTTTAAGTTTTGTATTTCACATAAGTAATGTAATAAATAAGAAGTTCAATACTGAAGTATCACGGAAATTTGTTCATATATCATCAGGTTTATTCTCATTAACTTTCCCTTTTATTATCTCCAATCATTTCTCTTTACTTATTCTTTCTATCCTTTTCAGCCTATTAATTTTCGTGATGAAATATAAAACAGATAATCTTAAAAGTGTAACAAATATTGACAGAAAGAGTATAGGAGAAGTTTTGTTTCCAATAAGTATTTATCTACTTTTTGTTTTTTCAGAAAAGTACTACCTATACTTCATTTCTGTTTTAGTCTTATCTATATCTGACGCATTAGCTGCACTAATAGGGAAAAAATATGGAATGATAAATATCAAAGTCGAGAATGATCAAAAAACATTAGAAGGTACAATAACATTTTTCTTGATAACCTTCATAATTGTTGAGATTCCACTATTAGTCATGACAGATATAGATAAGATAGCTTGTTTATTGATAGCACTTATGATAGCAGTATTAATAACAATGCTGGAGCTAATATCAATTTATGGTATGGATAACATGCTAGTTCCAATAGGAACACTTTTTATTTTGCATAGAACAACTCAAACAGATACACAATTCATAGCAAACTTAATTATTATGCTGATATTTGTTATAACGGTCATAACATTTCTTTTTAAGCAAATGAAAGTCGTAACCTTCAGCGGAATAGTAGGTATAATAATAGTAAATTATATATCATTGGTCCTGTGCTCCATAGAATACTTCTTAGTTCTTCTAGTCTTTCAACTAATATTTTGGTGGAAAACTTTAAATTTTAATATTATTGAAAAATATAACATATCTGAAATAATCCAGACAAATTTCTGGAATATTCTGGTCTCTTTCTATGTTCACTTTAATTATCATCTATTGAATACAATTTTCCCAATATTTATATCAATTATCTGTTGGCAATCATTGCTAATATTTGACTATTTAGAAGAAAAAGACACCAAAAATAATACAAAAAACTCCTTTCAAAAATTAATAAAAAATATTCTATTCGTTGGAATAACATCGGTTCCAATATTTATTTTTTTCAAGCTACAGGATAAAATTGCAATTTTTTTAATAACTACTGTATTAATATACTTTCTAAATCTGGTATTTAAGTTAGGAATTTCAGAGTACATTAAATACAGATTTATGATTAGGAACGTAATAATACTATGTGGAATAATTATACAAGCATATCTATTACTATGAAATGGGCAGAATTTATAAAAGAGAGATTCCCAATAAGAGAACACTTACCGTTTATTCTAATATTTTTCTTCAGTTGCTATCTATTTGCTTTCAAAACCACAGAGTTAGCCCCAAAAATAAACTTCAATACGTTTTCAAGTTTGATAACTACAATACTTATTTTTTTTCATCTACGTTTGTTAGATGAGATAAAAGACATTGAAAGAGATAAAATTATACATCCAAATAGACCATTAGCAAAAGGACTGATAAAAATTAGCGAAGCCAAAATTATGATAACCTCAGTAATTTTAATAGAAATCATACTAAATATATCAAGTGGAATATCAACTCTAATAGCACTATCAAGTGTAATATTTTTTTCTTTTTTAATGTACAAAGAATTTTTTGTCAAGACATGGCTAAGAAAACATCCAATCATCTACGCGTTCTCTCATGCCATCATAATGCCAATCATATGTATTTACATTTATTACAGCAATCTAAATAATATTGATATACCTATTCCTGAAAAATATATGGTTTTCTCTATGTTTAACTGGGTAGTATCTAATATATTTGAGTTTTCAAGGAAGATGCTATTAAAAAATGAAGAAGGATACGAAGATTCCTACATAAATCAAATAGGATACTATAAAACAATACTTATCCAATATTTCATGATCATAACAACCACTTTTTTTATTATATACACTGCTATTAATAAAGTAGCAGAAACAACAATTATTACAGTAATATTAATACTAGTATCAATACCCTTTTTGAAACCTAATCATCAAAGAGAAAAGCTATTTAAATATCTCGGATACTTTTCAATTTTATTTTTCTACATTTTTATAATTACTTTCTCTCTGATAAAAATGAAACCTTACTGAAATGATGATAGCAATAATTAGTATTATAAATAACTCAATAGTTCCAATTTTTTTTATATTCGTATTTATAGCATTAATAATATTATTTTCAATCTCAATTGTTTCAAAAGGTAATTCTATTTTTTCTTGGGCAAGAAATATAGAATATGATTCAGAAAAATTTAAACATAGAGAATTAGCAAAGTTAATCATTGGAAAAATAGGATTAAGAAAATTTTTTTCGTTCACAATAATTTTTACAACATTATACTACTGGATACCCTCAATAAACAAAGTATTCAAAAAATCAGCTTTAATATGTTCAATTCTTGTAACAATAAATCTTTTCCTATTTAAAGGCTTATTATTATAAACACCGTAAAATTATTACTACCTTTTGGAGGATAGAATCAAACATGAAATACATAATAACTCAAGACGAAAAAATAAATATAAAGGAAAATGACCTGATAAAACTTGTCGGAGGAAAAGGAATAGGCCTAATAAAAATTTCACAAATACTCCCCAATATAGTTCCATACTACAAAATAATAACAACAAAAGTATTTGAAGAATTCATTAAACCTGAAATACAAACAATAATTGATATCAAAGAAAACAGCTCAGTTAAAGCACAAAAAATAATAGAAAGAATAAAAGAAACTTTTTACAATAAACAGAAACTAATAGAAATACTCAAACAGGCCTATATAACCAACAAAAACTTAGCAATAAGATCTTCCGGAATATCTGAAGACAGCTTGGAGAAATCCTTTGCTGGCCAAATGGAAACATTTTTAAATGTCAACTCATATGAAAGTTATTTGAACTCAGTCTTAAAATGCTTTTGCTCAATATTCACTCCAAGAGCAATAAACTACAAAATACAAAACAATAAAGATCCATTCAACGACTCAATTGCAGTAATAGTTCAAGAAATGATAGATGCCGATACATCAGGTGTCATCTTTACCTTTGACCCAGCCAACAATACCGATAACATTGTTATAAATTCAGTATTTGGCCTAGGTGAAGGGTTAGTATCAGGAAAACTGAACTCAGACCACTACATTATCTCTAAACAAACAAAAAAAATAATTAATACCACAATAGCTAACAAAGATAAAACAGTAGTTCTAAATACTCAAGGGGTGAAAATAAAAGATGAACCTAATCCTACAAAAAGCTCACTAAATGAAAAACAAATTTCAGACTTAGTAGAAATCTCACTCAAAATAGAAAAAATTTATCAAAAACCAGTAGATATAGAATTCTGTATAAAAAAAAATAATATATACATTCTACAAGTTAGATACATAACAACAATTAAACTTGGAAACTATAGAATATGGGATAATTCAAACATAGTAGAAAGTTACCCCGGAATAACTACACCCCTGACATTTTCATTCATAAGAATAGCCTACAGTTCCGTATATAAGCAATTCTGCGAAATTATGTCCGTAGACAAACAAACAATCCTACAAAATAGATATCTATTTGATAGTATGTTGGGATTCATACATAACAGAGTTTATTACAATCTTCTTAATTGGTACGAACTATTAATGCTATTACCAGGATTTAACAACAACAAAGAGTTTATGGAACAAATGATGGGCGTTAAACAAAAACTTACTAAACCCTTAACCCCCAAAAAATATAATCCAATTAATCTTTTAATTGTATCAATAAAAATGATCATAAACTTTGTCTTTCTTAATTCTAAAATAAAAAAATTTTTAAATGAATTCAACAACGTGTATGATAATTATTTGAAAATTAAAAAGAGTAACAAATTATCCAACATGGAAACTCACGAATTATTTGAAATATATAAAGAATTAGAAGAGAAAATTTTATTCAATTGGAAAGCCCCAATACTCAACGATTTATACGTAATGATATTCTTTGGGCTACTGAAAAAACTGAACAAAAAATGGAAATTACCAGAAAACATCCATACCAAACTTCTATCACAAACAGGAGAAATAAAAACAACCATATTCATGGAAGAATTAATTAAAATAACAAAGAAAATAAGAGAAACAAATTTAGATCAATTTTTTATCCAATCAACAACTGAAAATCTTCTACAACATTACAATAACTATAAAAACGAAAATAATGATAATCCAGAACTCAACATGATATTCCAAGAAATAGAAAACTACATAAATTTATACGGCTCAAGAGTAATTGGAGAACTTAAATTGGAAACTAAAACTTTGGAAGAAAATCCAACATATTTATTTACATTAATAAAAAATTATCTATCTAACTATTCCAATATTGGTAATAAAAATACGGATAATACAGAAGAAGATATAAAGACATTTGGAAAACAGTTAAAAGGTATAAAATATTTTATATACAAATGGGTTTTAACAAAAGCAAAAGAAACAATGAAAAACAGAGAAGATCAAAGATTTGCAAGATCATTGGCATACTCAATAGTCAGAGATATAGTTAAAACAATTGCCAATAACTGGATGAAAAAAGGTATAATAGAAAACAAAGACGATATATTCTTTCTCGAATGGAACGAAATATGGGACTACACCTTCGGTAAATCCTCTTTACATAATATTATTAACCTAATAAAAGTAAGAAAGCAAGAATTTGAAAATAGTAAAAATATAGAACTTCCAGATAGATTTGAAACCTACAATGAAGTCTACTACAATCTAAACTTCAGCAAATTTGAAGAAGAAAAAGAAGCTTTAAAGGGAATAACAGCCTGCCCAGGAAAAACTAAAGGCAAAGTAAAAATAGTGAAAGATATAGATGAAATAGAAAACTTATTAAAAACACTTAACGGAGAAATATTAGTTGCTAAATATACAGACCCTGGATGGACACTACTATTCCCATCCATATCAGGATTAATAATAGAAAAAGGAAGCGTTTTATCTCATACTGCAATAGTAGCAAGAGAGATGGGAATACCTACAATCGTAGGGGTAAAAAATGCTACATCAATACTAAAGGACGAAAATATAGTAGAATTAAATGCAACCAATGGAACAATAACTATTATTAATTAAAAAATAAAACATAAAAATAATAAAATAAAAATTAGCAAGAATTTATGTTA
>JAOABG010000027.1:5347-17158 GCA_026418475.1 bacterium | reverse complement strand
AAACAACGTCTATATAGGTCCCAATACAGTTATATATCCAAACGTAGTAATATACGATAATGTCTATATTGGATCAAGTGTAACGATACATTCAAATACGGTTATAGGTGCTGATGGATTTGGATATACCAACAATATAACCAAAATACCACAGGAAGGAGGAGTTATAATAAAAGACTTTGTGGAAATAGGAGCATGCAGCTGTATAGATAGAGCAACAATAGGATATACTTATATTGGAGAAAACACAAAAATAGATAACTTAGTCCAAATAGGACACAACGTAAAAATTGGGAAGAATTGCAGAATAGCTGGCAAAAGTGGAATAGCAGGAAGTGCTAGGATATATAATAACTCAATAATAGCTGCAATGTCAGGAGTAAAGGATGGTATAAAAATAGGGCCCAACTCTATACTCGCTGGGGCTTCAATGGCAACCAAAAATATTCCACCAGAAATGACATTCGCAGGTAACCCTGCAAGACCTTTTAACCAATATTTCAAAGAACTGGCAAAAAGGAGTTGAAAAATATGGACCTCTACAAAATATCAATCATATTATTTTTCTTTATTATTTTAATAATAATCCTAATGATTTTATTTATATATAAGATATACAAAATATTAGAAAATAAAACACAGACAAAGGAATCAAACATAACCAATCCAACGATTGAAAGTTCAGAAATAAAAGCAGAACTAGAAAAGCTTAATCAAGAAAAACAGAAAATATCAACAGATATAAACGAATTAAATTCTCAAAAATCAGCTTTACAAAAAGAATTAGAAAAACTCAAAGAAGAAACCAAAAATATTCAATCTTACTTACAAGAAAAATTGAAAGAAAAAGAAAACATAAACCAAGAAATCAATAAAATATTAGAAAAGGCCAGGCAAGAAGCAGATGAATTAACTAAAAAAGCATTTGAAAAACTTGATAACGTATCCAAAGAATGGGAAAATATACAAAAACAAAAACAAGAACTATGGGAAAAAGAAAAACAAATATCATTAATACAAAAAGAATTAGAAATAAAAAAACAAGCATTGATAGAAGAAAAAGAAAAAATAACTCAAATTGAACAAGAAATAAAACAAAAACAGGAAGAAATAGAAAAAATAAAAGAATCAGTAGAAATTGAATTGAAAAAGATAGCCAATCTAACTCCAGAACAGGCGAAGGAAATTCTTCTCAAAAAAGTGGAAGACCAAATAAAATCAGAACTCATTAACACCATCATGAAAATAGAACAAGAATATATAAAATCTGCGGAACAAAAGGCCAAACGAATATTAATCAGTACACTCAATAGGATAACCTCAGACAGCGTAGCAGAGAATACTACATATAGTATAGTTCTTCCATCAGAAGAATACAAAGGTAGAGTAATCGGAAAAGAAGGAAGAAATATAAAAGCTTTTGAAGAAATAACGGGAGTAGACCTAATCATAGATGATAGCTCTGAGGTGGTATTCGTTTCTTCTTTTGATCCCATAAGGAGAGAAAAAGCAAGACTTACTTTAGAAAAACTGCTATCCATAGGCAAAATAAACCCAATAGCAATACAAGAAGTATACGATCAAGTAGAAAAAGAGATAAACATAAAAATTCAGGAAGAAGGTGAAAATGCTTGCTTACAAGCTAAAATATTCGATTTACATCCAGATTTGGTATCAATCGTAGGTAAAATGAAATACAGGGCAAGCTACGGACAGAATTTACTAAAACACAGTATTCAAGTATCCTCTATAGCCGCAATTCTTGCTGCTGAAGTAGGAGCAAACGTTGAAATATGTAGAAGGGCAGCATTCCTACATGATATAGGTAAAGTACTTGAAGAATCCAATGGTGAACCACACGCAATAGCAGGTGCAAAAATAGCTAAAATATATGGAGAAAAAGAGGAGGTTGTTAGAGCCATAGCAAGTCATCACAATGAGGTTCCACAAGAAACAATAGAAGATATAATAGTTCAAATAGCAGACTCTATATCCGCATCAAGACCAGGTGCAAGAAAAGAAACATTCCACCTCTATATTCAGAGATTACAGAAATTAGAAGAAGTAGCAATGTCATTTCCAGGAGTTGAAAAAGCTTTCGTATTGCAAGGAGGAAAAGAAGTAATAGTATTTGTAAAACACGAAATGGTTAATGATCAAGAAGTATATAACCTCGCAAAAGAAATATCAAAAGCGATAGAAAACAATCTCAAATATCCAGGAGTAATAAGAGTAACAGTGATAAGAAAAGTAATCGCAGTTCAAATAGCAAGATGATAATAGTAACAGGCGGATTAGGATTTATAGGATACAATCTCATACAATATCTCAATTCAATAGGAATTTCTGATATAATAATTATTGAAAATTTAAAAAAATCCAATTCAGTAGATATAAAACTTAAAAGGCTCAAAAATATAAAATTTAACGATCTATTAGATAGAGAGAATATAGATTGGAATAGTTTCTTTACCCCATCAACTTTTAAAAAATTTAGTTGCATATTCCACCTTGGAGCATGTACTGATACAACCGAAAGAAATCTCAAATACCTCTTAGAAAATAATTATGAATGGACCAAAAAACTAATATACATTGCTAATCAATACGGAATAAAAATGATATATGCTTCCTCAGCTTCAGTATATGGTAATAAAGATTATGCAGTTAAAGAAGAGGATCAACCAGATCCACTTAATTATTATGCCTATTCAAAATTTTTGATTGATAACTATTTTTTAAATAATATTTTATCAAAAATGAAAAGTAACATAGTCGGATTGAGATATTTCAATGTTTATGGCCCATATGAAGAAAATAAAACCAATATGAGCTCGGTAATATTAAAATTTTTCAATCAAATAAGAAAAGATGGAAAAATATATTTATTTGAAGGCAGTGAAAATTTCAAAAGAGATTTCATCTATGTGGAAGACATTATAAAGATAAACATTTTTTTTATGAATAATGAATACAGTGGGATATACAATTGTGGAACAGGAAAAAGTGAGAGCTTCTTAAATGTTGCTAAGATATTTATAGAAAAAATGGGATATGGAGAAATAGAGTTCATACCTTTTCCAGAAAACCTAAAATACCATTACCAAACCTTCACTCAAGCAAACAATAAAAAATTACTAAATATAATGAATATAGAATTCACAACCCTTCAAAAAGGTATAGAAAAGTATCTAGAATATCTAAAAAAATCTTATGAATAAACTTGAGTTATTAAAAGCATCAATTAATAAAGCTATAGAGAATAATGACACAAAATTTATTGAGGATCTCATTGATTTATTATCAATAGATATCTTGGAAAACATGGAAGAGGAATGGGAATATTTATTTCGAGGTTTATACGAATATTGCAAATCTGATTATGAAAAAGCAAAATACTTTGCAAATATAGCGTATTCAAAAGGAATAAAACAGGCTCAAATACTTTTAGATCTCATAGAAAGCTCAAATCTATTTCAGAATGTGCCAGATGAGAATAAAATCCTCTCATTTATCATAAAAAAATCCGATGATATTTTTATCATGACATTTACCATTTTAAGATACTACAGATATTTATTGGAAATGAATAAAAGTAATCCTGAAGTCACAATATTGAAACTTATAAACAGTTCAATAGAAATATATCCTCAAACTGATAATCTGTATATTCTAAAAGCATACATTATGTACGAAATATTTAAATACAATATAGACCCAGATTTTATTGAAAAGATATCAAAATTTTTACAAGCAGAAAGTAAAGAGATGATAATCCAAATAATATCAAGAAATGAAAAATATTAAATTTTTGAAATTTATTTTAATATTAATCATATTCTTGTTTTCCAAGGTTTTCGGCTTTAATTTTGAAACGATAATTGCAGGTAATCCTCCGATGATTGGAACTTATGAGGCAAAATTTATTGATTTAGAATTAAATGATCAAGTATTGAAAAAAATCTACAATGATCTTATAGTAGAACTGAAATATGATGAAACAATAAAAATTTTGTTAGAGCAAGAAGAAAAATATGTAAATAACAAAAGCTCTTCAGAATACTACATGTTCTTAGGATATTGTTATTTCAATAACGGTAAATTCAAGGAAGCTGAATCTGCCCTATTAAAAAGTATAGAAAAGAACAATTATAATTATATTTCTCTTTACTTATTGGGGAATCTGTATTTTGTGAAAGGAGATAACAAAAAATCCGTTCATTATTTAGAACTGAGTATAAAAGTCAAACCTACATTTGTAATAGCAAGAAGAGTGCTTGCACAAATGTATATAGATCTGAAAGAATATTCAGAAGGTATAAGACACTATCAAGAAATAGTCAATTTCCTGCCATACTCTGGATACTATCTTTATCAACTTTATTTAGCATATTACAAAGCAGGTAAATATCAAGAAGCACTGGATATCCTAAACAGGTTAATAAATCTTCAACCCAATCTTTTTATAAATTACTCAAGACTAGCAGATCTGTATATAAAACTAAATCAATTTAAAAAAGCTGAAGAAGTATGCCAAAAATTGTTGGAATATCCCGACAACTCAATAAAAGCCGAAGGATATTACTATTTAGCAAACATAAGTCTTGCAAGTAACAGACTATCCAAAGCCCAAGAATATATCAATAAATCATATGAGCTTAAGCCAGATTCATCCAAAGAACTTCTAAAATATAAAATAGAAACCACAATAAGGGAACAAACAAAAAGCTTACTATTCAAAGTAATATTTTTACTCTCTTTCTTTTTATTAATAACAGTAATTTTAGCATTCTTCTACTATTACAACACACAAAAAGAAATAGAAAAAATCAATAAAAAAATAGAAAAAGTCATAGAGGAAATAGATAGCCTTCAATATTTTTGTAGTATGTTTATAGGTTTCATTTCAGAAATTTTGAAAGATAATTTTGAATATGGTATATTTCTTTTGAACAATTTATCAACTTCTCAAATATATAGTGTGGCTTATAATGGTAAAGCACCTGAAGAACTGGTAAATCTAAAAGTAATAGTAAATACAGATCCCAGAGAAATAATAAATAAAAAATTGTTATCAATAGATTTAATGAATATAAAATCTTTTTCTCCAAGATTAATCACATTATTAGAAGATATTTTTCCCAGTTTAGTTGATAGATTAATAAAAAATGGAGCAAATTACATTATTCCACTTATTGATAAAAAAAACCTTAAGGGATTGATAATTTTAAAAATGAAAAAAGATGTTGGTTTATTCAAAATATTTGATATAAATCAGAAAATCAGTAACATTGTATTCAAACTCATACCATATTTGGATTCTTTTTTGTTTCATGAAACAGCAATATTAGATGAAACCACAGCAATATATAACAGGAAATTCTTTGAAAACACAATACAAAACGAAATAAAGAGATCAGAAAGATATTCACTACCTTTATCTTTAATTGTGTGTGATTTAGATAATTTCAAAAAAATCAATGATACCTTTGGACACTTAACAGGAGACAGAGTACTAAAAGAAACAGCTCAAATAATAAAAAATAACCTTAGAGAGGGTATAGACATTGCAGCAAGATGGGGAGGAGAAGAATTCGTGATACTATTACCATCCACAGACAAAAATTCAGCTTACAAAATAGCAGAAAGAATAAGAGTGCAAATAAGTTCACATAGATATAGTGGGTTACCAGAAAATCACGTAATCACAGCAAGCTTTGGAGTTGCCAATTATCCTCATGATGCTAAGGGGAAAGTGGAATTATTTAAAAAAGCAGATGAAGCAGCATATAAAGCCAAAAAAACAGGAAAAAATAAAGTAATTCTGGCAGAAGAATCTCAAAAAGAAGAAACAACAAAACCAACAACAGATACTTCAAGAGAACCCAGAATAGACTCTGCTTCAAATCTATACATTTATAATGAGTTCTTGATAGATCTTGAAAAAGAAATAAAAAGAGCAAGAAGATACACCTTACCCTTATCAATAATAACAATAAAGCCACTAATACTTTTACAAACCAATGACAGTGAAGTAATACTTAACATAGCTTCAAAAATAGGTAAAGACATAAAAGAAAACATAAGATTTGGTATAGATATAGCAACCTTTGAAAAAGAAAAAAGAGTATTCGTATTACTCTTACCACACACTGATAAAACAAGAGCATACATAGTAAGTAAAAGATTATTTTCGAAATTGAGCGAGTATGGTACAGTTTTACAGTCAATAGTTTCTTTTCCAGAAGACGGATTGTCCATTAACGTTATTATAAATAAATCATTAAAACTCTTGGAAATAGCAACACCAGAAGAACCAATACAAAGCCTCTTCAAATATGGTTTTGAAGGATAAACAACAAAATGGGAAGAATTAATATAATAAAGAAGCAGGGGGGATCTATGAAAAAAGGTAAAATTCTACTCAAATACAAAGAAAATAACGAAACTAAAGAAATAAGGCAGCTATTAAAAAAAAGGTCCTATGAAATGATTATAATGATTCATCCAAACACAACCCAAAAAGAAAAAGATGAAATAATAGAAAAATATTCTAATCTAATATTACAAGAGGGTGAAATAGTTTCTAGAAATATCTGGGGAGACAGAGAATTGGCATACCCAATTAAAAAACTAAACACCGCATATTATGTAGTATTTAATTTCTTGGATTACCCAGCAAACATAGAAAAAATACAACAGACATTAAAAAATGATGAAAAAATTATAAGGTTCTTACTAATAAGGCTTGACAATAAAGAAGATTAAAACTAATAATAATAAATGTTTCTTGATCAAAAAGAGTTCTCGCTCATATTTTCTAAGGATTCTTCTGTTGCTGAATCTTTCATAGAAGATCTTCTAAATAACAGGGATCCCAAGTTCATCATATACTTTTTAAATTTTATTAATAATTTTGGAAGAGATGCTCCCGAAAAAGTGGTTAGTTTTTTCAATAAATATTATCAAGATACTGAAAACATAAATTGCAAAGTTATTAACATTTTTCTTAATTTCATTTTTGACACACATTATAACTATGGAGAAAATTTATTACCATTAATAAAAAAATACTTTGAATGCGAACAAGAATATGATAAAATATTCGATATCACAAGAAAAGCAATAAAGAACGACCTAAATCAAAGAACAATACATGAATTATTGAACCTTTTCTACCTTAAAATTAAAGAATTAGAATTCAGGGATTTCTATCTTAAAAACATTACAAATATTTTAAAAGAAACCAACAGAATAATAGAATTAGAAAATTTTCTTACAACAATTTACAATGAAATAAAAATCTACTGGATAGTAGAAAAATTGGTAGACATTTATTCAAGCAAAGAAGAGTACGAAAAATTAACAAACATATTTGTGGGGATGATTACCAGTGGAGAATTTGCAAAAGCCTGGGCAGAGTCATTAGGTATAATAGATACCACAATAGAAAAAATTATTGACAAACAAAATGTTATACCCAAAATTATACTCCATTTACAAAGTATCAACTCATTGCTTGAAAAATCACCCAAAAATGTGTATAAAATATATAAAGGTATAATAGAATATTTAGAAAATCTAAACGAAAATGATAGAAATGAATTCTTAAAATCGTTTTATAACTTTATTGACATATCAAATACAAATAATATATTAACAGATGAACAGATAATAAATATTGCTATTAACGTAATAGAAAAGTCTTATAGTTTACAAATATTGGAAAAAATTACAGAAATACTCAATGATAAAACTGAAATAATAATTGAAAAAATATTAGATAAATCAATTAATAAAAAAGAAAATTTACCTCAAATTTCAGAATTAGTTTCAACAAGGTATAAAAAAATAAATCATGAAATATTAACAAAGTTTCTTAATTCCATAGCACTAGATGAATGGATAAAAATATATGAACTCAATATTAACTTTATCAAAGATATTAATGATGAAATATTATCAAAATTAACACCTCAATCAAAAGATAATATTTTAAATTTACTGGTAATGAAGAAAGAATTCCAAGAATTGGAAGAAAAAACAAATATAATTCTGAAAAATATTGATTCCAATCAAATAGATCTTTTATCAGATCTAAGTAAATTCGTAATAAAATTAATTTCAGAGAATTATGTATACATTCTTTATAATATTATCCAGTTCATATCATACCCAGAATTTATATGGTTCATATATGAAAAACTTAAAAGTAAAATAGACAAGGATAGGATCAGTAGACTATTTATGGGAATATTCTTATTCTATATGAACACTGAACAAGATATTGATCAGATCTTATTAGAAAATTTCAAAAGAGAATTGTTAGAAATGGTAAAAAGTGGCTAATTTACTTTTTGTTGTTGGTTCCACAGGAGGCCATCTATATCCAGCATTATCAATATCACAACATTGCTCCAAATATAATCACAGTTGTTTCATATTAGCTCCCAAAAGCGTAGAAAAAAAACTAAAATTAGAAAACCATGACATATATTTTCAAAAGGATTTATATATAAAAAGTCCTTTTTTCATCTTGGATTT
This sequence comes from bacterium, assembly GCA_026418475.1. GTDB lineage: Bacteria > DRYD01 > DRYD01 > DRYD01 > DRYD01 > DRYD01. The sequence continues at coordinate 8,614 of JAOABG010000027.1, read as the reverse complement.
CCTCAAAAACATTAATATCTCACTAAAGACTCTGGAAAATAAAAAAATAGATGCAGTAGTGAGCTTTGGAAGTATATCCTCCATTCCAGCCTCAATAACAGCTAAAATAAAAAACCGAAAATTAATAGTAATAGATCAAAACACTTTACCTGGAAGGACCACAAGGTTCCTCTCCCCCTTTTCAAATCTTGTAATCATTCCTTTTGAAGAATCAAAAAAATATATCAAAAATAAAAACGTTATTGTAATGTTGAGTCCAATAAGAGAAGAATTCATAAACTTGGAGATGGGAAAAGAGGACACTCTCCTATTCTTTGGAGGCAGTTTAGGATCAAGAACAATAAACAACTTAGCATTGGAAATCATAAAAAAAATAACACCTCATAAAATCAAAAATATAAATAAAATTGTCGTTATTACAGGTAACAGACTTTTCATAGAATTTCAAAATGAAATAACAAAAATAAAAGAATTAAAGGAATTGGAAATCAGTTCAGATGAATTGAAATTCATAAAAGAAAATTTTATAAACATATCAATATACAAATATTGCAGTAATATAGCAAATATTTACAAGGATTCCGCTTTAGTCATAAGTAGGTCAGGGGGTTCAACACTTGCTGAACTTCTTTACCTGAGAAAAAGAGCACTACTTATACCATACCCCTACGCTATGGATAATCATCAACTATATAATGCACAAACGGCTTCGGAATATGCCAATTTTATTGATTACATTCAAGAACCAATTGATTTAGACACATCCTTGGAAAAAATAGAAAGACTAATTAATACGGTCCCCCAATACAAAAAAACAATCAATTTTTTTAACTATGATGAATTTTTTGAAAAAATCAAAGGTTAAAATATTTTTAAAATAGAATATAATTAACATAGGGGCGGATAGCTCAGTGGTTAGAGCGCCTGCCTTACAAGCAGGAGGTCATAGGTTCAATTCCTATTCCGCCCACTAAAAAAATGGTAAAACAAAAAATAATAAAAACTAATCATTCTTTCCCTATCTGGTTAATGCGCCAAAGTGGTAGATACTTACCAGAATACAAACAATTAAGAGAGAAATATTCCTTTATGGATATATTAGAAAACCCTGAGCTAATATGCTACTTAACCAGTTTACCATTGAAATATTTCAATTTAGATGCCTTAATAATATTTTCTGATATATCAATCGTATTCAGTTTAATAAAAAACACGGAATATACAATTGAAGATAAAAAAGGACCAGTAGTTACAATTAGTGACATAAACAAAATTTCATTGAAAGATGAAAGCAAGATACTTGAAAACATAAGCTTAGCAATAGTAAACATAAAAAAACAAGAGAAACTTCCATTAATAGGATTCACAGGAGGATTATACACTACCTTCCTTTACTTAATAAAAAACACAAACTATGATAAAAGTATACTATATTCTAATGAAGATATACTTTTAATACTAATGGAAGCAATATACAAAACCCTGAAAACACAAATAGAAGCTGGTGTTGATATTATTCAAATATTCGATACTTATCTTTTTGATTTATCACCACTGGATTTTGAATTTTTGATTCTCCCCATATATAAGATATTACTCAATAAACTGAAGCAAGAATACTCACAAACTCCCGTAATCTTTTTTACACTAAATACGATAAACATTATTGAATATATAAAAGATCTGAAAATAGACTGTTTATCAGTTGATTGGAGGAAAGATTTAAACATATATTTCAAGAATTTTGATGGATATGTTCAAGGAAATCTGGATCCCCATATTCTAACCATCCAAGATAGAAATAGTTTCTTGAAAATATTAGATTTATCAATCCTGAGAATATTTAGTAACTTAAATATTAATCAAAACAAAGAAAGATATATTTTCAATTTGGGACACGGTCTATTACCAAATACTAAAATAGAAAACGTTAAAATATTAATAGAAAAACTAAGAGAGAGGAGTGATTAAAATGTCTAAGAAAGATAAAAAACAATCCATACAAAAAGTTGAAGAAGAAAAAATTCAAAGCGATGTAGAACAAAAAATAGACGAAATAATGAAGCTATTAGTGGATATACCTTCAAACGAGAAACTAAATGAAATAAATCTTAATTATCAATCATTGAAAACGCAATTAGAAGATGGACAAAACAAAATTTCTGATATTTCTAAAAATCTAGAAGATGTTCTTAACAATATTAGAGAAATTGAAAAAGTCATAGCAGATCTAAAAAAATATAAAGAAGACATATACCTAAAGTACGAAGAACTCAAAAGCCTAGGCACTTATATAGACTATATAATACAAAAACTCGAGTTTATAGAGGAATTGAAAAGAGATTATCCACATTTAAAAGAAAAGTATCCATTGATAGATCATATCATTTCTAAAATATCTCTCTTAGATGATTCTCTTATTGAAAAAAAATCACAAATGGAAAATTTTAAACAAATATTAGAAAATTTAGAAAGAGAAATAAAATATATTCAGGACAAAATAGAAAACAGAATGGAGTCCAAAATTACAGAGTTTTTTGAAAATTATCAATCAAGGGTTGACGAAGCACAAACATTAAAACTAATAGAATTGGAAGAAAAACTTAATTCAACCGTCAGTGAAACCGAAAAAAAAGTTGAAAACAAAATTATTGAATATGTTGTCAACGTTCAAAGCCAGATAGATTACGCACAAACACAAAAGCTCATCGAGCTCGAAGAAAAATTGAAAGATATAATTAACACACATTCAAAAGAACATCAAGAAATGATAATACAAACTCAAGAAAGTCTCAAAAATCAAATCAATGAAACCATCCTGGATAAATTGGGTATAATAATCAATAACTATAAAGAATCTTTATTACCCGACATAAAAGATAAAATCAAGGAAATAGAAGAAAAATTAGAAAGAATAGAAATAATAGATAATTTAAAAAGTGAAATAGATTCTGAACAAACACAGAAAATCTTACAAATAGAAACCAAATTACAAGATCTAATCAAACAATCTGCCACCCAAATCTACGATGAAGTTATCACTTCAATAAGAGAAAATGAAGAAAAACATGTTAAATTAGTTTCATCATTAGAAGAAAATATTAACAAATCCATTGATAAGATTCTAACAGATTTTAACAAAATTCAAGAAAAAAATAATGAGATTGGTTTAAAAATAGAAGACCTAAACCAAAAATATGAGGACTTTGTAAATTTGGTAAACAATATCTCAGATAGAATAACTTCAATATTTATAAAACCTGNTCA
>JAOABG010000027.1:0-5341 GCA_026418475.1 bacterium | reverse complement strand
AAAATCTGTTTATCAAAAGTGGTAATAGACCTATTTTGAAATCCCCTAGAGCCACAGCAGCAATAGGAAAAACATCATTAAAAAATGGAGATGTGTTTAACTTCATAACACAACTATTCAATCCAAATGAGATAAAACACCTTCAAATCCAAGGCAATATTAATAAAATAAAAACAATAAACAATGAAAAATATTATTTAAACGCACAAAAAATACTTGACAATTATGTATTAGTCATAAAGAAAATACCATATGCAACCAATGATATATCAATTTTACCAATAGTTAACCCAGAAAAACTAATATCCAAGATTTCAAACTTAGTTCTATTCTTGGGTGTGAATAATCTTAAAAATACGGCATTATCTACATTGGTGAACTATATTAACCAAAAACAAATCAAAAGGATTGCAATAATAGAAGAAAAAATAAACTATCTTTATAAAGAATTGCAAAGCATCATAGATATATTTGAGCATAAAGGGAACGAAGATAACCTAATTGATACCTTAAAAAAGGTGTTGAATGATGAATACGATATAATTATATTATCATCAAATAGTTTAGATAAAAAGATAGTTAAAATGGTAGCCAATTATTCTTCCTATAAAACTTTTATCCTCAACCTAGGACATGATAATATAGTATCATTCTATAAAGAATACAAAGACATATCTGAAGATATTTTAAAATCATTGAATATTTATATTACACATAAGTCAATAAGGAATGAATTACATTTATTAGAAATAGTATTTATAGATAATAAAATAAAAGGTTTGATAAAATCAGAAGACCATAAAGCAATAAGAGAATACATTATATCTATAGAAGAAAGTGATACACAAACATTTAACGAAAGTATCGCATATTTAGTTAAAACCGGAAAAATAACAAAGGAAGAAGCAATAAAGTATCTTTCCAACCTAGACGAAATAGAAAAAAGTGTAAAACAAGAACAACAAATTGAACTATAAAAGTGAATCTAATATTTATAACAGGTGGAGTAATATCGTCACTTGGTAAAGGGATAATAACTGCTTCAATAGCTTCAATACTTGAAGAAATAGGCTTCAAACTGACAGTTCTAAAATTAGATCCTTATTTAAATATTGATGCTGGAACAATGAATCCATTAGAACATGGAGAGGTATTTGTAACTTTTGATGGAGGAGAAACCGATCTGGACATAGGACACTATGAAAGATTCACAAACATAAACTTCAGTAAAAAAAATAATATAACCAGTGGTCAGGTATATCTGAATGTATTAGAAAAAGAAAGAAAAGGAGAATTTTTAGGACAAACTATTCAAGTCATACCACATGTAACAAATGAAATAAAAAAGCAAATCTATGAAAGAGTTAAAGATTTTGATCTTGGGATAGTTGAAATAGGTGGAACAGTAGGTGATATAGAAAGTTTACCTTTTTTAGAAGCCGCAAGGCAAATAAAAATAGAAAATCCAAATACCATATTTATACACATAACATATGTTCCTCACATAAAAAACACAGGGGAACTTAAAACCAAACCAACTCAGCACTCAGTAAGAGAATTGAGATCAATAGGAATACAACCAGACTTCATAATTTTCAGAACAGAAGAAAAACAAATAATTCCCAAAGTAATACAAGATATTAAAAACAAAATTGCTCTCTTTTCAAATCTAACCAAAAACAATATAATAGATATTCCCAATTTAAAATATACCTACCTCATACCGTACAAACTATTAAAAAACAAATTTCATAAATTGCTACTGAAATTATTGATAAATAAAAGGCAAAGTAGAAAATTAACAACTATTAAAACAGAGGATAGCAGATGGAACAAAATAAAAAGCTTTCTACTGTCTACAAAAAACTATAAAAAATTCTCATTGGCAATAGTAGGTAAGTACACAAAACTCAAAGATTCTTATAAAAGTCTAAGTGAGGCGCTATTCCACTCAGCAATATACAACAAAATTAATCTAAATATAAAATGGGTAGATTCTGAAAAAATAGAAAAAGACAAACAATTGTCAGATATACTTAATGTTTCTGGTATAATAATTGCAGGCGGGTTTGGAAGCAGAGGTATAGAAGGAAAACTTACCACTATAAAATGGGCAAGAGAAAATGATATCCCTATTTTGGGAATATGCTTAGGTTTACAATTAATGTTTATTGAATTCTGCAGAAACATTCTTGGAATAAAAGATGCAAACTCCAGAGAGTTCATTTCTAACAGTAATAACTTTGTAGTAGAACTTTTAGAAAACCAGAAGCACATCACAAAATTGGGTGGTACAATGAGACTCGGAAATTACAAATGTAAAATTTCTCCCAATACATTAGCATATCAAATATATCAATCTGAAGAAATAGAAGAAAGACATAGGCACAGATATGAAATAAATTTATCATTCTTAAAACAATACCAAAAAGATATAGAAAAAAACGGTCTAATAATAAGTGGAACTAATCCCGAAACCAAATTGGTTGAAATAATTGAAATGAAAAACAAAAAGTTTTTCTTAGGAGTCCAGTTTCACCCAGAATTCAACTCCAGAATATTCAACCCACATCCAATATTCAACCACTTTCTTAGTATCATAAAAAATGAAACTTAATGAAAATAAAATATCTACCAGAAGACTTTATAGTAGAAGAAATTCTTAACTATCAAGATCTCATATCAACAAAGAGTAACATTTTACTCTTTAAAGTCCAAAAAAAGAATATAACAACATTAAAAGCAATAGAAAAAATAAAACTTCTTACAAAATGTAAAGTAAAATTCCTAGGATTAAAAGACAAATATTCATTGTCAACCCAGTATATAACCATAAAAACAAACAACCCTGAAAAAACGCTCAAAATATTGGATAAATACAAAAATAAGAACCCAAAAACAGAATTCGTATGTTTCTTACAGAATGAACCAACTTTAGAAAATTTAAAATATAACAAATTCAAAATAATATTGAGAGACATAGACAAAAAAGAATTAAACAACTACATTCTAAATATTGAAAAGATAAATGAAATAGGATATTTTTTGAATTACTATGATAACCAAAGAATCAATGTGAAAATAAACATATCAAAAGAAACAGATAGAAAAAATCTAAAGGAAGAAATAAAAAAAATAATTAATAATACCTATTTTTTAGAAAATTTCCTAGAAATAAAAAAAAATACAGAAGAATACACCACAAAGTTTAATTTCGTAAAACAAAGAGAAACCATTATAAAAGAATCTTTGATGTTTAATCTTAGCCTCTGCCAGACAACTATTGAGGAAATGGAAAACCAAAATCTAAATATAAAACTTAAATTATACCTAAATAACAACATTATTTTGATCCCATCAATTGATGAAATTGATCAAGAAAATCTACAGAAAATCATTTTACTTTTTAGAAAATTTCCAGAGATAAACAGATACTTTGGTAATCTGAAAAATAGGAATCCCATAAGCAAAATAGATAAACCTATTGAATATAAAGTGTATGATGATGAACTTCACAAAGGGAGATCTAAAATCAAATTGGAATTCCAATTAAAAACAGGAGAGTACTCAACAATACTGATTAAGCACATAATACCTTCAAAACATTTCTCACATTTGAAATATAGACCCTACTTGATATAATATTATCATTTTAAAAAACTTATCTGATAAAAAAATTTATTAACGCAAGGAATTACCATTTTCTAGCTTAATGCAAAACATTTCATTGAAAATCTTATTTGGACACTAAATAATGCTAATTATTTTACATATTCTATATTGACTCTTCTTCCAGATCTGTTAAGCACTTTCGAATCCAGCAAATCAAATAATTGAAGGAATAATTTTATTCCTAAAATAATCTATCATTGTGGATAAAAATCTTCCCATTGGCATCAGCTCTTTTGAAGAAATTAGAACTTATAACTATTACTATGTTGATAAAACTCATTTTATTAAAAAACTCTGTGACCAAGGTAGCTACTATTTCCTTTCCAGACCTCGCAGATTTGGTAAATCTCTCTTTTTAGATACTATAAAATGTGCTCTTGAAGGTAAACGAGAACTATTCCATGGTTTATTCCTGCAAAATCATTGGGACGGAGATACACAATTTTCCACAATACAATTCTCTTTTGATACCACATTCAAAAATTCCTCAGATTTGGAAGACTTCATCAAATCTCTTCAAGACTATTGGGCAGAATTTTATAACATTAAACTTTCTTTACAAAACATTGGATTTCGTAATATCCAACTTATTGAAAACATTTATAAATAAACTAATAAACAAATAGTTCTTCTTGTTGATGAATATGATAAGCCAATTCTCGATAACATTGAAAAAACTCAATTGGGTTCTCAAATCAGAGATTTCTTGAAAGGTTTTTATCAAACTATTAAAACTGTTGACAAATATCTCAAATTTGTTTTCATAACTGGCATCTCCAAATTCGCCAAAGTCTCTCTATTCAGTGGACTTAACCAATTGAGAGATATCTCCCTTTCCAAAGAGTACTCCACTATCTGCGGCTATACTCAACAAGAACTACAATCCACTTTTGGACATCTCATACTCTCTCAAGATGAACTACATAAAATCCAAGAATGGTATAATGGATATTCTTGGAACACTGATAAACTCTATAACCCTTTTGATATCCTTCTATACCTACAAGAACGACAATTCCTACCTTACTGGTTTGAAACTGGCACTCCTTCCTTTCTCATCAAAATCCTACAACAAAAACAGTTCTATATACCTCAATTGGAAAAAACCTACTCTACTGAACAATTACTTTCCCTTTTTGATATTGAAAAAATTCTTCCGGAAGCTCTTCTTTTCCAATCTGGCTACCTCACCATTAAAGATACCACAATTTATGAAGATATTACTGAATTTGAACTCTCTTATCCCAATAAAGAAGTTAAAATCGCACTTAATACTCTTCTTGCTAACCACTTTTATTCTCAGTCCCATTTATTAATAAAAAGATTCAAACATATTTTCTACAGCTCTCAACTTGAACATTTACCAACTTTTCTTAATAACCTCTTCGCTCAAATTCCTTTCCAATGGTATACCCACACTTCACAATACGAAGCTTTTTACTGCAGCATATTCTACGTTTTTCTCGTCTCCACTGGACTGAATGTTATTGCCGAAGATACTTCTTCCACTGGTAACATTGATTTAACTGTATTACATCAAAACACAGCCTACATTTTTGAATTCAAAGTTGACAAAGCTAACCCCATTGACCAAATTCTTTCCAAACAGTACTTCAACAAATACCTCAACTTTGAAAAAATCTTTGCTATTGGGATTGTCATAGACTCT
>JAOABG010000026.1 GCA_026418475.1 bacterium | reverse complement strand
AAGTTAAACATACCAGTGAATGAGAAGCTACATACATACTCATTATATAATTTTTTATAAACTATCTATTTTCCCTTCATTAAAAATATAAAATTATAAAAAAAGAAATAACAATTTTTTGTAGAATAATGTAAATGTAATACTATATTTAACTAAAGGGGGTAAATATAAGATGGAGAAGATAGGTAATAACCAAAAGATACTGATTATAGATGACGAGGAAAACATAGTTGATTTGTTGTCAAATATTTTGGGTCATTCTGGATTTGTGACGATTGGTGCTTTCAATGGTGAAAGTGGTATTGAAAAAGCAAAAAAAGAAAAACCTCATATAATAATTCTTGATATAATGATGCCGGGTATAGATGGTTTTGAGGTTCTGAAAAGATTGAAGGAGGATAGTGATACTTCTGAAATTCCTGTTATAATGCTTACTGCTAAGACTGAGGATGCTGCTGTTATTGAAAGTTGGAGAAAAGGAGCAGAGTTCTATATACCTAAACCATTTGAAATAGAGGAACTCTTACATGTTATAAACCTGATTCTAAAATCTAAATATGCTGAAACAAATTGACATAAATTGGGTAAGGGGATGAATATGAGTAAATATTGCTATGTGATAGTAATTCTTCTATTGATCTTTTTATCTTTTTCATTTGGTAGAGAGGGAACTCAACAGAAAGTAAATAAAGAGTTATTACAGAAATCAAAAAAAATAGAAGGGATTTTTAATATCTATAAATATAAGGATAAATATTATTTGGAGATACCCTTGGATAAACTTAACAAAGAATATTTTGTATCTTTGCAAGTTTCTAAGGGTTTGTCTATATATCCATTCCTGGGTGGATTGACAATACCTGTTTTTGAACCATTAAGTGATTATACCAATGCTGTATATTTTTCTTCTAAACAAATTCAGCAAAAATCTGAATTGAGCAGTGGTGATGTGGTTGATATCAACTTGTATGTGAAGAATCTTAAATATAGATCCTATGTTGACGAAGCATCTAAAAAGATCTTGGATAAATCATTTTCTGATAATTTGGTTTTGAAGACATATGCTACCTATGTTAATAACAGCGTTTATGTTGATCTCAATCAATTTTCATCCCAATTGAGTTTATTTTTTCATCATCCTTTGTATTCTAAGCAAGTTGAGGTTAATTTTAACGATTTGAAAAATGTTAAAGTTTATGATAAAAATATGATATTGTACTTGTCTTATTTGGTAACGTTCAGACAGTATGATAGGCTATTTGATTATGCTAATTCCTTGAATTTGACTTCTAACAATGAAGTGATATTTGCTCTCAACTTGTTTGATTATAGAAATGATAATTATCAAGTTAGAGAATATGATGATAGGGTTGGTTATTTTGCAACTACTTATTCTGATGTTTCTTCCACAGAGGGTAAAGATGGAGGTTATAGAACCATAAAGAAATACATAAACAGATGGGATTTGAATAAAAAGCTTACTATATGGATTGAAAACACCTGGCCTGCTGAGTATAGGGAAACTGTCAAAGATGCTGTTCTTGAGTGGAATAAAGCTTTCAATAGAATAGGATATAATGATCCTATTGAAGTAAAAATTCAGCCTGATGATGCTGATTGGGAACCTGAGGACATAAGGTATCCAACAATTAGGTATCAGGATGCCAATATGACTGCTTTTGCAATAGGCCCTTCCATTGCTTTACCTACCACTGGTGAAATAGTGGATGCTGATATTGTTTTCTATGCTCCTATGTTGAGATTAATAAATTCTCGCTTTGATTATTATTATGAAGTTGTTTTGCCTTCTGCTTTGAAGTGGCAAATTAGCCCTATCTACAGAATATGTAATGAGATTGTTTTTAAGGATCATAAAACTGGTATTAATATTAGTAATATTAATCAACTATATGGTTTTATTTGGGATACAATTTTGAATAATGAGAGTATTTATGGGGATATTTGTACTTATCCGATTGAAAAGATGGAGTATGGGGTTATTAGTTTACTTTCAATATCGTTGTCTAATCCTACGTATTATGCTGTTAACAAAGAGAAGTTTGCTAAGGATTATGTCAGAGATATTATAATCCATGAGGTTGGACATATACTCGGTCTCAGGCATAATTTCAAAGCTTCTTCATTTATATCCATCCAGCAGCTTCAGGATGAAAGTTATACATCCAAAAATGGAATATGTTACTCATGTATGGATTACAATCCTGTTAATATACATTATAAAAATGGTAGGCCATATTTTACTAAGGATTTATTTATGACGACTATAGGTTACTATGATTATTTGGCTATAGAGTATGGATATACAAAAAATGAGGGTTCTTTGAGACAAATAGCTTCTAAGTGTGGTATTTATTATGGTCCTGATGAGGATGTCCCTGTTTTAGACCCTAATATAAGGAGGTTTGATCTTTCAAGTGAAGGGTATAAATGGTATGAGGATTTATCACATGTATATAAGTATGTTTTGGAAAATGCTCCTCACAAGCTTTCTAAAGTTGGTAATAATCCCAGGTTGGTATATTGGTCAACCAGGGGTGCAATTAATGCTTACACTCAAGTAAAGTTGGAAAATATCTTTTATTATTTGGTTGGTAAGAATATTAATAGAACTTTTTTTGGTGATAATTATCGTTCTAATATTCAAACTTTGGATCCCAAATTGAGAGATTATGTTTCCAATTTGGTAATAAAAGATTTAATCTCTGATAAGCCGATTATTACTCAGAGTTCATTACATAACTCTGTAATATTTGGTTCTTATGAGTGGGGTACGACGAATGTTTTAACCAAGACTCTTCTGGATTCAGCATATTATAATGAGAGAATGTATAGATTCTTATTGATGCTTGTTTTATTTCCTCCTCCTTCTACTAAATATGAATATTATTTTGGTGAGGATATTTTTGCTAAGAATTTGAGAAAGTTATATCTTGGTCTGTTTAATGATGTGAAATTTAATAAAGATTTGAGTTCAATAAGGCAACAGAGTATGGAAGATTTTGTATTTTTACTTCTTTATTTAAGTGGATATAGTAAATTTAATAATCCTTCTGATGTCCTTATGTTAAATTTGTTATATTTACCAAATTTAAGGAATGAATCTTCTGAGGTTTTGGAAAAAATAAAAATTAAGTTTGAAAATATGAAAAACAGTCCTTTATCAACTAAAGTTAATAAGGCATTTGCTAAAAGAATGTTGAATTTTATAGAATTTTATAAAGATGACTAATAAGAAAGGGGGAAATTTTAATGCCAGAAATAAGAATTGATGAATTATCTGAGATAATAAGGAAGCAAATAGAGTCTTTTGAGGGTATAAGTGTTGAGCAACAAGATATTGGTACTGTTCTTCAGGTTGGTGATAATGTTGTCTTGGCTTATGGTTTAAAAGGTGTTAAATATGGGGAGATAATAGATTTTGGGAAAGATAGGTATGGGGTTGCTGTTGATCTACAGGAAGAAAGTGTTGGAATATTATTATTGGGTAACTATAGCGATATATATGAGGGTGATATAGTTAAGAAAACAAATAGGGTTCTCGAAATACCTGTTGGTGAGTCTCTCATAGGTAGGGTTGTCAATCCTTTGTCTTTACCTCTTGATGGTAAGGAAGACATAAAACCGAGTGGTTATAGGCCTTTGGAAGCTCTTGCTCCTGGAGTTATAGATAGAAAGCCTGTTGAAGAACCTCTGTATACTGGAATAAAAGCAATAGATATGCTTATACCAATAGGAAAGGGTCAAAGAGAACTTATAATTGGGGATAGACAAACCGGAAAATCTTCAATACTGATTGATACCATAATAAATCAAAAAGATAAAAATGTCATTTGTATTTATGTTTCTATTGGTCAGAAAGCTTCTTATGTTTCTTCTGTTATCCAAACTCTTGAGAAGTATGGTGCGATGGATTATACTATTGTTGTATCAACGGTTTCAACTGATGTTCCTTCTCTTCTTTACTTGGCTCCGTATGCTGGGTGTGCTATGGGAGAGTATTTTATGTATAAAGGTAAACATGTTTTGGTTGTTTATGATGATTTGACAAAACATGCTCATGCTTACAGGGAGATATCTCTGCTTTTGAGGAGGCCTCCTGGAAGAGAGGCTTATCCTGGTGATGTTTTCTATTTGCATTCCAGACTTCTCGAAAGAGCTGCTAAACTTAACGATAACCTGGGTGGTGGTAGTTTAACAGCATTGCCAGTAATTGAAACACAACTGGGTGATGTGTCTGCTTATATTCCCACAAATGTTATATCAATTACCGATGGTCAGATATATCTCGATAGTAATCTATTCAATAAAGGTTTTAAACCTGCTATTGATGTTGGGCTTTCGGTATCGAGGGTTGGTGGAGCGGCACAGGTTAAAGCGACTAAACAGGTTGCAGGGCAGTTGAAATTGGATCTTGCCATGTTTAGAGAATTGGAGTCATTTACTAAATTTGCTTCTGAGTTAGATGAGGCTACTCAGAAGCAAATAGTTAGGGGGCAGGCATTGATGGAATTGCTTAAACAGGATTTACATCATGTTATGCCAATAGAAGAACAAATATTGTCTATATTTGCAGGTACCAGAGGTTTTCTTGATGATATTCCTCTCGAAAAAATAAGGGAGTTTGAAACTAAATGGATAGAATATTGTAAAGCCAATAAAAAACATATAATTCAAGAGATACAACAGAAGCAAAAGATTTCTGATGAAAGCCTGAAGGAGTTGGAGGAAACTGCTTTAAAATTCAGGCAAAACTTTCTCATGGAATTGAAAATAAAGGGTTAGATAATGCAGAAAATTGTTTACTTATTCATATTTTTCTTGTTTTCTTTTACCTATTCAATCAACCTCTATAAGATGTATAGTGTTGATGATGTAGAGGCTTATTATTTAGATAACTTTTCTGAATCTAATGGATTAATAGTTTGTTCAATTCATGGTAATGAGCCTTTGGCTTATGAAGTAGTGAAAGAAGTGTTGTTTAATAGTAATGACTATTTCTCAAAAGATTTTAATTATTGTATAGTTTTGCAACCAAGCAGGTATAGAATAGCAAATAGAAAGAGGACCACTTTTGAGGGGTTGGATCCAAATAGAACTTTTATCAATTTATTTTCAAACAGTTCTATTTTTATAGTATCTGCTATAAAAAAATATAAACCTGTATTTATAATTGATATTCATCAGGCTAAGAGGGAAAACATTGATTTTATGTACAGTTTTGGTGATTTTTGTAAGGTAATGCTCAACCTGTATAAAGTTGATGAGTTTTATAGGATTTCTGAATCCAAAATATACACTCCTTTTTTTTATTCTTTGAAGAGTTTACAGAAGGAATTGGAAGATCAGAGTGTTCAATTGTTTATAAGTAAGGGTATTAAAGTTAGTAAGTATGTTCCTTTGAATAGGGATGAGTCTTATTCTGCTGTTTCAATTTTGAGGAATTATGGGGCTGCTTCTGGTATATTTTCTGTTCTTTTTGAGTTGTCTTACTCTGATAATAGTGCTCAGATTCTCAGAACTACTTTGAGAGATTATGTTCAGTTGATGTCTAAGAATCACGATAAATTAAAAGATTATATCCAAATTTCTAAAAAGCTGGAAAGTGAGTATTTCCGTTCAAGGTATTTTTTGATTCCTTTGAAATATGATGCTTTTGAGAGATTGGTAAATTTTATTGATTCTTTTGGTATTGATTATTACCTAACTGTGGAGAATTTTGATGTTTTTGACAATGTCTGGGAGTTTGGTATAAATAAAGCTGAGCTTAAGGATATTCCAGAATTTAAAAATTTTGTTTATTTAAATTTGGATGTGACTATTAAGAAGGTTAAATTGAATAAGGTTTCTTGTGTAATAAAAGGTGGCGTTATAAGTAGCTTTATTTTGAATCCTATTTATGGTGAAAGTGTTTGGAATTTTAGTGTTTTCCCATATAGTAAAAATTATCTGCCATTTTATATTGGTATTGATGGAAAAGATAATTAGTTTGAAATATAAGTTGGAAAGTATAAAAAAAGAGTTAAAAATAAATTACTTGGAAAAATTAATGTTTATTGTGGATTATTTTATAAGGGTTTTTTGGTATGGTATAAAGATTTGTATTAAGTTGATATATTTAAAGGTTAGGGGAATGATATAGTCCGCCTGGCCAAATTGGGCGGAATATAAATACTTGGCTAACTTGGAAAAGTGAAATGATAAAGGAAAAAAATGTCGATAAAAAAGGGCTTATACTTTTTGTTTTGCATTCTCACCTTCCTTTGCTCTATTATCCTGAGTATAAGGAATCTTTGGAGGAAAAATGGCTCTTTGAAGCTGTCAGAGAATCATATATACCTCTACTTTTGGTTTTTGAAGAGATATATAACAGATATAATTATGTTGGTGTGACGATTTCTTTTTCTGGTTCTTTGCTTACGATGTTAACTAATGATTTTTTTAAAGAGAGGATACATTCACATTTGAAAAAGACAGTGGAATTGGGGCAAAAAGAATTGCAAAGAACTAAAGGAACACAGTTTTATAAAAATGCAGAATTTTTATATAATAAGTTTTCAGGAATTTTGAAAAAATTTGAAGATCTAAATGGAGATATATTGAGAGGTTATAAAGAATTGGCTAAAAATGGAGCAATACAGGTGATAACCAGTAATCTGACGCATTGTATTTCTCCTTTTTATTTTGTTGATAAGGCTAGTATGAAATTATTGGAGATACAATTTTATAAAGCGGTAAGTAATTTTGTTGATTACTTTGGTTTTAATCCTGAAGGTGTCTGGCTTCCTGAATGTGCTTATATACCCGATATAAATAAAATATTAAAGAAATATAATATAAAATACACTTTTTTGGAGAGTCATGGAATAATATTTAGTAGAGATTTTTGTAAGTATGGTACGTTTATGCCTTATGTTACTAAAGATGGCTTAATAGTTTTTGGTAGAGATTTTGAATCTTCTAAGCAGGTCTGGTCTGCTAAAGAAGGATATCCTGGTGACTTTTGGTATAGGGAATTCTATAAAGATATCGGCTACGATTTGGAATATGACTATATAAAGGATTATGTTCATGAAAGTGGTGTCAGAACTGATACTGGTTATAAGTATTATAGGATAACTGGTGTTGACGTACCTCTTTCTTCTAAAGAAATATATGATCCTGATTTTGCTATAAAGAAGTCTTTTGAGCATGCGGCTAATTTCATATTCAACAGGGAAAGACAATCTGAGTATTGGTATAATACTTTAAAATTGAACTTACCTATGAGTATTGCAGCTATGTATGACACTGAACTTTTTGGGCATTGGTGGTTTGAGGGAACTTACTTTCTTAAAAACGTTCTTTATTTATTGAATGAGGAACAGAGATATCTTGTTGGTGTCTCAACTGTATCAGATTATCTGAAAATTTTAGAAAGCAACAATTTCAAATTTGAACAGTTAGAGCCTAACAGTAGTACTTGGGGATGGAAAGGATATTTTGAATACTGGCTAAATGGATCTGTGGATTATATGTATAGACATGTACATATAAATACCAAGTTATTTTTTGATATTATTAATAATAAAAAAGAGTTTATTGATAGAGATGAAAGATATAAGAATTTGGCTGAGATTGGTATAAGTGAGATCCTACAAGCGCAGTGTAGTGATTGGCCATTTATAGTTTTCACAGGACAGGTTTCGCAGTACGGGCACGCAAGATTCAAAGAACACATCCTAAATATCATGAAAATAAACCAGATTTTATCGGGTGATGGTGAAATAGATGCTGACAATATGTGGAAGATGTCAGATGTATCTAGAATATATAAGATAGATTATAATAAAATGGCCGAAATAATTTATGAGTAAAGAAAAGATTGAAAATATTGCTAACTCTATTATATTGACTATTGAGAAACTGCTGTTATTTAGTCCTAAAACTGATAAAATAACAGAGGTTTACCTCAATTTTTTGTTTTTTTTACTGAAAAAATATGGAATTTATGATAAAGTAGATATTTATTTTAATTTTTTGTTACAGTTGAACAGGTATAACAAAAAAAAGATAAAGAGGATTATTAAATGGGTTTTAAATAGTGTTATTTTGAATTCTGATGATGATTATTATAAATCCCGTATGTATTATTGTATATCAAGATCTTTTTTGTATTTGCGGCAATATAACAAGGCTCAGAATTTTGCTGTTAAAGCGATGAAATATTTCTATAATGTTATTGATCTTACTAATTCAATTCATTTATTGTATTATTTTGAATTGAGTTTGTTAATATCAAAATTGGCTTTCTATCGTGGTAAATATGTTATGTCTTATAATTTTTTGCAACATTTATTTTCAAAAGTTTTGAATGTTAACATTGAGGGAGTATTTGAAAGAAATTTTATCTATCTTTTGCTTGAGTCTTCCCTTTGGCTTATTGTTTCTTATTTATATGTTAATAAGAATGAGTGGGAATTCAGGAATTTGAAAGAAGTTAGTAGTTACTTTATTGAAATAGTATCAACTTTTAAGAACTATATAGATATTGACAAAATAAAGGATTATATATCATCCATACTTTTGAAAAATATAAAAAGATTTATTATGAATGACAGGGTAAAAAGAAAGAAGAAAAGAAACTATAATGTTTTGTTATCAATTGTTTCTGAACTTTATGAGAAGGTGGAAAATATTCCCAACATTGGTAAAATACTATTCTCTCTATATAAAGATTATATTGTTAATTTTATGATGTATTATCCTGATAATTATAGAGTTGCAAATAGGTTTGTGATGAAATCAATATATCTTAATTACTATTATATTAGGTCGTATAATTTAATTCCTTTATCCAAGTTTTTACTTTTTAAAATAATGAGTTTACAAAGAATATATACAAATCTGAATGAGTATATGAGTACGGTTGATGTTCGAGATTATGTCATAAATAATAATGATATTTCTGAAGAGGTTAAGAGGGATATTCTTAACAAGCAAGTTGTGTATTTATGAGAATATTTCCATTTATCAAAGCTTACAATTCTATAGAGCAGTCTAAATATCTAGTTGTTTCTATTCCTTATGAGGGTTATGTTAATACGAGATTGGGGACTTTCATCGCTCCAAAAGCTATAAGGAAATATTCTGAATGTATTGAAAGTTATAGTAATTACTTTAATAAGTCTTTAGAAGATATTAGCTTTTTTGATTTGGGGGATATGAAAATTGATTTTATATATGATAATGACAACACGATTTTGGAAATATATAAGTATTTAAAAAGTGTTGTTATAAATAAAGATAAGAAGTATGTTTTTATTGGGGGTGATCATAGTATAACTATTCCTTGTTTCTGGGCAATAAAGAATATTTATAAAAATGTTATTTATATCCATTTGGATGCCCATGCGGATTGCCATAATGTTTACCATAATCAAAAGTATTCCCATGCGAGTGTTCTTAGAAGAATTTCTGAGGAGAATGTTAGTATATCTGTTGGGGTTAGAACTCTTGATGATGCTGAAAGGGGATACTTCTTTTCTAATATTATCAATATTGATTTGAATAATATAGGTTCTTTGAAGGATTATTTGAAGGGGTATATTTATTTATCTGTGGATGTAGATTTTTTTGATCCTTCTATAGCTCCTGCTGTGTCCAATCCCAACTCTTCGGGTGCCAAATTTGAGGATTACATAAAAATATTGGAAGTATTATCTTCTGAGAATATTGTTGGGTTTGATATTGTTGAGGTTAACCCTGTTCTTGATTACCCATCTTTTACTACTTGTATACTTGCGTGTGAATTATTGAGAGAGTTTCTTCTTTCTGGGAGATGAAAGACGAAATAATAGAAAAAAAAATAGAAGTATTAGAAAAGAATTTACTTTATAAAAAGGATCCCCATATGATTCTTGAGTTAGCTTTGCTTTATGACAGGGTTGGAAAATTCATAGACGCTTATAAGAAATTTGAAGACTTGACTCAGAATTATCGGACTTTTTTGAAAGGACATCTTTTTAAGATAATATTTTTGTCTAAGTGGGGAAGGAAAGAAAATTTCTTCGAGTTAGTGGAGAAATACTTTTTTATGAAGTTTTTTGAAGAGGTTCCTTCTCCTTTTGTTCCAACTAGTGAAGATATAAAAAAACATTTAAATATTTTAAGGGACTCTTTGGATTCAGTTGATGAGTCTTTAAGGTTTAACCCAAATTCTCTTTTGGACTTGCTTATAAAAGCTTTTTCTCTGTTTTTAGCAGGTAATGAAGAGTATGAACAAACATTTAATTATTTATTTACCAACTTTGCTAACAATTTTAAAGTTCAATATCTTTATTCTTTAATAAAAATTGATATTCAGGATTATCCTAAAGCAATAATGTATTTAAAAAAAATTATAGAACAGAACCCTATGTTTGATGATGCTTATCTTTTACTGGGATATATATATCTAAAGCAGAACATTTTGAATCAATCGTTGTTTTATTTGAAGAAAGCTACTGAGTTGAACAATAAGCAGGCCACTGCCAGTATCTTACTTGCTAAGTACTTGATAATGATGGGTAAATATGATGATGCTATTGAAGTGTTACATAATAAAGCACAAATGTTAGAGCCTAATAATCCGCAGATTTATTACTATTTGGCACAGTCTTACAAAGGTAAAAACGAATATGAGAAAGCGTTAAGATTATATGAAAATTTGAAGATTTATAATTATGTCAATCCTCAAATAAAAAAGGAGATGGCTGATATATATATGCTTCTTGGTGAGTATAGTCAAGCACAAAAGATACTGTTAGAACTTAAGGAGGAGACTATACTGTTTGATGATGAAATTTATGAGAAATTGATTATAATTAATGAGAGATTGGGTAATCTTGATCAGGCTCTTTTTTTGGTCAAAGAGGCTCTTACTTTTGAAGAAAAAAATTCTTTTTACTTAATTGGTGCTAAAGTTGCCTTCAGAAAGGGAGAATTTGATACAGCTTATAAGTGGTTCAAAAAAGTTTTGGAATATAATCCCAGGGATTTTGAAGCTTTATACTCATTGGGAATAATAGACTTGAGTAGAATGAGGCTTGGAGTTTCAGAGAAATATTTTGAGGAAGCTGTTGTTGTCAATCCCACTAAGAATGAGACCAAGTACTTTTTGGCTCTGAATTATGCTTTTCAGGATAAAATAGATAAAGCCATTGATATTTTGGTGAAGGTAAAAGAATATATTAAGGATCCCTTGAAATCTAAGATTATTTCTTTTAATATTGCTTCTGCTTATTCTATTATTGGAAATGTTGATAAGACTGAAGAATTCTTGTATGAAGCAATACAGGATTTTACGAAGCACTTTAAGAATATTTCGGAACAGGATATTTTGTTTTATACCACTTTGCTATTTCAGACCAGGGTTGTTTATGAGGCTTCCAAAAGTAATAGAGATTTAGAAGAATCACAAGCTCAAGCTATACAAGCAATGATAGATGCCATACAGGCTAAAGATAATTACACAAAGGATCATACACAAAGGGTGACAATTCTTTCCGTAGAGATTGCTAAAGCTATGGATTTAGAAGAGGAAATAATTCAGACACTATTGATTGGTACTTTGGTACATGATATAGGTAAGATTGGTATACCTGATTATGTTCTTAATAAACCTGGTAGATTAACTGATGAAGAGTTTGAAATAATGAAGCAGCATACTGTTATCGGTTACGAAATAATTAGAAAGATGAAGTTTCCAAAGATTAAAATTATTAATTCAAATGAAAGGTTTAATAATATAGGTACTATATCTGATTGTGTTAAGTATCATCATGAAAAGTGGGATGGAACCGGTTATCCAGACAAACTTGGGGGTGAAAAGATACCTTTGCTAGCAAGAATAATAGCTGTTGCTGATGTGTTTGATGCTCTTATGAGTGAGAGACAATATAAAAAAGGTATACCAGCTTTTAAAAGTATAGAAATTATAGAACAGTCTAAAGGAACTCATTTCGATCCATTAGTTGTTGATTATTTTATTAAAATAGTTGATGATATGGTTATCGTTCTATATGCCGGCGGAAAGGGTACAAGGGAATATTTTGATAAAAGTGTTGAAGAGCTTCTTAAAATGTCTAAAGAAGATTTACTTGGAGATATAGGCAGATTTTGATCATGAGAAAAATTCTAAGTTTCTTTTCATTGATGGTGTTTTTGTTTTTTTATTCATGTGTAGGTTATAGAAATTTCATAACTGTGTTTGAAATTGATAAAAATAGTGGTATTTTTGTACCTTTGTCCTCTCCTTATCAAAGTATACAGGCCGACTCAACTTTAATTGTTAGGAGTACTATGAATGTTTATGTTGAAAAGGTTGAATATAGAAATGAAACGATAGATATTTATTTATATAATCTCCCCAAAATTGATTATCAATTTGATTCTTATGTTCTTTATACTTCACTTTTTCTATCTTTTTTTAATTCTTTTCCTATTAACAAGGTTAATTTTTTGTATAAAGAAAGGATGGTTTTGTTAAAAGGAATAGAGTACTCAATGAATCATTTGGACTATTATAAGTATCCTATTAATGACCTTTTTAATATTGGTAATGTAAAGAAGGGTAAGTATTTTATTTATACTTATTTGAGTGATCATTTAGGTGAGAAGTTTATACCTGTTCTTTTGCCTTCTCAATCCACAATGGATTTCTATTTTAATCAAAGTGTTAAGGAAATTAATAAAATGAACTTGAACATCAAAATTGAAACTTTTGATAAGTTATTAAACAAAAGGGAAAAAATAGAAATGGTAAATTATAAAGAAAATCATATTATTTTTAGGAGCTACGGTTTTTTTACGTTTCTAAAGCTTTATCTTGATAAAAGTAAGTTATATTTTCTGTTTTATAATTCTGATTTGGAATTAATATTTGTTTATCAGAAGGTTTTGTGGTTTGATTTAAAACTGAAAATAAATAGGCCAGAAAAACTGTATTTAAATAGATACCCTCTTAATCTTAAATGACGAATTACTTTTTCATTTTTCTTTTGGGTTTTATAATGAATATAGTTTTTAGAAAATTTCAAAATTTCTCCATTACCATTTATGGTAGGAAGATTTATAGGGAGGATTATTTCATTATTCCCACTGATAGTCTATTTTTTTTGTTTGCTTTTTTTTATTATAATGATTTATTTAGTGTAATTTTTTTATATTTGGGATTTGTTTCAAATCCATTGTTCAGGAAATATATTTATAGGGTTAAGGAAATTAGTCTTCTGAGAGCTATTTTTGTTCCATTGAGTTTTTTTGTTCCTCTGTTTTTAATGTGTTTTGTATTGAAATCAACTGTTCAAAATTATTACGATTTTTACTTTTATCTCTTAGCTTTTATAATGTATTTGGTATCTAACAAATTTTTGTTATTGGTTTTTATGAGATTTATCCATAGTAGTTATAGGGGATACAATATTTTTTATATTTTGTCTTCTGTGGTTAGGTTTGGTTTTGCAGAGGGTTTCATATTATCTCAATTCATATTGAGTTACATTTCATTTATATTTTTGGTAGAGAATTATTGGATAAGCTTTATGTTTTTGGTTTTCACTCAGTTCAGTTTTTTAAGTATGTTGTATTTTGCGAACAAGATGTTGGATTCTTACCAGGGTTTGGTTGATTCTCTATTAAAATTGCTTCAGGAATA
Source organism: bacterium (assembly GCA_026418475.1). Lineage (GTDB taxonomy): Bacteria > DRYD01 > DRYD01 > DRYD01 > DRYD01 > DRYD01. The sequence continues at coordinate 3,479 of JAOABG010000026.1, read as the reverse complement.
TGATGTTGATACTTATGAGCATTCAGAGAGAGTTTCTTTTATAGCGAAGGTTATAGCAACGAATATGGGATTATCTAAGCAGGAGATTGATTCCATTTCTCTGGCTGCTAAGCTTCACGATATAGGTAAAATAGATACTCCGTCTTCTATTCTCAGGAAGGAGGGCAAGCTCACTGCCACTGAGTTCAAAATAATAACATTACATCCCATTGTTGCCTCTCAGATAGTCGAAAATATGGTTTCCGAACAGGAATCAAAATTTATAAAATACCATCATTTTTATCCTACTGTTTTTGATAATCCTGTTACCTACAGGGATATTCCTTTGGGAGCCAGGATTATTATGGTTGCTGATGTATACGATGCTCTCAGAAGCAAGAGAAAGTATAAACCTTCACTTTCCCATAAACATGTTGTTGAAGAAATGTTTAAAATGGTAGAAAAACAACTGTTGGATCATCAAGTTTTCAATGCTCTTATAGCTTCTTTTAATGAATATAACTTATTATACGAGGATAATGAAAATAAAAAAAGTATAAATAATATATGAAATTGAATTTGGTTAACCCTTCAAAAGATTATGTAAAGGTTGAACCAATAGATAGTGGAATAGATTATATCAATAGACTTTTTTATGTTGTGGATTTTGAAGAAAGTAGGTTAAGAACTTTAGGGGGGTATCCAGGAAATTCTGTTATTAACATTATTGGTGAGGCGGATACTGGTAAATCTCTTTTGTGTCAATTGTCTGTTGTTGCTAATGCTCATAAAAGGTTGAAAATTTTGTACGTAACTATTGAAAATCCTTCTTCTTATGTTTCTTTGTCTTTGAGAAGATTGTCATTGATAAAAAAGATAGATTATAACTATATTCTTAATAATGTTAAAATTTTGGATCTTTCAAATCAGTATGGTCTTATTAACAATGTTGAAAATTTGTTTAAGGACTTGTATGGTTTGGCTAAAGGTTTTAATATTTGTGTTTTTGATTCTGTCAGTGGTTTATATGAAAATAGGGAGGTTATGGCTCGTTATGTGGTCAGAAGAATTTTTCAGATATCTAAGAATTTGAAGATAACCTGTTTTATGGTTTCTCAGAAGAGGGAGGATAGTCCGTTTAGTTCTCGTTCTGCTGGTGGGCTTGCCATATCTCACATAGCAGATTGTAATATAGTGCTTTCTAAAATAGTTGTTTCTTCTTTTGCAGAGAAAAAAATATATAATGCTGAAATTGGGGATTTGGTAAGAATATTTCGTATTGACGGTTGCAGAATGTGTGGACATAGCTCTAAAAACCATTTCTTCAAAATAAATGAATATGGGTATATTGTTTTCAATGTGAAAAAAAATGGTGAATAAAAGGGTAGCTTTTTTGATCTTTATTTTTGTAATATATTTATTTTTATTGAAGGGATATTTGAATCTTTTGTTAGCTACTTTGGTTTTTGCTTATTTCACTGAAGTTTTTATAGATATATTTAGTTCTTACAAAGAAAAATTGTTGAAATCAATTGAGAGTAAAATGAATGTTAATAGATATAGGAAGTTTCAGTTAGTATTTTTTCTTCTTGGTTTATTTAGAAAACTTAGGATAAATGTATTTTTTGTATATTTATTTTATTTGTTCGCTGTTTTGTTTTTTATTTTGTTTATTTTTGTTCCCATTTTGGGGCAAGTTATAAGTGTCATGAAAATTGGTTTAGAAAGGGTTCCTTACATTGTTGAGAATATACGACGATTCATAGATAAATTTCTCAGTGGTTACAACGTTACTTTTGATACGAATTATGTCTTCAGTAATTTGGGGAACTTGGTTAATGTTGTATTGAATGCAGTGGCCAAGTTTTTGGGTGGTGTTTTATCTAATTTAGGTGATTGGTTTATTCTTATTTTGGTTCCTCTTCTTGGGTTATATTTTATAAATGCTAAAAAAGATTTCATAGAGTGGTTGAGTGTTAATTTTGATAATCATTTGGTTAGTTTTTTTAGAATGTTTGATTATTATCAAAAAGTTTATATTAGAGCAATTTTGGTTAATGTTCTTAGTATAGTTATCTTGTCTTCTGTGGTTTTTAGTTTTTTCTTGGGAGTTGATGGTGTGTCGTATGGAGTTGTATATGGTTTATTTTCTTTTATTCCTATAGTTGGTCCTATTTTGGGGAGTTTACCTGTTGTTATTGTTTCTTTTGGTAAGTCTCTATTTGATGGTATTGTTATGGTGGTGTTGGTTTTCTTGATACAGCAGTTGTCTGATAATTTCATTATGCCTAAGACTGTGGAGAGGTTTATGGTTGTTAGTCCTTTTCTGTCTATTATTTCTATTTTAGCTTTCTATACTATATTTAATTTTTGGGCTATTTTTATAGCTGTTCCTTTAACTTTAACTCTGAAGTATTTGATTGAAAACAAGGAGGAAAGATGAATATGTTAGATGAAATGGCCAACCAATTGATGGATGAAATGATTTCACATAGGAGGAATTTGCATAGGATACCTGAATTGGGATTCCAAGAGTATAAGACCCAGGAATATATACTTCGGAACATCAGAGATTTTGTGGATGAATATAAAATTTTGGCTAAGACTGGGGTTGTGGGATTTCTAAATAATGGATCCGAGAGAACTGTTCTTTTGAGAGCCGATATGGATGGTTTACCTATAAAAGAAGAAAACGATGTGGATTATAAATCTGTTCATGAAGGTGTGATGCATGCTTGTGGACATGACTCTCATATGTCTGTTCTTATTGCTTTGGTTAAGTATTTTTATAGTAATAGGAGAGATTTGGGGGTTAATTTGAGGTATATGTTTCAGCCTGCTGAAGAGGGTCTGGGTGGTGCTAGAGCTATGATAGAGGAGGGGGTTTTGGAAGATGTTGATTTTGCTTTGGCTATTCACGTTTGGAATGAGCTTGAGTATGGAAAAATTGCTTTGGGTTGTGGTCCTACTATGGCTTCTTCAGATTCTTTTGAAGTTGAGATAGTTGGTAAGGGTGCTCATGCAGCTACTCCGAGCTTGGCTGTTGACCCCATTCTTACGTCTTCTTTGTTTATAAATCAAGTGTATACTATTTTTCCCAGGATTTTTAAGGACTATGTTGTTTCCTTTACTTACATAAATGCAGGAAGTGCTAATAATATAATCCCTGGGAGTTGTTTTATCAAGGGGACAGTTAGGAGTTTTGATGAAGATACGAGAAAGAGGATTGCTGGAGTTTTTGAAAAGAATCTACGTGATGTTTGTTCCTCAACGGGTGCAACCTATGTATTGAAATATGATTTTGGATACCCTGTTTTGGTTAATGATCATCGGTTATATGAGATAGGTGTAAAGGTTGCTTCTGAGATTGTTGGGAAAGAGAACATTCAGAACTTCAGGTCCTATGGTTCAGAAGATATGGCTTTTGTCTTACAAAAGGTCCCTGGACTTTATGTTGCTATTGGTTCGGGGATAGGAAACCCACATCATTCCCCTAAATT
>JAOABG010000025.1 GCA_026418475.1 bacterium | reverse complement strand
AGCTTATTCCTCAAGTCATCAACATCTATCTGTCCTTGATTGTTACTTTTTATTGTAATAACATTAAACCCTGCCATGGAAGCAGAAGCTGGATTAGTACCATGTGCACTATCTGGAACCAAAACGGTATCCCTCAACTCAGATTTTGTCTCAAAATATTTCTTTGCAATAAGCAAAGCTGTATACTCTCCTTGAGCACCAGCAGCAGGTAATAAAGACACAGCATCTAAACCAACCAAATAAGCTATACTATATTCCAATTTCTTCAATAACTCCAAAATTGGTTGAGCATCATCTAAGTAAGGATGAAAATCATTAAACTTATTAGCTATAAAATCGTTAATTTTCGGATTATACTTCATGGTACAAGAACCCAAAGGATAAAAACCAACATCAACAGCCCAATTCATCCTGCTCAAATTGGTAAAATATCTCACAACTTCCAATTCAGAAAAATCAGGGATACCAACACCTTCCCTTTCCAAATCACATATGTCCTCTTCAGAAAAATCAATATAGTTTGTCATAACATACTCACTCCTTAATTGATTCAAAAAGATTTACGAAATCCACATAAATTTGAGGAAAGTCAGCAGAAGGAGATAAACAATACAAACCCAAATAAGAACTACTCTCAAACTCCCAAAAATATTTTACAGTCTTATACTCCTCATTAAGCTGAACAAAAGTATACTCCAAAACATATAAATTTCTCCCTCTATAACTCCTAACTTCATTTGAAATTACCTTGTATTTCCCTTCATAAAGGTTATATAAATCCAAAAGGTTTTGCTTTATATAAGCCTTAATATCAGTTCTCAATAGTTCAACATATAAGCTCCTATTTTGATTTCTTGAATCAAGAAGAACAACTGTCTGATACTGATTATACAACTCAACCTTTATATAATATGAAGGATAAAATAGGGTAATATTCTGAATCTTTAATAATCCCTGCCCAAAAGAAAGGGTACATAAAGATAAAAAAACCAATAAAAGTAATAGACACCTTACTTTCATAAAAATAGTTTTTCAGCCTCTTCAACCGCTTCTCTAATTATTTTAACACCCTCATCTATTTCCTGCTCAGTAATAATATAAGAAGCAGTTATCCTAATTACAGATTGACCACAAGACAAAAGCAACAAACCTTTTTCATATGCCCTTTTTACCACAAAATCTCTTATCTCTTTAGCAGGTTCCTTGGTATTTCTATCTTTAACAAATTCTATACCAATTAACATACCAAGAACTCTAACATCACCTATGGTTCTGCTATCTTCCATAAGTTCATACAACTTCTGTTTGAAGTAATTTCCCATATCCTTGACTTTTTTTAACAAACTTTCCTCTTGTATGATATTATACACTTCTATAAGAGATCTACATGATAAAGGATTTCCACCAAAAGTGTTGGAGTGCATCCCCTGTTCTTTAAAATCTAAAGAAGCCTTAAAAACTGTTGCACCCATGGGAAGACCATTTGATATAGCCTTTGCAAGAGTAATTATATCGGGTTCAACTCCAAAGTATGAAGAAGCAAACATGTAACCACTTTTTCCAAAACCAGTTTGAACTTCATCCGCTATCATTAGAATTCCATACTTATCCAATATTGATTTCAACAGTTTAAACGACTCCTGTGGAGGAACAACATATCCCCCTTCCCCTTGAACAGGCTCAAATATAAAAGCTGCAACATCATCAGGAGGTAAATTGTGCTGAAAATATCTCTCTATTACTTTAATACAGTATAGATCACAAGAAGGATAGGTCATATTATACCAACATCTATAACAATAAGGGTAAGGAACAGAAAAAGAGTTATTCAAGTAAGCAGTATAACCTTTCCTCTGAACACTTTTACTGGCTGTAACAGATAGAGAACCTTGCGTTCTTCCATGAAAAGCTCCAAGAAAACCCACAATTAAGTTCTTTTTTTGAGATATCCTAGCAAGCTTCATAGCAGCTTCATTAGCTTCAGTGCCTGAGTTACAAAAGAAAACTTTCTTTTTCCAGTTGCCTGGAGTTATCTGGGTAAGAATCCTCGCAGCCTCTTTCTGAACATCATAAACAAAATCAGGACCGTTAAAATAAACAAATTTATTTATCTGATCTATTACAGACTCATTCCATCTGGGATGATTATGGCCCAGAACAACAACCATTCCATTTGTCCAATCCATTAAAACATTACCATCTTTATCTCTAAAGTATATTCCTTTAGCCTCAACAGGACCCGCTGGAGTATCCCAACATTTAGTTGATGTGGCTAACAATTCTCTTTCTTCTTTTGTTATTTCCTCAACTTTTGGCCCAGGTATTTGAGTAATTTTTATTGACATTTTTTATTTGGGGTGGGTGAGGGGACTTGAACCCCCGACCCGTGGATCCACAGTCCACTGCTCTAACCGCTCAGCTACACCCACCATAATTCCACCCTATCTAATGTAATACCACACAGCAAACATCTATCCCTTTATATATAACCTAAAAATAAACCAAATTAATATGACCCAAAATGTTGATTCTTGTTAATTTATTAATCATAACATCGAGGTAGCAAAAAATTTAATCACTACAACAAATAATGACTATTACAAAAAATTAAAAGAATATTTGTAATTCTGTTAATTCTTGTCTATGGCCTCTTTTTTTTCTATATCTCTTTTTAGATGTATATTTAAAATCAATTATTTTAGGCCCTTTAAAATGTCTCAAAATTTTACCCCTTAGATTAATGTTCAAACTACTGAGATCCAAATAAGGTTTTCCTAATCTCAATTCCTTACCATCATAATGTAAAAGAACATTTTTTATTTCTATTTCTTTACCAAGTTCCTCATCTATTTTTTCTGTTGTTATTACTTGACCATCCTTAACAGTGTATTGGTGTCCTTTTATTTCAACAATCGCCAACATATTATCTCCCTCTCTTTTAAAATTTTAAATACTCATATTTCCAGATTTAAGAGCAACACCAAATTTTCTCAAATATTTGGCTGAAATTTTAATAACTTTGTCTCCAACCTTAACTTTTCTTAAATTGACTTTCCATCTTCTCTTTGTATGCCTGTTTGAGTGACTAACAGTAAAACCCGTAACAGTTTTCTTACCTGAAAGATAACATACTCTTGACATATAAGCCTCTACCTCCTATTTTTTAATACACCAAATACTATGTTTTTCCTTTATTCAGATAGCATTTCAAGATTTTCAGGCAACTCTCCTCCTGGTTTTATACCCAAAGTCCTTATTTTTAATTGTAAATCATGTGGAACCTCGGCATATTCAAGAGCGGTTTCCAAATCAATTAACCCCTTGGCATAGAGCCTTATTAATGAAATATCAAAAGACTGCATACCATCAGTTAAGAAACTATCTATTTCCACTTTCATTTGTTTAAATTCCATATCCATCAATAATTCCTGCATTCTTGCATTCATTATCAAAACTTCAACAACCGGAGCTCGTCCCCTCCTATCCACACGAGGGATAAGTCTCTGGCTAACAACAGCTATAAGATTGGAAGCTAAGTAATTGACAATTTCTCTATGTTCAGACTGTTCAAAAAACTGTAATATCCTAATTATAGCTTGCACAGTATTGGGAGAGTGCAAAGTTGTCAATATCAAATGCCCAGTCTCAGCTAATTGAAGAATACTTGATGCAGTTATTTTATCTCTTGTTTCTCCAACCATTATTATATCAGGTGTTTGTCTAACAACACTTTTCAGAGCATCAGCAAAACTGTTCGTATCTATCCCAACTTCTCTTTGTGAAATAAAGGAATCCTTATCCTCTATTATAAATTCAATCGGGTCTTCTATCGTAACTATATGTTTTCTATAATTCTGATTAACAAAATCAAGCATGGAAGCCAAAGTGGTTGACTTACCCGTTCCAGTGGCTCCAGAAACTATAACCAATCCCCTTTTATAAAGAACAAACTTTTTCAATATAGAAGGTAAATTTAAATCTTCAATACTTGGAATAACAGAATTGATTCTCCTAACAACCAAGGAAATATATCCCTTATTTTTATAGAAATTAATCCTATACCTATCCATAACTTCAGGTACAGAATAGATCAAATTAAGCTCAGGATTGGTTTCAAATGATTTCTTTTGACTTGGAGTGGCAACAAGGTCCAATATATCCTCTGCGAAATTTGGTAATATATCATCTATTTTGACAGGATAGAGTTCTCCCTCTATTCTCAAAATAGGACTGTAAAGAGGCTTAATATAAAGGTCAGAAGCTCTATTGGCAACCATTGCTCTTAAAAGTTCATTGAAAATGATCTCACTCTTAGACATAGTTGAAACTAAGCCGGTGAGGGGATTTGAACCCCTGACCTGGTGATTACAAATCACCTGCTCTGCCACTGAGCTACACCGGCACAAGAATATTATTCAATAAAAAATACCTAAACCCTCTATACACCCAATTTATATTCCTTTTGAACAGAATAAATCGATTTCTTTAAAGCTTCTACTATATAGTCTATTTCATCCTTGGTAATAATCAAAGGGGGAGCAATATAAGTTCTGTCTACAGAAGCACGAGCTAAATACACCCCATTTTTCAAAAGCTCTTTCTCAATTTTGGAAGCAACCCAGAACTTAGAAGGAATACTTTTCTTTGTTCTCTTATCATCCACATACTCAATAGACCAATGCAATCCTATACCTCTTACATCACCCACAATATCAAATTCATACAATTCCTGTAACCTCTGATGGAGATACTCCCCTATAACACGTGCATTATCATATAACTTCTCATTTTGTATTATTTTTATGTTTTCTATAGAAGCAGCGGAAGATATAGGGTGTCCCCCAAAAGTAAATCCATGGACAAACATCCAGTCCTTAAAAACATCACTTATTTTCTTACTAACAGCAGTAGCCCCCAACGGAGCATAACCACTTGTTATCCCTTTACCAAATACAAACATATCAGGAATAACACCGGTATGTTCATAAGCAAAAAACCTACCTGTTCTACCAAAACCATTATTAACTTCATCAAATACCAATAAAATATCATGTTTATCACAAATTTCCCTTATTTTAGAATAATATCTTTTAATATCAGGTGGATAAACAGAACCCAAAGCTGACATGATAGGTTCAACAATAACAGCAGCAATAGTCTTCGGTCCTTCATTTTCAACCAATCTCTCAAAATCATCCGCACACCTCAACTCACACTCAGGAAAACGTTGGTTAAAAGGACACCTGTAACAATAAGGCACATCAAAATGAATAAAACCTGGAATCAAAGGTTCAAAAAAATTTCTATTCTGCCTTATACCAGAAACACTCAATGCACCATAAGTAACCCCATGATAAGAATGCCATCTCCCAACAATTTTGTATCTCTGAGAATTACCAATGATGTGATGATACTGCCTTGCTAACTTTATAGCAGTCTCTATAGCTTCACTACCACTATTAGAAAAAAATACCGATTCCATAGGCAAAATTGAACAAATCAAGTCAGCCAATTCAAGAGCCTTTTCATGATGATAACCCCCAAAAAGAGAAACATAATTTATTTTTTCCATTTGCTCTTTCATAGCCTCTATAATTTCTCTTCTTCCATGTCCAACATTAACAACCCAAAGAATAGACATTGCATCAATATACTTGTTTCCATCAATATCCCACAGATAAACTCCTTTAGCCTGAGAAATTATTCGCGGTCCATATTTTTCTATTTCTTTCCACAATGCAAAATGAGGTATTAATCTCTTTGTAGCTATCTCGTAGAATTTTTGTTTATCCATACATAAAAACTCCTTTCAATCAATTTTTTTTTATCAAAAACGTTCCAATTTTAGACATCGTTAAAACGAAACCCTCTTTTATGATATTTTTCAATACCAAAGACAAAACAGGTAATATCTCTTTGAGCCTAATAATTTCCTCATCAGAAAAATTTTGAAGCACATACTCCTTATAATTTTTATCCACTGGTCTAGATATCCCAACTTTTATACGACAGAAATCTTTACCTACATGATCAATAATAGATCTAACTCCATTATGTCCACCATCACCCCCATTCATTCTCAACTTAAAATAACCCAAATCCACATCCATATCATCATTGATAACAACAAGGCTTCTCTTTACATCACTAACTCTATAATAATTAATTATCTGTTTGACCGCCACACCAGATAAATTCATATAAGTCAAAGGGAAAACACAAACAACCTTAGAGCCAAACAAAATAAATTCATTTATAATACTATTAAATTTGTAATCTTTCTTTATTTCTGAAAGATCTTGCAAATTCCCCAAAAAATTCTCTAAAACAATGAAACCAACATTATGACGTGTATTTTTATACTGTTTTCCTGGGTTTCCTAAACCAACAAAAATTGTTAACCTATCCATCATCCTCAGTTTTTCCCTTTGTCATTTTTCTCAACACTTCCTTAATCTTAATTTTAACCCTTTCACTATAAGAACTTGAATACTTCGCAAAATAAAAAATATCCTCATAATATTTATTTTTATCGAATATTTCTAAACAAGTATAAACAATATTCTCATTAAAATTACTTTTAGCAAAATCGGCTATTCTTTTTAAGCTTTTATCACTAATCGGTAAATCCAAATCAGAAATTAAGCTCAAAATTTGATAATTTAACCTCTCATTATCATTTGAAATTAAATCAACAAGAATTTCAGTAAAACTTTGATTTTTATCCAAAAGTGTTTTGAAATCTTTTACAAGACCGTAATCTTTCAAGAAATTACTGAAAAATAAAAAAAAGTAAGCTTTATTTTTTACCTCAAGAGATATCTGTTTTAAAAAGGCAACCAAGTCAAAATCCTTGTATAATAATCCCCTAAAATCAGAAACATTCTTTCCATCAGAAAAGTGTCCCATTTTATCTAAGGTTACAGATATTAAAAAAGTAAGAATAAAAGCCGAAGCAATAATTTCAGATTTTTCCTCATTATCAATCAAACCTAAAAAAGATCTTATGAAATCAAATAGTTTGAAAAAAAGATTGTTATAGAAATCCGAAAAAATAGAAACAACCTTTGGAACATTCTCACCCCTATAATAACTTAAAAGATCATGAATCAAATTTTTAAAAAACAATGATAAAACGGAGTAATTAAAATTCTGATTTTTTACTAATTCATTTATTACTGAAAAAACATAGTCTATAATGAGTAAATTATTTTTATAGTTTATTGCCAATGAGAATATAATAGAAAAAGTTTTAAACCTGATAATCAATGGCAAATCCACTTGTTTAGCAAAATCAAACAAGTTCTCTATAAAACCCACAACCTTAAATTTATCTATATACTGCAAATAAACCATTATATTCTCATAATCCTTCTCGATTTTTAGATATTTTATAACATCCGCAATTAACTCATTGGTATTAAGAGAGATGGCAAGATTAATAACAGCTCTCCTTAATAAAGGATCATTAGAATATATATTATCGAATATTTTTTTCTGGATAGGTTTAAAATTAAAAATAAACAGTTCCTTTTGTTTTTCATCCAACTTAGAATAAACACTTATTATTTCACGAATCGTTTTTATAATTTTATAGTTATCTGCTTTAGATATAGATTGCTGCCAGTCAGAGATTATTTTTTTTATTTCAATTATATCCATCAGAATCTCAGGAGGGAGGGGGATTCGAACCCCCGGTGGGAATAAAATCCCACAACGGTTTTCGAGACCGCCGCTTTAGACCACTCAGCCATCCCTCCCAAAAATCTCCCTATCAGAATAACTTCAACTGTTTATTTTCTATTTCATTCAAAATACTCACAAATGAGTACTTTCTCAAAAATTTAATAAATTCTTCACTTCTGTACCAATCAGATACAACTTTAAGATCATCTAAGTTTATTTCAATTTTCAATTTTTTAGAGTAATCTTTAAGAAGAATTACAGAAAGATTATCATTGAAAACTTTCATGTCAGAAGGAGTCAAATCTTTGTGTATTTCTTCTAATAATTGGACATTTTTCAATATTTGAGTTGCTCTCTTAGGTCCAATACCTTTTATACCTTTTATATTATCTGAATGGTCTCCAACAAGTGCTTTGTAATAAGGATAAAACTTACTACAAAACCCGAACTCCTTTTCAAAATTGATAGAATTAAAAAAATCAATATCTGTTATCCCCTTTTTCATAAGTAAAACATTAACATTTTTGTCTATAGTTTGTAGTAAATCTTTATCTCCAGTCAGAATGTAAATTTCAGATTGGTTCTTAAAAACCTGAGTCAAAGTAAAAATCACATCATCAGCTTCCAAATTATCAATACCATAAACTATGAATCCTGCAGATTTTGCAAATTCATAAAATATAGGTATTTGCTGCTTGAACTCATCCGATGTTGGCTTCCTATTCATTTTGTATTCTTTAATTACTTCATTACGATTAGATCTACCTTTATCTATACAGAAAGCCAAATATTTGGGTCTATATTGTTTAGTCAATTTTATCATCAATTTGGATATCCCATATATTGAATTAAGCTGAATACCATTATAAGAAAGCTTAGGTAGGGCAAAAAAAAGACGATAGAGAATATTATAAGTATCAATTAAAAACAGCATCTTTTATAATTTGTATATTCCTTCCAAATTTCTATATTTTTCATCAAATCCAAGACCATAGCCAACGAGATAGTAACCAGAAGGTACTTCAAAAAAATAGAAATCTGGTTTTTTATTAGCTCCCTCTTTACATATCAGTGAAACAGTCTTGAGTTCCAACGCTCCTCTTATTCTCAAATAATTTTCCATAAAACTCAACTCATAACCAGTTCTTGTTAAAACTGAACAAACAATCACTCTTTTATTCTTGACAGGTAAAAAAATATCCTTTTCTATAGCCAATTCCCTATTCTCTGGATTGATGTTTTCTAAAAATATGTAATCAAAAATCAAATTATATTCACTTAACATTTTTGACAGATCAACAGAAAAATGAATACCCTCTTTAAGAATGGTAATAAAGTGTACATCTTCATTAATATCAGCAAGATAAAATTTAACATCAGTAAATATTTTATCCAAAGCTTTATTTATACTAATTTTATCAAACAGTAATTCCATCTTATATATTTTTCATTTTTTATAATTATTCTTCCTATATAAAACATTTCCTATAGGAGGTTTAATAACAACTTGGGTTGAAATAATTATAAAAACCAAATAAGGAGGGAATGATGTTAGGCTTAAAAAGTCAAAACTATAAAAAATTATTGAAGTTAAATGAAAAACTCGGACATTATGAAAGTATACTGAGTTTACTGTATTGGGATGACAGAGTATGTATGAATCCCAAAGCAGCAAAATACAGAGGAAAACAAATAGCAATAATTACGGAATACATACATAAACAAAAGACATCAAAAAACTATAGAAAACTAATAGAATCTATTAGCCCAGAAGAATATGAAAAATACAGCCCAGAATGGGTGAACATCAAATGGTGGAAATTTGAATATGAAAGAAATATAAAAATACCACCCAAATTAATCGCAAAATTGTCACAACTAATACCATCATCACTACAAGCCTGGGAAAAAGATAAAAAGGGAAAAAAGTTCAAACATTTACTACCATTCCTAAAAAAAATAATAGAAATCAATAGAGAAATGATAGAAAAATGGGGGTATGAAGAAGAACCATATGAAGCCCTCGTTAAAGGATATGAAATCGATATCAATCCCAAACAAATAGAGAAAATATTTACAAAGCTAAAAGAAAAACTTATACCACTGATAAAAAAATATAAAGATAAAACAGACACAAAAATTGACTTGAAAAATATAAAATTTGAAAAAGAAAAATTGGAAGAATTCTGTAAATACTTAGTGAAAAAAATTAGTAACTTAGATATAAGATTAGACCCCACATCCCATCCCTTTGCAACCACAATATCACCATTTGATGTAAGAATAACAACAAGATACACCAATATTGAAAGTGCAATATTCGGTACACTACACGAACTCGGACACGCAATATATGATTACTACCTACCAACAGACAAATACTTTGGACAACCAGTATCATCAAGTGTATCCCTTAGTATTCACGAATCCCAATCAAGATTCTTTGAAAATCTAATAGGAAGAAGTCCAAACTTTTGGAAACATTTCTATAGTGAACTAATAAAATATATCCCTGAGATCAAGAAAATTAAACCAGAAGAATTTGTGAAATCTATAAACAGGATAGAATTACAACCAATAAGAACAGAAGCAGATGAAACAACATATAATCTGCACATAATCATGAGATTCAATATCGAAAGAGAAATATTTAACAAAAATATAAAAACTCAAGAAATACCTGAATTGTGGAACGAAACATTCAAAGAATACTTCGGATATTACCCAAAAGATGACAGTGAAGGAATTCTACAAGATATACATTGGGCAGAGTCACTATTCGGATACTTCCCAACCTACACCCTCGGAAACCTAATAGCAGCACAAATATATAACACGTTACAAAACAAAATCAAAATAGAAGAAATAGAAAAAGGAAAATTTGAAAATATAATCGATTTTCTGAAAGAAAATATCTATTTGAAAGGGAAAACCTACACAACCCAGGAGTTAGTAGAGAAAATAACAAATGAAAAAATCAATCCAGATTACTTTATAAAATACTTAGAAAAAAAACTGCAGAACATATAATGGAATATTTAATTGTCAACGCCAATATAATCACCCCCATCACGGATACCCCCATAACAAATAATCCCCAATTATATGAATACAAGCAATATTGTATATCCTTAAAAAAAGGAACAATAGAAAAAATAGGGAAATACCAAGATCTAAGATCAAGAATAAATAAGGAAACAAAAATCATAGATATTTCTAACCATTACCTATGTCCGGGGTTCATAGATTGCCACACACACTTATTATTCGATGGTAAAAGGATCCCCGATTTTCTCAAACGCCAACAAGGAAAGACTTATCAAGAGATAGCCCAAGAAGGAGGTGGAATAAAATATACAGTTAACCAAACCATTAACTCACCAAACCTAAAAAAACTCCTAATACAAAGAATAAAAGACAGCATTAACAATGGAACAACATTAATAGAAATAAAAAATGGATACGCCATAGAAATAGATAAAGAAATAGAACATCTAAAGCTAATTAAAGAGATTTCAAAATTTTCACCAATAAAAATAATCCCAACATTCTTAGCACACATACCACCAGAAAATTTTAATGAATACGTAGAAAATCTTGGAAAGAAAAAATCTGAAATAAAATCTCTTACAGAATTTTTTGACATTTTTTGTGACAAAACAGCCTTCTCTGTAAAACAAACACTAAAAATAATAGAAATATTAAAAGATCAAAATTTTTATTTCAGATTTCATACAAACGAATTTGCTGAAGATGGATTAATAAAACAGCTTTATTTGAATTACGGGAATTCTATAAATATAAGAAGTTTTGATCACCTTTTAGTTTTACCAGAGGAAACAGCAGATATTATACAAAAACTGAAAGCTTTTGCAGTAATTATGCCACCAACTTCTTGGTTTTTAGGTAAAGAATATAGTCCAGTCAACAAACTCTTGGAAAGAGATATTCCAATATGTTTAGCCACGGATTACAACGCCGGATCTTCAAATGTAATTTCCATGCTCATGGTTTGCAATCTTTCATCAATTTACTTGAAATTACAACCAGAAAAAATATTATCATATATAACTGCTAATCCAGCTTTCTTACTTAATGTAAAAGCAGGTCAAATAAGAGAAAAATACATGGGAATATTCAACATTCTGAAAACTGATAATTGGCAAGAAATCTGTTTCTCCTTAGACAAAAAAATAATTGAACCATTGATATTACTGTGATAAACTTATACAAATTTTGACATTTTTAATACTTCCAAAATTTTTTATGAAATCTTCGGCACTCTGTTTAAATTTACTGATCTCAAGGTATCCAAAACTGTTGGCAATAACAATCAAATCCCTATTTTGACCTTCCAAATAGTTTTTGTAAACCCTATCAATCATAAAGACATTTCCATTAATTTCAATATCTATTCTTCTGATTTTTGAAGGCAATAGAGAAGAAGGTATATTAGTTACAAGATTTCCAAATTTATCAGAATATATTACTTTACCACAAATCTGATTTTCACCAACCAGAGGATCAGGTATCCTTAAATATGAAGGCTTTATTTTGTTACTAACAAATCTTTGTATGTTATTTGAACCCTTTACCAAATCACAGTAAAGTATTGAAGCAACTGGAGCAAATATATCTCTTCCATGAAAAGTATTACTTATATTTTTTATACCCGCTTTGTAGAATAAACCTCTACGTTTTATATCCCGTTCTATCTTTTTAATAGATATCTGATAAGTAAAAGAATGTTTAGAATTTGCAAAAGCACCCAAAATACCATTATTCCTTCCAATAAAGAATATTTCCTTTTTTTTATATACGTGTTTAGATAGGCAGGGCAAAACGGAAGATCCGACTTCAGGATCAACAACGCAAACAATAATAGATCTATGAGGAATTAGATCTAACATAGACTTGATATTCAAAATTGCTGGAATAGGCTCATAACTGCAAATATTATGAGTTATGTCAAAAATTAAAGGTAAATCCACATTTAAAACTCTACAAAAGTTAATAATCACAGTCTTTATAGCACAAACAAAATAATCTCTCTCTCCGTAATCAGTTATTAAGTATATCATACAAAAATGAAAACCATCCTGAAAACAATCAAAAACAAAATAAGTAAAAATGGATATATCAAAATCATAGAAACATAACTCATTTTAAAAAAATAGAACATTACAAAAGGAACAATAAAAGAAAGAAAACAAAAGGTGACAAGCAAATAATTTGAGACAATCTCCGCTTTTTTACTTGAGTAAAAAGATATTTCTTTATTTATAGAAGAATATATATGTTCAAAAATTTCTTTATAGTTATCCAAAATATTTTCGCTCTTCCTCCTAGTCTTAACAATAATTGGTAAAACTTTTTGCTCTATTATTCTGTAGACCCCAAGGTTCGAGACATTGGAAAGAGCGTATAAAGAATCTAGTAAATTCTGCCAGTATCCAGCATAAATGAACTTTAAAAATAAAGCAACCAAATGAATATCCTTTGTTTTTATGAAAGTATTAACAATAATTTCCGTATGTTTCATTTTTATGAGTTCTTCTATAGCTTTTTCAATTTCCTCTCCATATAATTTTTCATTTTTCAAAGATGAAATAATATTGTTTAAGTATTCTCTTGTAGATACAGGAAGATTATTAATATAATTCTGAAGTGTATATAGATCTTTTTCTTGATCCAATTTATCGAATTCTGGTAAATCAGTTTTATTTTGTTCAATCTCTTCAAGATTTTCTGGTTCCTGTCCTTCTTCTTTCATTTGCTGTTCAGTTTTTTTTAACAAACCTTTTTCTTCTATAGTACTTAAAACATCTTTATCCACTATATTTTCAGTTATTGGATTTAATATTTCTTGATCCCAAGCTGTTTGGTAATGTGTAATATTCAGTTCATAATCAATAGCTTCTTTAATCTCTTCAAATTTTGGTCTGCAAGTATAATCAAGATATCCTTTAACATAGGTATTAATAAGTATTTCTGACAACTTTTTTTTCTTAAATAGAGAGCTATAAAAAGAATGAAAATCTGCATACTTTCTTTGTTCCCTTATGGAATTAACAGGTAATTCTGGCGGCCAAGAATTCTTTGATTTGTTAATACTAGGTATAATACTCTGTAAATATTTATGATCATTTCTTAACATAAAATCTAATGGTTTTATACCAGTAAGAATGAAAAAAAGCAAATAAACCCCAGTCCAAACATCAGAATAGATAGTGAATTCATTTTTAAACTTCACTTCTGGAGGTAAGGGGAAAAGACTCTCTTTACCGATAACAAGAGGCTTCCATTCCCATTCCTTTCGATCAATTAATATCCCAGCACCCTCCAAATCAAGAATATAAACATCTTCATTTTTGTCTACCAAAAAGTTATCTGGATAAAGATCACCATGAATTATACCTACCAAATTAACAGCAATAAGTATATTTATCAATTTTTTGTATATATTTATCCTTTTTTGACTTAGGGGTAGTTCATCTTTGAGAAAATTAAACAGATCTTTCCCATCAAGAAAATTAAAGAGCAAAAGAATAGCTTTATCTGTTGTCTTGAAATTGAAATAGTTTTTAAAATCAACAGATATAGATAATGGGATTCCCCTATAAATTATGAATTTTTTTATTTCATCAGTAATATTACTACAAACTTTTTTTAAAGTTTTGAATCTCCTGGGTATAGACTCAGTGTCATCATCGAGCGGCAAAACTTTTAAAATGTAATCCCTATAAAAATATATTCTTCCCTGTCCACCAAATATTGGATCTTTTAATTCTTCAATTTCTATTTTAAGAGTCCTATTATCTTCCAACTTGAATATTATAGACATACTATCTTGTTTCACTTAATATACTCATAAAGCTTCTTATTGCTTCAGAAATGCCCTTACTTATCTTACCATCGACATGGCCTTTCAGAAAAAGCTTATAGTTTTCATGTTCCTTAGTTAAGAAGTCTAACATGTTAGCCAAATCCATTCTTTTAACCTGCCTTAAATTTGCAACACTCGATATTTCTACCAGCAATCTTTCATCACAATCATTACCAAGAGATATACAACATATTGTAACTCCCATACTTTTTATTTTAAGTGCTTCATTAATAACATCTTTTGAAGTTTTTATATTTTCATTACCATCGGTAAAAAGGAAAACGGTTATATGTTTCTCATCAGGCAGCCCTATATCCTTATTGAATTCATCAATAATTTTAGATGTTTCATTAAGAGCATTAGCTATAGATGTTCCTCCTCCAGCCATCTTTATCACTGGATCGGTTATCTCATTGATTGCCTCATCCAAACTATAATATGGAAGATCATCAACTCTGGGAACTATAACACTATCAGAAAAATACACCAACGAAGCTCTGAAACTGTTACTCCTGCTGCTTGCTCTCAGCCTTTCTAAAGTATCATATACAATATTAACAAGGTGGTCAGATTTCTTTCTTCCATCAAAAGTATTGGTTTCATACATACTGGCAGAACCATCAAGCATGAATATAAGTAGCTCTACTTCACCTATTGCTCCCCATTTTTCAGGCCTAATCAGAACCATACATTTACCTCCCTGACCACCAATCCCTTATCTTCTATTACTTTTTTTAACATATTAACATCACATTTTCCATCTTTTGTAATAATAGCCAAAGTTGATCCACTTCCACATAAAAATACCCTAACATTTTCTTTACTACAAAAATCATAAATCATTTCCTTTATAAAACGAATATCCTTGTAAAAATCGTAAATAATTTTCTCAAAATCGTTATGTATTAAATAATAAAAATACTCCTTAATCATTCCATTTTTTACAAAGTAAAAAAATCTGTAAGTTTTATATCCTATAAATAAGTCTTTATTTTTTATTATCTTATCATATTCTTTATAAGCTTGCTTCGTCTCAACACCAAAAGGAGAAAATACTAGAAAAAAATTATAAACTGAATTATAAGGTTTAGCGTAAGGAACACATATATTCTGTCTTTCAAAACAAAAAATGTAACTATTTTTATATAGATAGGAGATAAAAATAGGTAAAACATCACTTCCTAAGGATTTGCACATCCTAAAGGCACAGGATATATCTATTATTCCTCTTTGATATAGAAAATATATAATGGAGGCTGCGTTAGAGCTACCCCCTCCCAAACCACCACCCAACGGAATGTTTTTTTCAAGTTCTACATTTACCCTATACTTACCTTTAGTATCCACAAAATTCAATTCTTCAAAAATTCTGTATATTATATTTTCTCGCTCTAACTTCTTTACATTAGAAGATATATTAATACTCCACTTATTATCATCCAAAAGTTCTATTGTTATTATATCGAATAGTTCAATTAAGTCAAATACAGAGGATATATTATGGTAACAATCTTTCCTAATGTTTAGTATTTCTAAAACCCAATTTATCTTTGCATAAGATTTTATAGTCCATTTATTTGGTTCCATTTATTAAATCATTATAATTATCATTATAATTATCTTTAGTATATACTGAAATATTTTTGTAGTTCCCAATCTGTCACTTCAGTGGAATAATCCTTCCATTCTTTCATTTTAGAGTTTAAAAAGTTATGGTATATATGTTCTCCAAGTGTTTCTTTAATAAAACCATCTTTTTGCATTTCAATTAGTGCTTCATAAAGATTAGACGGTAACTGCTCTATTTTATACTTTTTCATAGTTTGATTATCCAATTCATATACATTCAAATCAACTGGTTTAGGAGGTTGATATCTGTTACTTATTCCATCGAGACCAGAGTTAATTATCACAGAGAAAGCAAGATAAGGATTACATGAAGGATCGGGATTTCTTAGCTCTATCCTTGTAGAGTTTCCTCTTTTTGCAGGAATTCTTATCAACGGACTCCTATTGTGTTCACCCCAAGAAATGTACACAGGAGCCTCATAACCAGGAACCAATCTCTTATATGAATTAACTAAAGGATTAGTCACTGCAGTAAAACCTTTAACATGTTTAAATATCCCTCCAATATAGTTCAACATTGTTTCACTAATACCATTCGAAGATTTATTATCATAGAAAGAGTTGGCTTCCCCTTTAAATAGCGATTGATGCATATGTAATCCAGATCCATTTATACCCTTTATCGGCTTTGGTAAAAATGTGGCATGCAAACCGTACCTTAAAGCTATAGTTTTAACGATGATTTTGAATAATAATAATCTATCAGCTGTAGTCAAAGCATCACTATATTTAAAATCTATTTCATGTTGTGAAGGAGCAACTTCGTGGTGCAAAGCTTCAACCTCAAAACCAAACTCCTCCAATTTTTTTAGTATGTCCAATTTGACCTGCTCAGCCGCATCAAGATACAACATATCGAAATATCCACCTGAATCTGTATGTTCCAAAACCGGGCTATTCGCAAATCCATCACCAACATTCATAGGAAACAAGAAAAATTCAGCTTCAACACCTACCATTGGAATAAATCCCATCTTTTTAGATTTTTCCAATACCTTCTGAAGAACAAATCTTGGATCACCCTCAAACCTCTTACCGTTAGGATAATAAACATCACAAACAACAAAGGCTTCATTGTATCCTTTAAGATCAGCAACAACAAAAGTATTGAGATCGGGAACCAACTTCATATCAGATTCTTCAATTCTAACAAACCCCTGTATTGAAGAACCATCAAATAGTATTTCTCCATCAAGCATCTTTTTAGCTTGAGAAACAGGGATCTGTACACCCTTAGGAATTCCCAAGATATCAACAAACATCATTCTTATACTTTGAACTTTCTGATCTTTCAAAATAGAAATAACATCCTGTGTTTTAACCACGATTAATCACCTCTTTCTTATTTTATAATGTATCCTTCATCAGTTTCAGTGAGATCTTTCTGTGTTAGTTTATCAAGCTCCACCAAAACCTCCACGATGGATATGAAATGTTGGTTAGCACTTTCTATACTAGCTTTAACTTCGGTTTCAACTTTGGATTTCATAAGAGTTCCGTATTCTACAGAGAACAACGTCATTCCCTTAGATTTGAGGTATTGAGTAACATCCTGGGCTGAAT
>JAOABG010000024.1 GCA_026418475.1 bacterium | reverse complement strand
GAATGATGTAAAGAGAATATTTGATTCTAATAAGGATATTATTGATATTATTTTGCAGAAATCTTTGATTGCTTATAAGGCAAGGGTTGCTGCTAAAAGAGCAAGGCAGTTGGTTATAGCTAAATCTAAAACTGATATACTTTACACTGTTGCAGGTAAACTTGCTGACTGTATTTCTAAGGATATAAGTAAGAGAGAGATTTACATTGTTGAAGGTGATAGTGCTGGTGGGTCTGCAAAAAATGCAAGAGATAGAAATACTCAGGCTGTTTTACCTCTTAAAGGTAAAATAATAAATGTTGAAAAATCTAATATAGAAAAGATACTACAGAATAATGAGATAAGGGCTATAATAGCTGCTTTGGGATGTGGGATAGATTACGAAGATAAAAAGGTTGATATCTCTAAGTTGAGATATTCCAAGGTTGTCATTGCTACTGATGCTGATGTTGATGGATACCACATAAGAACACTTTTGCTGACATTTTTTTATAGATTTATGAAGTCTCTCATATACCATGGAAATTTATATTTGGCTCATAGTCCACTATATAGGGTAATTACCAATAATAAGTCTATATATGTTTACACTAATAAAGAGTTGGAAAAGGAAACTAAGAATTTAACGAAATATAGAGTTCAGAGGTTTAAAGGCTTGGGAGAGATGAATCCTGAGCAACTTTGGGAAACGATAATGAATCCTAAGACCAGGGTTCTTAAGAGAGTTTCTTTAGATGACGCAGAAAAAGCTGAAAAAATTATTAATGTTCTTATGGGAATTGACGTTGAAGAACGAAAAAAAATTATTTTACAAAATGCTGGTTCTATATCTATTAATGATCTTGATTTATGAACATTTTTCAAAATATACATAACCAAAGTAGACTCGATAACTTAAGGAATATTCTTTATCAGATACAATCCAAGTATCAAGCTAAACAGGTATATTATATGGAGTTTGATGAATACTCTTCTTTTTGTGTTAAACATATAGGTATTGATAAAGATTGTTCTAACTTCCATAAGAATCTTGTTGATAGATTAGAAAAGGTGGCCTTTGATGAGAATATACCTGTTGTTATACTCGATACTACGAGAGATCCTAGGACTATTGGTACTTCTCTATCTAATCATGTTTTTTCTGTTTTGGTTGTACCTGTTAGACACAAGGGTTTTCCTATTGGTACATTAACTTTGATAAGAGAAAGAAAGTTTGATATCAAGGATTTGAATGATTTGAACAATATAGCTGATACTATATCTTTACTTACAAACAGTAATCTTTATATTTTTGATAAGAATGAAGTTTTTAAGGAGATATCAAAATGGATAATTGATAAGATAGGTGTTAAGAAGGATGAGTTGCCTGTAAACCAGCTTTTAAATTTGTTGTCAAATATAGGTTTTGATTTGCATGTTGCTTTTGTCTTTGAAAATGGCAAGTTTTACAACAGTTTACCGTGTGAAATAAATAATTGGAATGTGTTATTGGAGGTTTGTCCTGCTTTTAAGAAGAATAAACCTGTTCCTTGTTCTACTTGTAGGTTTTCTAAAGTAAAGGGATTCTTATGTAAGAAGGTTAGTTTTGGTGGTAAGTTGCCTTTGGCTGTCTTATCTTTTTCTGATTTTTCGTTGGAATCTGATGATAGCTGGAATGATGAAATGATGAATATTTTGTCTAAGATGGCTATATGGTATTATAGTATTAGTAAAGTTGATTCTGCTTTTCTTTATCAAAAAGTTTTTGAAATAATTAAAGAATTGGTTGGAACCGAAAAATTTACCATAGATAATGCAATCATAAAAATTGTTGATTTTATTTTTGAACTTTGGAATAATGCTGCTTTATACGCCTATTCTACGAAATCAAAAACCAAATTTGAGTTTATAAAGATTAATCCGAAGTATCAGAATTTTTCAGAGTTGATATATAATTATTCAAAGGATATTTTTAACTCGTCTAATTTCGTGGGGACTTTTTCGTTTATGGTTAAAGGAAAAAATGAACCTATAATTTTTGATATTGTATTTATTAATTCTATTGAGCCTAAAAGAGATATTTCAAAAGAAATAGGAATAGTGAAGAGTTTCTTTGAGATTGTTTCTACTATAAATTTTTTATTTGATTCTTATAAAAATGAGTTGAGAATAAAAAAAGAGGAGATGAAAAATCTCTATAATAAAACCAAAAAATTGGAACAAGAAATATTTGGTTATCATGAGAAGATGATAGGTCTTGAAAATAAAATCAAGTATTCCAATTTAAAAGAAGATATGACTAAGTATATCAATTCTATCTCAAGTGTTGAAGATTTTGAGAAAAGGGTATCCAATTTTGTCAATATTCTTGATTCTTTTATTGGTTATAGGATTAATTCTATTGTTGTTCTCTTTTTCCACAAAATAATTAAAAGATTTGATAAGGTAATGTTTTGGAATATTCCTGAATATTTGCAAGAAAATATACGATATAATTTAAAGGAAATAGAAAGATCTATGGATAGTTATAATATAATTAACTTTTTGTCCGATTTTAGGGTTGTTTATAAAGGTGATGAGGATTTTAAGTCAATCATGAAATTTTATTATAGTAATATCAAGTCAATTGTTAATATACCTTTAAATTTGGGGGATGAGAAAGTTGGTAGTATTTTAATATTTTTTGGAAGTAATGTTGAGTTAAGTAAAGATGAAAAGGTATTTTTATCTTCTGTTTCTAAGGAATTATCACGGAGATTGTTGGTCATAAAGAATCAAGAAACACTTGAAAAAATAAAGTATATATACAATCTTGTTCAGGAGTTTTTGAAGGTTCTGTATTTCCAAGATGGGCAGAGTAATCTGAATAGAGTGTTTGAGTATCTGTATATTATTATTTCAAAATTGGGGTTCAAAAACTTGTTTATTTACAAAGAGAAGAAGGAATATTCTTTGAGTAATATTATGGAATTCAGTTTAGAGTATGTTAAATTTTTTGATAAAGAAGACCATAGTTATCCTTATTCTTTGAGTGTACCTCGGGAATTTGTTTACTCATTTGATAAGGTGATAATATTTGAAAAGGATAAAAATTATGAAAGTAAATATCAATTCATTAATACTTTTTTTTCAGACGGTAACCATTTGATTTTTATTATTCCCTTTTATGATGTGAGGTATTCCCAGTTTTATGAGTACTATAACTCTTTTGCTATTGCTGTTTCTGATAATGTGAGTTATTCTCAGTTTGAGCTTCAGGTTTTCAATCTTATGCAAAAGATGCTTTCCATGATTTATAATAATATGTTTCTTTACTATTTGAATGTTAAGGATAAAAGGATACTTTTTGAGGTTTTTGAGGTTATGGATGATGGTATTATTGTTATAGATTTGGAAAAGAGAGTTTTGCTAATTAATAAGAGTGCTGTTGATATATTGGAGATAGTTCATAAACCTAATGATATCATTGAGAGAAGATGTTTAATTAATGATCTTCTTATTGATAAGTCAGGTGATATTATTCAAAAAATACTCAGTTGTGAAGATTTAGTTAAGAAGTATGTTGAAGAGGGGATAGATACTATAAATGGTGAGGCCATTTTTGAATATGATGATAAGGTGAAAATAATAAAATATAATTTTTCGTTGTTGCATTTTCCTATTGGTTCTGAAGAAATTATGTTGGAAGAAAGTGATATTTACAACTATCTTATTGTTCTCAAAGATGTCACTGAGCAGAAGAACCTTGAGAAGGAGAAGGATGATTTTGTTGCCACTATATCTCATGATATAAAGACCCCTCTGACCACTATGAAGGGATATCTTTCAGCTCTTTTGAGGTATCCTGATAAAATAACTCCTGATCAGAGGGATTCTTATTTAAGAGTTATAAATTCTGAAATAGATAGGATAAATAGAATGCTTAACAATTTGATGGATCTGAGGAAATTGGAAGGAAATATCCTAAAAATAAATCCTGTTAAGTTTGATATTATTAAGGTTATCAATAAGGTTGTTGATATTTTTAAGATCAGTTATGTAAATTTTGAGTTTTTTGTTTCTTCTAATACTAATAATGTGGTTATCTATGCTGATAAGGATAAGATTGAGCAGGTTTTACATAATCTTTTATCTAACGCTGTTAAATACTCTCCAACGGGTGGCAAGATCACTATTAACCTTGAAACTAAAGCTAAGGAAGTTATTATCAGCGTTTCTGATCAGGGTATAGGGATACCGCCTGAGGAGATTGATAAAGTATTTGAGAAGTATTATAGAACACATGATACTCAAAAAAAGAAAATAGTCGGTAAAGGATTGGGATTGTATATAACTAAGAGAATTGTGGAGCTTCATAAAGGGAAAGTTTGGGTTAAAAGTGAATTAAATAAAGGAACGGCTTTCAACTTTTCATTTCCACTATGAATTATATTCCTCTTAGGGTTAAAAATATAGTAATTGGGGATGATAAAATATTTTTTACTGTCTCATTTTTTGAAACTAAGGATGATATAAATGAGTTTATACCAAAGGAGTATGTTTTTAATTTGGATGAGGTTATTTATGTTTCTTTGGGATATATAAAAAATGTTGAGCAGGTTTCAGAAGAATCCATGAAAATTTCAAAGATGTTTAAGAAAATTGTCTCCTTTGGTTTGAGTGATGAAAAAAAAGAAAAAAATTTCAATTTAAGAGAAGAAATTTTGCTTGATTTTGTTGTATTTAAAGATGAGCTGTTATTTTTCAGGTTGGATTTAACTACTTTTAATTACAAAGAATTTTTAAAATCTGAATCAACTTTTTCATCTTTTATTAATATGAGAAAATTTATTTTTGGGATTGTTTCCAAATTTGAACAAGAAAAAATAGATGATATAGTTTTCAATTTTTTGACAACTAATTCTTTAGGTAAGATACAGTATTTTTCGAGTGTTTATGAATTTCAAGACTATGTAATATCCAAAATGAAAGAGAAAAAAATTTATGATAAAACTATTGGTGGTTGAAGATGAAGTTGAGTTAGCAAAAAATATATGTGAAATAATAAAAAGTAGGATAAAAAATGTAGATGTCTATCTTAGTAACACCGTAAAAGAAGCGAGAAACATTATATATAAGCATAAGCCTTCTTTGATTATACTTGACATTAATCTTCCTGATGGTAGGGGTACCGACGTTTATAAAGAGTACAAAGAGTTTTATCCAGAGGGTGTGGTCATATTTTTAACTGCTATTGATAGTGATATAGAAAAGCTTGTTGCTTTGGAGCTCGGGGCTGAGGATTACATTACAAAACCTTTTAATTTGAACGAATTGACAGCTAAAATTAATAATTGGGTTAAAAGGTTATCCAAGCTTACCAAAGAGTATGTTCATATAGTTTCTGATTACTATTTTGATGTTCTTACAGGTTATGTTTTGTTGTATAAGAACGGTTTTTTCCATCAGATTGAGACTCTGAATTATAATGAATCTAAAATTTTTGAAATATTACTTAAGAATGTTAATAAAGTTGTTGGTACTGAAATTATACAAGATCAATTGGATATTCAAATAAATGCCATCCCTACTGTTATATATTATCTCCGAAAGAAATTAGCTAAGTTAAATAATGTTAGAATACTAACAATAAAAGGGGGAAAATTGAAATTAGTAATAGAGTGAATATTTCAGTAGATCTAGGTGGTAGCCATATAGACATAGGAATTGTAAGTGAGGATTTTAAAATAGATTTGGTTTCTTCAGTTGATATAGATTCTAATTTTAGGTTTGGTGATTTTATTTATATTTTATTTGATATTTTAGAGAAAAGAGGATTTTTTGTGATTGATAAGTTGAGTTTTGCCTTACCTGGTACTGTAGACCCTTATCGTAATTATTGTATAAACTGTCCCAATTTAAAGTATTGGAAGGGATTAGATTTTAACTCCCTTTATCAAAAGTTTAGAGAGAGAGGTATTTATATAAAGAAGATAGTTGTATCTAATGATTGTAATGCTGGTGCTGTTGGGGCTTATAAGGTTTTAAAATTGAAGGAAAAGAATATAGTTTATATAGCTGTTGGTACTGGTATAGGTGCTGGTGCTGTTATAAATGGTAGGCTTCTTATTGGTTCTAATTTTTCTGCTATGGAGGTTGGACATACAAAGATAGATAAGAAGTCTTACAGATGTGGTTGTGGTGCGCTTTCTTGTATTGAAACTTTTGCTTCTGCTAAAGCTTTGACAAATTATTATAATCAATTTTACAAAACCACTCATAAAAATTTGCTTTCCGTAATAGAAAAGGAGAATGCTTTTAGAGTTAAAAGGTTATTCAAGAGGTTTTCTAAGTATCTTTCTACCCTCATAAATAATGTGATATATTTAATAGATCCGGATTTTATATTTTTATCTGGTAAGATAGTTCTTTCTTCTGAAATTTTTGAGATTTTTTTGTTTAATGATGTAATTGCTAAGGTTACAATGATTGAGGGTTATGATTTATCCAGAATAGTTTTCTTGAAGGAAGTTGAGAATTATAATACATATAATTTAGTAGGTGCGGTTTGGGCCGATGAATTCATGTAGGAGGGATATTATGTTTGATAAGGATAAGTATTTAATTGAATTGGGTGAGGCTTCTGAATACTTATTGAAGCAGGGATTAACTGATATAAAGGTTGCTATAATTTTGGGCTCTGGTTTGAATGAAATAGCTGAGAGTTTTGAAGAAATAAGAATCATAAACTATTCGGATGTTCCCAATTTTTTGAGGACAACTGTTGAAGGTCATAAAGGAAGATTGGTTCTTTGTAAATACAAAGGGAGTAATATTTTATTTATGCAGGGTAGATTTCATTATTATGAGGGTTATCCTATGTATAGGGTTGTTTTTCCTTTAAGGGTTTTATCTCTTATGGGTGTTAAAAATTTGGTGGTTACTAATGCTTCTGGAGGTATAAATCCTGATTTCAGAGTTGGTGATGTTATGATAATAAATGATCATATTGCTTTTTTTGTTGTGGAGAATCCTTTGAGGGGGCCAAATTTGGAAGGGTTTGGCCCGAGATTTCCAAGTATGCAAAATGCTTATGATAAAGAATGGATAGAAAAGATAAAGAGAAAAATTCGTAATTTTGATGGTATAAGAGAGGGAGTTTATTGTATGGTTACGGGTCCTAATTATGAGACACCTGCAGAGTTGAGAATGTTAAAAATTTTGGGTGTTGATGCAGTTGGGATGTCAACTGTTCCTGAAGTTATAGTGGCAAAACACTGTGGTATTAAGGTTGTGGGGTTCTCTGTTATAACTGATATAGCGGAGCATGTTGTGAAATTCGGTGTTACTCACGATGAAGTTCTTGAAAATACTAAGAAATCTGTAAATATTTTAAAAGAGTTAATTAACATTGCTATTGATACTATAGATGAATAGTTATAACAATATTAATTATTTAGTTAGGATATTTTCCCTTATTATTGTATTGTTTTCACAATTTTTGATTTTTGGAAGTATATCTTCTGAATTTAGTTTTTACAGTTGGATAGTCATTTCTTTTTTATTTGTTTGGAATTTCTTATTTATCTTGATGAGGAAGAATGGTAATATTGTTTTGGTTTTTGAGTTTATAAATTGTATTCTATCTGCTTCTTATTTATTTATTTCTAAGAATCCTTTTGGTATATTATTATCTTTTATGGTTCCTGTTGTGACTTCTGTTCAATTTTTGCAGAGTTATTTCAGATATGTTTTGATTGCTATTAGTTTAGTTTTTTCTTTTTTGGGTTTGTCTGGGATTATTTCTTTGTTTTCTGATCCAATATTTCCGAATCTTTTTTCTTTTTTATTGGCTAACTTTATGGTTTCCATGTTGGTTATATTTGTTTTTTTTATGATTAATAAAATGATATTGAATTTTTTGGGTCAATTTGAGAATTACAGGGAACAGAATGAACTTTTGGTTTCAAATATAGCTGAGCTTGAAAATAGGATTTTTCAATATGAAAAACAAATAGAAGCTTTGAGGAATGAGATTGAACAAGAAAGGGTTGCTTTTAATGTTGAGATAGAGAAAGTTGTAAGGGATTTTCAAAACAGAAAGGATGAGACATATACTCAGCTCAAAGCCATAAATAATGAGTTAATATTAAAGGACAAAGCTATACAGGAGTTGACTAAAAATCTCAACGATCTGAGTCTTGATATTGAAGAAGTCAAAAATGATTTACAACGTTTTAGAAACATCTTGTTCTTTATAGTTGAAAATATTGATGATTTTCAGAGTTTGTATAAGGTATCTGAGAATATAATAGAGATTGTTTCGAGATTTGTTGATTATGATACAATGGTGATTTTCATAAGGAACGAGACTGAGGGTAGTTTGGATACTTTTCTTGTTTCTGGAGAAAATGCCGAATTTTACTACAATTATAAGAAAATAGAAATGGAAGAGTTGTACAGATACACTTATGTTGAAGGTAAGATTGGTTTTGCCTATAAGGATAATGATGTTCCAATACAACCTTTTTATCCTAAAGAACAGTTGGCTATATCAGTACCTATAGACGTAGCAAATAGTAGAATGGGAATGCTTTA
The DNA here is from genome assembly GCA_026418475.1 of bacterium. Classification (GTDB taxonomy): domain Bacteria; phylum DRYD01; class DRYD01; order DRYD01; family DRYD01; genus DRYD01. The sequence continues at coordinate 10,480 of JAOABG010000024.1, read as the reverse complement.
CATATCTTATCTTGATAAGGAGAAATATAAAAATTTAAAGGAAGATTTCTTGATAGACTTAGCAAATTTTATTGGGATAATGTTGTATACTTCTATTTTATATAGTAAATCTATAAATAGGGTTATTTGGGATGATAGATTATTTTGTTACAGTCCTGACTTTATATGGGAATTTATTAATAATTTGAGTTTTTCGGCTAAGAGGTATAATGAAAATTTTGCTATAGTTTTTATATCTTTTCATAATATATTTGGAAAGGATATTCAAGATTTAAATGATGACCAAATGAAGTTTATAAGGGAGATAAACTTAACCATAAGGTCTGTTATTAGAGAAACTGATATGATATCTTTTATAGGAAATGGAATTATAATTATAGTTCTATCAAAGGTTGACAAGGACAAAGTTGAGTCTGTTTGTAGGAGGATAAAAAACATGGTTGATAGTAAATTGAATTTATTGGGTTATTCAGGTGAAAGTTATATGATATGTTCCGTTTATCCTTATAAAGATATTGAGATTTCTCAACTTGTGGAGTTATCTATTGAGAGGTTATCAAAGAATATGCAGTATAAGAAGGTAATAATAGAGGTAGTTAAGGTATGATCTGGTTTTTTTTAATTATTTTGTGTGTATTTTGTTTTTTTACTTATAGGTTTTATATAAGGTTTATTGGGGCCAAATTGGGGCAGTATGTAAGGGAAGATGCTCCCAAACACCATATGTCTAAGGAGGGTACTCCAACTGCTGGTGGTGTTGTGTTCTCTATTTTTATACTATTTTTCTCTTTAGTTTTAAATTTTTTTTATTCTATACCTTTTTATGGTATATTTGTCTTACTGTTTTTGGGTTGTATGTTGATAGGTTTTTATGATGATATTATGAAGATATTGAATAAGAGGAATTTGGGGCTAAAGGCAAGAGAAAAATTATTTTTGCAATTAATTCTTACATCTTTAGTTTTTTATATTATGAGTGGTAATAATGATTACTTTCAGGTAAGTTTGGGGGTTAATTTTTCTTCGTTAGTTTTTCATGATAGTGTTGTTGATTTTGGATGGTTTTATTTTGTTTTTCTATATTTTTTGGTTGCTGGTGTTACAAACGCCACAAATTTGACTGATGGTTTGGATGGTTTATTGGCCAGTTTATCCATCAACACTTTGTTGGGATATATGGTGATTTTTTTGTTATTGTCTGATTTGGGTGTGGTTTATTTGGTTTTTGGTATTATATGTTTTATTTTGGTATTTTTGTTTTTCAATTTTCCCAAGGCTTCTGTGTTTATGGGGGATTCCGGTTCTATGGCTATTGGTTCTATTTTTGTTTATCTTTCTATTGTTTCCAAAACAGAGTCTTACCTTTTGTTTTTGGGGTATATATATTTTCTTATTGCTTTATCTGTTATTTTACAAGTTATTTATTTTAGGATTACAAATGGAAGGAGATTGTTTAACATAACCCCATTACATCATCATTTTGAATTGATGGGTTATTCTGAAAAAGATATTTTATTGAGATTTAATTTTGTTAATATCATATTTATTATAGTAGGATTGTCATTTATCTTGTTTAAATTTATATAGGGAGGTAATTTAAAGTGAAGGGGTTACAAACTGAGATAAAACCGCAGTGGTGTCCAGGTTGTACTTATTTTGCTGATTTACAGGCTGTTTATAAAACTTTTGTGGATATGGGATTTGATGAGACTAATCTTCTGGTGGTGGGTGGAATAGGTTGCACTGGTAGGATAACGAGTTACATTAATTTATATACGATACATACTTTACATGGTAGGCCTTTACCGGTGGCTTTGGGTTTCAAGCTATCCAATCCTTCCATGAATGTTGTTGTTATAAGTGGAGATGGTGATTTGCTTTCTATTGGGGGAACTCATTTTGTTCATACAGCAAGAAAGAATATAGATTTAACTGTTTTGATGTTTGATAATTTTGTTTATGGATTAACAAAGGGGCAGGTGTCTCCCACTTCTCCTCATAATTTAGTAACTTCTACCACACCGCAGGGGAATTTTGATGAGCCTGTTAATCCTGTTAGCTTGGCTTTGATTTCCGGAGCAACTTTTGTTGCTCAGGCTTTTGCTCTTGATGTCAATAAAACTTTCAGTATAATAAAGGAAGCTATTAAACATAAAGGATTTTCTTTTGTTAATATACTATCTCCTTGTATAACTTACTATAGAGCTGAGGATGTTAAGACTTTCAAAAATAAAATTAGAGAATTGGAAGATCAGTATATTACAGACTTATCAAAAGCAATTTACAATTCTACTCTTTACCATTACTATACAGGTGTATTTTATAAAGTTGATAGACCAACTTTTGATGAGAATGTTCTTAAAGGTAATATTCCGATCAAAACTGAGCTTTATCAAAAAGAAAAGATAAAAAAACTTCTGCAGAATTATTCTTGAGATTTTATTATGAAATATGTATTAGCTTCTAATTGGAAGGCGAATTTTACTTTTGATGAGGCTTGTAAATGGTTTGAATTGGTATCCAATTTTCATTCTCCAGGTTTACGTATAATAGCTGCGGTTCCTTATACTTATATCCAATTTTTGGTTCAAAATTATAGAAATATTGATGTATTTTCTCAGAATGTTTCACATGTTCTTGGAGGAGCTTATACTGGAGAAGTTACAATATCTATGCTTAAGTCTGTGGGTTTCAATGGTTCAATTGTTGGTCATTCTGAAAGAAGGCACGTATTTAATGAATCTGACGATATTATTAACAAAAAAGTACTCATTTTGGAGGAGAATTCATCAGAGATAATACTATGTATTGGTGAAACTCTGGACGAAAAGAATGAGGGGAGAACTAAGGATGTATTATATAATCAGATAGTTAGTTGTTTAAGAGGTTTCGGTAATTTTAATCTTTTGACTGTTGCTTATGAGCCTGTTTGGGCAATAGGAACCGGTGTACCAATAAAGATAGAGGATCTTGTTGATGCTGAGAAGTTTATAAGAAAGATATTTAAGCAGGAATTCAATGTTGATGATATTGTTTTATTATATGGAGGAAGTGTTGATAAGGAGTTTATAAGACTAATAAAGAATGAGACTACAATGAATGGTGCTCTTATTGGTTCTGCAAGTTGGAATCATCAGAATTTTCTACAGATTATCCAAAATTTTGTATAGTTAATATAAAATTGTTTATGGAACAAGATTTGGGTAATTTTATATATGTTATACTTATATCAACCTTATGTGGTTTTATATTGGGATTTGAACGGGAAATACATAACAAGCCTGCTGGTTTAAAGACTATTACTCTGGTTGTTATAGGTAGTGCAGTTTTCACTTTTGTTTCTATTAAGGGTTTTGATACCACTGATGAATCTCGGGTTGCTGCTCAGATAGTAAGTGGTATTGGTTTTCTTGGTGCTGGTGTTATTCTTAGAAGTGAGCTAAAGGTTATAGGTCTCACTACTGCTGCTACTTTGTGGGTTGCTGCTGCTGTGGGAATGCTGATAGGTACTGGCTTGATGATATATGCAATAATTTCTACAGTTATTGTTTTTGTAATTATTAATTTGTTTAGAATATTTGAGACTAAGTTAGCTGGAAAGTATATGATGTTTGAGATAACAATATTTTTGGATAATGAGGAAAATTTGTCTATTATAAGGGAATTGGCTGAAAATTTGGGAATGAAAGTGGAAAAGTTTGAAATTGATAAGTCTTCGGAGGGTATTATTTTAAAACTAAAGGTTGTTACTCATTTGGTGTTATTTTTTGATAACTTTGTAAAGGAATTGAAAAAGAAAAATATAAAATATTCTTTATGATATATTGAGTACGGAGGTAAAAATGGTTGTTAAAGAGGAGATAGAGATTGGTGCTCCTTCGGGTTTGGTTTACGAGGTTGCCAGTCAGACCGAGAAATTTCCTGAATTTATACCCGATGTGAAATCAATAAAGATAATTGAAAAGGAAGGTAATTTACAGAAAACTTATTGGGAAGCAAGTATTGATGGGATAATATTCAAGTGGGAAGAGGAGGAAATTTTTTATCCCGATAGAATGTATTTAGAATACAGGTTGATTAAGGGTGATGTGGATAAATTTGAGGGTTACTGGCAAGTTGTTCCTCTTTCACAGGATAGATCTAAGTTAGTTTTGTATTTGGACTTTGATGTTAATGTTCCGATGTTGTCGAGTCTTATTATGCCAACTATAAGATTTAAGGTTAAGAAGAATGTACAGCTAATGTTGAAAGCAATAAAGGAGAGAGCTGAAAGTCTTTTGGTATGAAGGGGCCTTTTGCTTTTTTTATACATCCTCTGAGTATTGCTGATTTATACAGAGCTATACCTAATTTTCAGAACAAAAGTATTGAGTTTGTTGAGAGTGTTATTAAGTTTATAGATCCCTTTGTTGCAGTTGAGATGGAGATTGAAACATCTACTAATGAGAGGGTTTATGGATTATTTATTGTTATACCTCTGTTGTCTAAGCAATTTGTTGAGGACGAAAAATTGGCAATGGGTAAGCTGATTAGAGCTAGTAGGTTGGCTATTAAGTTTGGTGCTAAGATAGTTGGTTTGGGTGCTTTTACTTCTATAGTGGGTAAAGCGGGGATGAACCTTGTTAAGAATTTTGGTGACGTTTTATATTTTACTTCTGGTGCTTCTTATACGGTTGCATCCTCTTTAGAAGTTCTGGATATTATATTGGATCAAAAGAAAATGAATAAAAAGGATTTGAATATTGCTGTGGTTGGTGCAACTGGTGCAATTGGTAAAGCAATAACCAAGCTTGTTGTTAGAGATTATAAAAAAGTTTTTGCCGTTGCAAGAAATAGAACTAGACTTAATGTATTAAAAAATGAGATAAAAGCTGATAATATTTTCATATCTACTGATATACTTGCTTCTTGTCTTAATTCTGATGTGGTTATTACTGCTACTTCTAATCCTTCTGAGATAATATTTTCAAGATATTTGAGGAATGGTGCTATAGTATGTGATATATCTATGCCTCATAACACTTCTGAGGAGGTTATAAAAAATAGGAAAGATGTTACTGTTATTGAAGGTGGTGTTATAGAGCTACCTTCGGAACCAAAATTTAAGAAGTTGTTTAATGATTTATCGTGGAATGATATTATTGGTTTTCCTGAGAATAATGTTTTGGCTTGTATGGCTGAGACTATAGTCCTGACTGCAGAAGAGAAGTATGAAAACTATAGTATTGGTAGAAATATAGATGAAAATAAAATAATGGAGATTAGTTCATTAGTTAAAAAGCATGGGTTTAAAGTTAGGCTTAGGAAAAAGGAGAGCGAAATAACAACTAATATTGGGACTTTATTAAAATAAAATGGTTTACTTGAAAGATTATAAATACTTTGTAAAGACATATGGATGTCAGGCTAATGAATATGACAGTGAGCTTATTGCTTCTATTCTTGAGAAGATGGGTGCTCAAGCTGTGAGCAGCGAGCAGGATGCTGATATAGTTGTTTTTAATACATGTGCAGTTAGGAAAAATGCTGAGAATAAGTTCTATGGTAGATTGGGTGCCTTAAAAAAGATTAAGAATGAAAAAAAAGATATGATAGTTATTGTTGCTGGTTGTTTGGCTCAAAAGGATTATCTTAAAATTTCTTCAATAGATCATGTTGATATTGTATTGGGAACCCATAGGATATCTGCTTTACCTCAAATATTGGCAGAAATAAAGTATTCAAGGAGAAAAGTTGTTGATGTGGATTTCACAGGTAGGGTTGAGCCTGATATTCCACCTCGGAGATTATCTAAATTTTCTGCTTATGTACCAATAATGTTTGGTTGCGATTATTATTGTACTTTCTGTATTGTTCCTTTTACGAGGGGGAAGATGCAGTCAAGAAGTAAAGAGGATATAATCAAGGAGGTATTGGAGTTAGATAAGCAGGGATATAAGGAGATAATATATATTGGTCAAACTGTTAATGCTTATGGTATTGATAGGAGATTCGAGTACGATTTTGCTGATTTATTGCTTGAAACTTCCACTGTTATTAAAAATATCAGGTGGATAAGGTTTACTTCTCCTTATCCTACTAATTTCAATGATAAGCAGATAGAGGTTATATCTTCTTTACCTCAGGTTGCTAAGCACATACATTTGCCTCTACAAAGTGGTAATAATGAAGTTTTAAAGAGAATGGCTAGAAGATATACTGTTGAGCAATTCTGTGATGTTATTTACAAATTTAGGAGTAAAAATAAATATATAGGTTTATCAACCGATATAATAGTTGGTTTTCCTAGTGAAACTGAAGAACAATTTGAGGATACCTTGGAAGTGGTTAATAAAATTCGGTTTGATCAAGCTTTCATGTTTGCTTACAGCGAAAGGGAAGGAACCAAAGCTTCAAAATATGAAAATAGTGTTCCATATAGGGAGAGATTAAAAAGGTTATATAGGTTGATAGAACTACAGAATAGGATAACTGAAGAAAAAAACAGGGAGTATGTTGGCAAGGTGGTTGATGTTTTGGTTGAAGGTCAGACTGATAAAAATCCCAATAAATGGGAAGGTAGAACTGAAACAAACAAGATTGTGGTATTTGACAGACCGAAGGATGACATTTCTGGGAGTTTTATAAAGTTTAAAATAGTTGGTTCTCACACTTGGGGATTGGAGGGAGAGTTGTTAACTGGTTAATATTTTGATACTTTCTGCTAATTCTTTTCTTACCAAGAATTTCCTGAGATTTTGTAACGATAGAAAGTTAAGGTTTAATATTTATATTTTTACTACTGATAATTCTATTGTTGATCCTAATAAAGGGGTTTATGATTATGGTAGAATTAAAAATTTGTCTAATAGTGTAGGGGAGGGGATTGTTATTAATTTTGCTGGTGCTAATATATTCAAAACTCTATTTTCTTTTAGATCAATGAAGAAAAAAAATTTTTTGATATGGTCAAGTAGAATAGATTTTATGAAAAGGGTTATGGGGGAGTTTGGTAATAAAGCTGGCAATTTTGTTTTTGTTCTTCCTTCTGCTGTGTGGGTATATTCAGATTTCATGAGGGATTATTTTCTCAGTTGGGAGAACACTGTGAAAAACGCCAGGCATTTAATATTCAGGTTGGGAATAGTTTTGAGTTCTGATTGTCAGTGGGTTAATTTAATCAGAAAATTTTTGGATTTTAGAATAGAACTGATATTTCCCAGTTCATTTTTGTTTCCTTTTATCTGTATAGATGATTTTTTAGAAATTCTTGTTAGTAATATTATTAATTTCGATGAAAGCAGGGTGATTGATTGTTTTAAAATAACAACGTTTAATCGTTTCAATAGTTTTATAAAGAATTTTTATGGTTATAGGGGTTTTTTTTTGAGGGTTAATCCTTTTTTTACTGGTTTAGTTGTTAAGAATTTGCTTGGTGATTATGGAAGGGTTTTTGATTCATTGGATATTCCAAATGCTGCTGATAAGGAGGTTGAGCAGTGTTTTATTTTATAACCAAAAATGACAATAAATTTATTGAGGCTAATAGGATACTTGAGGCTTACAAGGAGGAGTATCCCACTTTTGATATAGAGTTAAGGAAATTGGAGATTGATTTGCCTGAGGATATAGAGGTATTCAATACTTATTATGAAAATGCTCTCAAGAAGGCTCAGTATGTGTATCATCAAGTTTTTAAGCCTGTTATAACCGAGGACAGTGGTTTAGAAATTGATTTATTACTGGGTTTTCCGGGTGTAAAGACGAGTAAAATTTTTCCCAAGTTATCGCAGGAGCAAAAGAATTTAGCTTTTTGCAATATGGTTAGCCATTTACCAATGGAATTTAGAAGATGCAGGTATGTATGTAGAGTTGTTGTTCTTTTTGATTTTTCCAGATATTATTCTTTTGAGGGGGTTGTTGATGGTTTTATTTCTGATCAGCCTTTGGGTGATAACGGTTTTGGTTTTGATCCTATTTTCATATATCCTTCTATGGCTTTGACTTTTGGACAGATGGAGATTAGTGTTAAGTGTGCTATTAGCCATAGGTATATTGCTTTCAAGAAACTTTTTGATTTTTTAAGGCAAGGAAAATACTAAATGGATATTAGGATTATTAATGCAACTCATAACAATTTGAAGAACATAAGTTTGAATATTCCTAAGAATAATATTGTTGTTGTTTGTGGTGTTTCTGGTAGTGGTAAAAGTACTTTGGCTTATGATATAATATATTCTGAGGGTCAGAGAAGGTATATAGAGGCTCTTTCGAATTATGCAAGGCAGTTTTTGAATAAGTTAGAAAAGCCAAAGGTTGAGAAGATAGAGGGTTTAAGCCCTACTATTTGTGTTGATCAGAGGGTAAAAAGTATAAATCCAAGATCTACAGTCGGAACTACCACTGAGGTGTATGATTATTTGAGGTTAGTGTTTGCTACTGTTGGGATTCCTTTTTGTCCTAACTGTGATATTCCGATATCCAAATTTGAACCTCATCAGGTATCAGATAATATTTTCAATGATTTTTGTGGTAAAAGAGTTATTTTGTTGTGTCCTCTTGTAAGAAGAAAAAAAGGGGATCATGGATTACTGATTGATAAAGTCAGAAAATTGGGGTTTACTAAGTTGTTAATTAATAAAATAAAAGTTGATATAGATGATGAAATAGTTCTTAATAAGAACGAGAAGCATGATATAGATGTAGTTATTGATATTATGAGTGTTAATAAGGAGACTAGGGGTAGATTGGATATGTCTGTGGTTTTGGCTCTTGATACTTCTGTAAGGTTGGGTAGGTATAATCATAAGGTGGTCAAAGTTTTGTGTGATGATGTTGAGTCCTATTATTCTGGTTCTTTTGCTTGTGTTGAGTGTGGATTTTCTTATCCTGAGATAAGTTGGAGATTATTTTCTTTTAATACTCCTCTGGGGGCCTGTCATAAGTGTAGGGGTATAGGTTCGGTTGTTGATTTTGAGATTGGTAATGTTATGGATTTTTCATTAAGCATTAGTGAGGGAGCGATTAAGTTTTTAGGTAAGCCCAATTTTAGTTATAATTGGCCTAAATTAACTCAGTGGTGGTTAAAAATAAGGGACTTTTGTTCAGCTTATGGTATAGATTTTAATAGATCTCTTAAATATTATTCTAAAGATTTGATTGACATGCTTGTTAATGGTGATGGTGTTTTTGAGGGTTTAAAATCTTTTCTTTCTGATTTGTATTTTAATTATGATTTTGATTTTGAGAATGTGGTTATTGAAAGGCCATGTTCTGAATGTAGCGGTTATAGATTAAACAGGGAGGCTTTATCTGTTAAGGTTAAGTTTGCTGATAAAATGTTAAATATCGGACAATTATGTTCGATGAATATAGAAGAGTTATATAATTTGTTTTGTAATATTGAATTATCTGATAAGCAATTGGTTATTGCTGGGGGGTTAGTTGAGGAAGTTAAGAATAGGTTGAAATTCTTGCTTGATATTGGTCTGTGGTATTTAAATCTTTATAGAACTGTTGGAAGTTTATCTACTGGTGAAGCACAGAGGGTGAAAATTGCTTCACTTCTTTCTTCTTATGTATCTGGTGTTGTGTACATATTGGATGAACCTACTGTAGGATTACATCCGCATAATGTTGATAGTATTATTGGTGCCATAAAGAGGTTGAAACAGATGGATAATACTGTTATTGTTGTTGAACATGATTCTTCTGTTATAAAAAATGCTGATTATTTTGTGGAACTTGGGTATGATGGGGGTTCAAATGGTGGATATCTAATAAATGCTGATTATATTGAGAATGTAAATAATTCTGAAACTTTGGATTATGTTTATCATAGAAAGAAAGTTAAGTGGATAGATAAGGATTATATTGAAAGTTATTCAGAGAGATTTCTAATGTTTCGGGGAATAAATGTGAACAATTTAAAAGATGTTGGTGTTGATATACCTTTAAATAGGTTTGTTGTTATAACTGGTGTTTCTGGTAGTGGTAAAACTTCTCTTTTAAAAGCCATCTATTACAATTTGGTTGGTAGGGGGAATAATGATTTTTATGGCAGGTTTGAGGGTGATTTTAGTGGTGATGTTTATTTGGTGGATCAGAAGCCAATAGGTAAGACGCCGAGATCTTGTTTAGCTACTTATACCAAAGTATTTGATGAAATAAGGAAGATATTTGCCAATTTACCTGAATCAAAGAGGAGAGGATTTTCTCCTTCAAAATTCAGTTTCAATTTGTCTGAGGGTAGATGTGATAAATGTAAAGGTGAGGGGTTTATAAAGGTGGATATGAACTTTTTACCAGATGTTTATGTAAAGTGCGAAGCTTGTGATGGCAAGAGGTATTCTTTTGACACTCTCAATGTCAAATTCAATGGTTATAGTATTGCTGATATTTTGGATTTGACGGTGGATGAGTGTATTACTGTTTTTGAGGGTTTTCCTGGTGTTGTAAACAGGTTGAAGTTTATTTCTGATATAGGGTTGGGGTATATGAG
>JAOABG010000023.1:1773-19039 GCA_026418475.1 bacterium | reverse complement strand
GTTAAATGGATAAAAAACTGCGCTTTGGACCACTGATACAAATGGATAACCTAGAGCTGTATAATGCCACCATAATGGTATAGTGTTGTTGTTTTTTATGCTTTCATATAAATAAATAATATATGGATAGAATTGATTATAAGCATCTATACTTCCTATTATATTTTTGGTCATTAAAACCGGTAAAAAAAAGAGAATATCTATTATGAGTAAAATTAGAAAATAAAAAAGTACATTGTCTAATTTTAAATACATCTTTGAGTAACAAAAAACAAAGCCCTGGTACTCACCAGAGCTTTGTTTTTTATTTAATTTAGTTTTTCTTAATTAGAAGAATGGGTATCCCCATCCGCCGAATCCGCCGAATCCACCGAATCCGCCGAATCCACCGAATCCACCGAATCCACCGAATCCATTGTATCCGAAATTCAGACTATTATACTGATATCCCGCCAATTCTTGTCTGTAATTGTAGGTTTCTCCTACTTTCCTCGTATAGGTTTCTTTGTTTGTATCAAACTGTTTCAGATTCCAGTCTGCTGCTGTTTTGAGTTCATCTTTATCAACTTTTCCGTCACCATTTTTGTCTTGCCATATGTACATATTTTTAAGTTCATCTCCTTTAATTACACCGTCACCATCTTTATCAAAAAGCGATCTCATCTTTTCGTATCCGCTTTTATATTTGTCTTGTTCTCCATTTATTCCTGTTTCTGTCATGAGGTTCTTACCATCTAATTTTATTTGATCATATTTCCCTTCTTGGAGAAGTTTTATCTGTTCTGGGGAAAGATAGGTAACGAAGGCATCGGTTTTATCTCCTTGAGCTTTTACCCATTGTGTTCTGTCTGGAATACCGTCTCCGTTTATGTCAAATTGTATTCCATTTTCTTTACCTTTATTTATTACTTGTGTATTTTCGAATGTATTCCTGAATATATCCCTACCTCTTTCTTCTGTTACGGTTCTTTGGGTTCTTTGGATTTCATAGTTTGTATCTGTGACTGTTGCTTTACCGTCACCGTCTACATCTATTATAACGGGGTCTCTTCTACCGACCCATTGGGAATTTACTAACCTTTCTCCTTCTTGTACTCTACCGTCCACACTGCTAAATTTGTAGTCAAATATTTTTCCTGTTTGTAATACATCGTTTTGTTCTACTATATTTCTGTATATTGGAGTCAGTGAATTATAGCTAAATCCCATTCCCATATTATAAAGTCCACTAACTCCACCTCCAAAGCCACCGTAGAAACCACCGAATCCTCCAAACGGGGAGAAACCTCCAAATCCTCCGAAGGCCCCATAGAGGTAATTCGACAAGGAAACATTATTGTAACCATAGAAATTGAATGAATTTATTGATGGACCATAACTGTACCAAGAGTTCCTATAGTTGTTCTGTATTGAGTATTCAAATGACATTTTTTATCACCTCCATTTTTTATTTTAAGCACCTATTTATTATATAAATAATTTTAGTCTTTTTGAAAATGAATATATTATTTTTTTTACATTTTTTTTACATTTTTATTTTGATAATACATAATAACAAAAAGAATATAATGAAAGTGAATAAAATAAATATACAGAAACTGAAGAGTATTCAGCTTGAAATTTCTAAGAGTGTTTATCTACCTTCTGAATTTTTCCATCTTGATTACTTCCAATTTTTGGTTGGTATAGACTTGGCATTCATAGGTTGCACAGGTATAGCATCTTTTGCTGTTTTTGACACTCTTAAAAAAGAGATATCATATTTCTATGAAATAAGTGAGGTAAATTTTCCCTATATTCCTTCGTTTTTAGCTTTCAGAGAACTTCCTTTAATTAATAAACTTTATGAGAGAATGAAGTCTGATTTTTTAGGTAATAGATCAGATAGGTCTTTGTTTTTTATTGATGGGCATGGGTTAAGCCATCCCCGAAAAGCAGGAATAGCAACACATTTCGGCGTAGTAAATAATAATGTATCTATTGGAATAGCTAAAAAACTGCTCTATGGAAAATTTAAAGAACCATATTTTTTATATAACCACAATATTCATATTTCGGAAGTTATAGATGAAGGATCATATCCTATCGCTTTTGCTGTAAAGACTTCTTACCTTGGTAGAAAAGATATAATGGGAACTAAGACTTTATTCATATCTGTGGGTAATAACATCAATTTAGATAATTCACTGGAGCTTTTTTTGGATATTTACCGTAATTATGGGTTTGTTCCCACAGAATTGGCACATAATTACCTCCAGAAAATTAAGAAAAAGATTTAATAATTTTAATGTTTTATTAGATCAAAAAATGAGTAAAAAATATTTATTGGATATTGTTAGAGTTTCTTTTCCATATATGATATCTACCTTTTTTGATGCCACTTCTTTCACTTTGATGGTTTTTATTGTTTCATTTTTTTTGCCTTCAGGTAATGAATTGGCTTCTTTGGGTTCCAGTATTTACATTGTTTGGGTACTTTGGGGATTTTCTACGGCTTTTTCCAGTGGAATTACAAGCCTTACTTCTAGATTTCTGGGAGATAAAAATCTGAAAAATATTATCCATATGTTTGTTGTCAGCTTCAAATTCAGTTTCATATGGTATATTTTCATTTTAATATTTTTCAATTTTATCCTGGTTGACTTTATTTTTAATTTTCTGAAGATGGACCAGAACGTTATTAAACTTGCTAAGGAGGTTGTGGTATATTATTGCTATATTATTATTTTTAGTATATTTGCTTCTATTATTTTTTCTATTTTACAGGGAATACTTAAAACAAAGGAGATAATGTATATAACTATGATTGCTGTAATTGTTGAAGTATTAACTGTTTTTGTTGGTATCAAATTTTTAAATATTCACTTGAGTATATTAATCAATCTTGCTTGGTTGTTAGGAGAATTGGTAAGAATTTCATTTGGCTATTTTTTTATAAATAGGGAGGGTATAAAGTTAGATTTTGGGATCTCAAAAACTTTAAATAAAAACCTAGTTGATGATATTAGGAGGTTTTGGGAAGCATTATACATTGGTTTCCCTCTCAAAATAGGATCTTTAATATTTGGAAGTGTGTATTATTTTATACTTTCTTTTATCACTAAAATAGGTAACGAGTTGAATTTGGCTGAGAAGGCTGTTGCTGCACTGACCCTTTCCCAACGCTTTGAGGTTCTAATTTGGATGCTTGATGCTGGTTTGACAGTAGCTGCTGCAACTATTATAGGTAAAACCATAGGCTATGAAACTTTTCAACATAATAAGGAACAAAAAATTAAAGAAATTAACAATATTATCATTTCTTCAATCATAGTTGGAACTTTATTTTTTATTCCGATATTTATTATTTTCATTTTTTTTAATCAGCAATTGTTAGCTTTTTTTATCAAAGATACTGATATTGTAAATATAGGTAAGGGCTACCTTTATTGGACTGGATTAATGGGGCTTAGTATGGTCTATAATTCAATATTTACTGGCTTCTTTATATCAATAGGTAAAACAATACCTTTAACATTGTATATGATGTTTTTTTCTATCTTAAGAATTCCCCTTTCTTCCTTGGCAAATGATTTTGATACAATATGGATAGTAATAAATTTGACAAATGTATTTATGACAGTAAGTTTGGTTCTGACTTATTGGTTTATCATTAGGAGATTATAAGGAATGTGGGTTTGTGGAATAGATGAAGCAGGTAGAGGAGCACTTGCTGGACCACTGTGTGTCACCGCATTTTGTACTAAAAAATTACCAAATTTCTATACCAATGATAGCAAAAAACTGTCTCCTCAAAGAAGAATACAAATATTCAAACAAATAATTCAATTCATACGAGAAAATAGAGAATCCTCCTTTATTCATATAACTTTTATCAGTAATCAATTAATAGATAAGATCAATATTTTAAATGCCAACTTATATGGGTTTAGAATAGTAATAGAAGAAGTGGAAAAGAAAATGCAAATTAAACCGAATATTATATATATTGATGGAAATAAGAAACCCGATATGGAAAATTATAATATAATATCCCAAGTAAAAGCTGATTCAACGATAAAAGTTGTTCAAATAGCTTCAATAATCGCTAAAGTCACTCGAGATAAACTCATGGAACATATGCACCATAAGTATCCTGTGTATAACTTTTTTAAAAATAAGGGTTACTATGATCCATTACACGCTAAAGCAATAACTGACAATGGAATTTCCCCTATTCATAGAAAAACCTTTACAAAAAAGCTACTACAATCCAAGCTTTTTTGTGATATTTAATTACCTTGTTTCTGCCAGTTTAACCTCTTTCTTAGAGTGTTTAATTGTTGATTGTGCTGCTGCTAACCTTGCCACGGGAACCCTAAATGGTGAACAACTTACATAGTCCACTCCTATTGTGTAAGCAAATTCAATGGATTTAGGATCACCACCATGTTCTCCACATATACCAACTTCAAGATTATTTTTGACTGATCTACCTCTTTCAATTGCAGTTTTCATTAGCTGTCCTACTCCTTCTGTATCCAAATTCTGGAATGGATTGTGAGTTAAAATATTATTTTCCAAGTAATATGGTATAAATTTTGCTTCTGCATCGTCTCTACTGTAACCAAAAGTCATCTGTGTTAGATCATTGGTTCCAAATGAGAAGAACTCAACATATTCTGCTATTTTGTTTGCCACTAAACATGCCCTTGGTACTTCTATCATCGTTCCAAATTTGTATTCTAAATTAACATTATTTTCTTGTAGAACTTTTTTGGCAACTTCTTCCAACTTTTCTTTAACTACTTCTATTTCTTTTTGTAACCCTACTAATGGAACCATAATGTGGGGATTTACTTTTTGACCTTCCTTATGAAGTTTAACTGCTGCTTCAAAAATGGCTCTCACTTGCATTTCATTTATTTCAGGGTAAACTATTCCTAATCTACATCCTCTGAAACCTAACATTGGGTTTGCTTCTTTTAATGATTCCGCTTTCTCTAACATTTTCTGGTATTTTTCAACTTCTTCTTTTCTATCTTGTTTTTTTGCTTCCTCTATCTTCTTGTTTATTATTTCTTCTTTTGGTAAGAACTCATGTAAAGGAGGATCTAGTAATCTTATGACCACTGGGTAACCCTTCATTTCTTTAAATATTTGGTAGAAATCTTCTCTTTGCATTGGTAATAATTTATCTAAAGCTATTTGTCGTTCTTCTTTAGTATTAGCTATTATCATTTCTTGCATTATTGGTAACCTTTCTTCTGCCATGAACATGTGTTCTGTTCTACATAATCCTATTCCTTTTGCACCATATTCAAAAGCTTTTTTGGCATCCTCTGGAGTATCTGCATTTGCTTTTACTCCTATTTGGGATATCTTATCTGCTGTATCTAGTAGCTCAAAAAATTCTTTTGATAGAGTGGGTGGTATTAATTTAACTTCACCCACATAAACTGCTCCTGTTGAACCGTCTATGCTTATGATATCCATTTCTCTAACAATAGTTTCTTTAACTGAGAAATATTTTTCTTTGAGGTTGATGTTTATTTCTTCTGCTCCTACTACTGCTGGTTTTCCCATTCCTCTTGCTACTACTGCTGCGTGGCTTGTCATTCCACCTCTTGCTGTCAGTACTCCTTGAGATCTTGCCAAGCCCGCTATATCATCTGGGTTTGTTTCTGGTCTTACCAAAATAACTTTTTCACCTTTTTCTCCCAATTCAGCTGCTAATTTGGAATCAAAGATAACTTTTCCTATTGCTGCTCCTGGAGAAGCATTTAGACCCTTTACTATTGGCTTAACTTTATAATTTGGATCAACTTGTGGATGAAGCAGTTTTTCTATCTCTTCTGTGGATACTCTCATTACCATCTCTTCTGCATTTATTATTCCTTCTTTATAAAGATCTGTTGCTATTTTTACTGACGCTTGTGCTGTTCTTTTACCATTTCTGGTTTGGAGCATGTATAATTTACCATCTTCAACTGTGAATTCCATATCTTGCATATCTTTGTAGTGTCTTTCCAATTTTTCGGATATTTTTAAAAGTTGTTCAAAAGTTTCAGGCCATTTATCTCGCATCTCAATTATTGATTGTGGTGTTCTTATTCCAGCTACTACATCTTCTCCTTGAGCGTTTACTAAATATTCACCGTATAGAACTTTTTCACCAGTTGATGGATTTCTTGTGAAAGCCACCCCTGTTGCTGACTTATCATTCATGTTACCAAAAACCATTGCTTGGACATTAACTGCTGTTCCCCAATCTTCAGGTATGTTATATATTCTTCTGTACTCTTTTGCTCTTTCATTGTTCCATGAATTGAAGACAGTTTCTATTGACATTTTGAGCTGTTCTATTGGATCTTGGGGAAGGAATTTACCATGATTCTCATACTCTTTTTCAAATAATTCTATAATTTTTTCTAAGTCTGATGTATCGAGTTCTATGTCCAGTTTTTTGTTATTATGTTTTTTATATTCATCAAAAATTTCTTCTAATGTTTGTATAGATAATACGGTTTTACCGAACATTTGTAGTAGTCTTCTATATGAGTCCATTGCGAACCTCAAATTTGTAAATTTTGAAAGGGTGGGGATTAATTTTTTTGTTAGTCCAACGTTTAGTATTGTATCCATCATTCCTGGCATTGAGGCTGGAGCACCAGATCTAACCGAAACCAACAATGGCATATTGGTATCATCATTAAATTTTCTTCCAATCCTTTTTTCTAACTCGGCGATTGAATTCTTCACTTGGGGCATTAGTTTCTCCATTGTTCCTGATGGATCGGATAAATAAAGTTTACAAACTTCTGTAGTTATGGTGAAACCTGGTGGAACCGGTAGTCCAAGATTGGTCATTTCCGCTAGGTTAGCACCCTTACCCCCAAGAAGTAATCTCATATTGGCATTTCCTTCGTCAAAAAAGTATATCCACTTCATAAATTCTTACCTCCCTTAGGTTTCTATTAAAGACTTAACAGTTGAATACAGGTACTCTATTTTTTTATCCAATTCATCTGTTATGGGTTCAATTTCTGTTATTATTTCATCAAATTCTTCCAAAGTGATTTCATTATTTATAATGAATGATATTTTTTCTCTTATTATAATAATATCTTCTATGACTGAATTCATTTTATTTATTAGTTCTGTAATAAAATCACTTTGGGATTCCTCAAACTTGATACCCTCTATGGAAACTCTTATATTCTCTAATGTGGATAAGGAATTATTTAGTATGTTCATCAGTATAACTGCGTAAGACGATATTTCACTGGAATTTGTTATCTTTGCTAATTTTGAAAAAATGGTTTTTATTGTACTTTTTGGTTCCGTATGGACCTTTATTAGTTTTTTCCCACACTTTACACATGAATCAGTATAGAGTTCATTTTGGTATCCACAATTTATACAAACTATTTTTTCAGGTTCTAATAATTTTTCTAATTTGCTATAATCTTCTCTTACACTGATAATTATGGATTCTATATTTGTCTCAAAATATTCTGCTAAATCAACTAAATAGTCTTTGTTTAATTCTTGAATGTATTTCAAGATAAGTTCCAAGATCTGTTCAAATTTTTCTTTATTTTCAATAACTCTTTTATCTAATGGTGTTAAAAAGTCTGGTTCGTATTCCTCTAAATAACTTATAGTTGAACTTAGTGAATTATAAAAATCGTACAGTGTTAGTATGGTTTCCCTTTCTGCAAACACTTCTTTTAGGATTGAATAAAAATTTTCAAATATTCCTGTCCCTTTAAGCTTATTTGTATCAAATTGTTTTGAGAAACTTTGAATTTCTTCCGTTTTCTGTAAAAGAAATATGATCTTATTCGAAAGATTTTGGTCATCTATTTCCACTTTTTCCGGATACTTTTCTTTTATTTCTATAAATAAAGACGAAAGATATTTTTCTACTTCTTCTATTGTATAAATGATATTTCCATATGTATTAACTTTTAGAGAAGATCTGCAAAAAATATTATTGTAAAAGTTTTTATACCAAGTTTTGCAGATTCCGAATGATGGAATTAATCTTTTTTCATATAATTCAATAAATGAATTAATATTTATTTGGTTTTCATAAAGATAATACGTGTGGATAAGAAATTCAAACCATATGTATGAGCTAGGAACCACAGTAAAAGCTCTATCCTTTGAAATGATATAATATTCATAATCTTGAACTCTTCTTATGATATCTGAAAATAATTCGTCAATTTCTTGGAACTTTTCTATTTGTAATTGTTCGTTTTTCAAACGGTTTATTATTTCTAATGCGTTGTGTTTTATTTCTTCTCCTATGTAATCTCCCCTTATTTTGATAAAGCTTTCTAAATTAGAAACAATATTTGAAACTATTTTTTCTTTTATTTTAGGAAATTCGTTTTGAATTTCTGTAAGTAAGAAAAAATCTACAGTTTTAAATCCTTTTTGTTTTTCTCTTCTCAGAGAATTAAGTAAATCGTTGACAAAGATAATTACTGCAGAAACTACTTGATAATAATCCTGTAATTCTTCTAAACCCAACTCATTTATATTCTGTATATTATTTTGAAATATTTGTATTATTGGTGAATCATGTTCAACATTCTTAGAAAATTTGGATAAATACAGGTTTAGTATTTCACTATACAAAGTATTGTTAAAAAAGTCTGTATTTATCGGTTTTAGATTAGCGTTAAGTTTGGAAAATACTATGTTATCTCCTACAGATATTCTGAGTTGATTGAGATTATAAATGAAATGATCTAATATTTGTTCAAACTCCATTTTTACCCCCCTATAACATTTCCCTTATTTTGGTGTAAATGTTGGGATAATTATCTATTAGATATTTTCTCAATTTTCTTCTTTTAGCGTATAGTTTGAGTAATGTTCTATGTGTTTGCCTATCTTTCCTGTGTTTTTTAACGTGATCTTCTAAACTGTTTATTTTTGCTGTTAGAAGCAGGTATTGGACACCTGCAGAACCTGTATCTTTATCATGTAACTGGATTAGTTTTATTATTTCTTCTTTTTCTTCTTTTTTTAACATTTTTTACCTCCTGAAATCAGTTTTTTAGTATTGGTGGTATTTTAAAGTAGTTTCCTTCATTGAATGAGTTTTTATCCAGAAAACTTTTAAAATTGATTTCATTAATTATGTTTTGATTGTATTTGGTTTCTCCTAAATGTTGTGGATAATAGTACTCTTCTGTTTGTATATTTAGTTCTTGGAGTTTATCAAAGAAACCAATTATCTTTTGTATATCCTGTGATATTATGTTTTTTTCTTTTTCATTGAGTTTTATGTGTGATAGTTCACATAGGTAGTCTATATCCATCTTTGTTTTTTGCCGGGGGCCGGACTCGAACCGGCATGGAGGTTTTACCTCCGGGGGATTTTAAGTCCCCTGCGTCTACCTATTCCGCCACCCCGGCTATTCTTATTCTATAAGATTCTTATTCTATAAAAATAAATTGTTTACCTTCTATAGAAGATTAATAACTATTGGTGTTGAACCGTAGGTTTCAAGTATTAACTTTGATGGTATAGATACTTCTGGTATTTCGAATACCAAAGTTCCGAAATTTATCCCCATTGGCATTAGTATTTGTAAAACGTAACTACTTAATCCTTCAATGTATTCATATTTAGTATTTCTGTTATCAAATAATGTGAATTTACCAGTGTATAGCTGAACTTTGTTTGACAGGTTTTGTTGAGACACATTTATTATTACAAATTTATATCCACTTTGTGCGTTGTATGTTCCCTTATAGATTTTAGTTTCTTTCATATCACTTACTGTCACTTTATATTCTTCATTAAAAGCTGAGCGTGGGATGAAAACTATCTGTAAAGATTGGTCTGGTTTTACTCCACTTTGTTCTTTATTTTTTCCATTATTAATAAAAGGTATTTCATATTTTTGTTGTTCTTTGGGTTTATCATCAGTGTTATTAGTATTATTAGTATTTTTTTCTATTTTGATATTTGCTTTGTGGTCTTTGTTTTTGTTTATTGGGGGTATTATGGTTATTGTTCTTGTGTTTTGATTCCACTTTATTTGGTATCCTAAAGGTTGAAGTATTTCCTTTATGCCCAATAACATTTGGCTTTTGTAAATTAGAACTTTTGTATATATTCTCATATTATCTATTATAACTATCTTTTCTTCGTTATCCCATTTTATTGGAGATCCTATTATGTAAGCTAGATCCTCTTTGGATAGATAAGATGTATTGTTTATTATATATGCTGAGAATTTGTTATCATTATATAGCAAATCTGCTTTTTGTAGAGACTGGCTGAAAACTAACCCCACAATAAAAAAAACTAAAGAAAACAATATACGATACATAAAACACCTCCACTAAAATACTCCCCATGAAATAATTCTTGATTCTGTGCTTTATTCCTTTTATGAAGGTTTTTTGATATTTATGGGAAATTTTTATTAGGAGATAAGGGCGGATAGCTCAGTGGTTAGAGCGCCTGTTTCACAAGCAGGAGGTCATAGGTTCGATCCCTATTCCGCCCAATCCAAGATTACTCAATTTTTGTTTCAAAAGGAAACAATTCATATTTATAAAATTTTATGAATTGAGGAGGTAATATTATATGAAAGATATTGGCATAATAAGGAACACATTGGTTCCAATTGTTGTTGAACAAACCCCAAGAGGAGAAAGATCTTACGATATATTTTCCAGACTTCTCAAAGAGAGAATAATTTTTTTAGGTGATGCTATTGAGGATCATTTGGCGAATCTAATAATTGCTCAATTACTTTTTTTGGAAAAAGAAGACCCTGACAAAGACATAGATTTGTATATTAACAGTCCTGGTGGAAGTATATCTGCAGCTTTAGCTATATATGATACAATGAGAGTTATTAAGCCAGATGTTTCTACTATATGTGTTGGTATGGCTGCCAGCGCTGCTGCTGTTCTTCTCGCTGGCGGAGCTAAAGGTAAAAGGTTTGCACTACCATACTCCAGAATTATGATCCATCAACCTTGGATCAAAGGTATAGGAGGACAGGCCACTGATATAGAGATACATGCAAGGGAAATTAGTAGACTAAAAAGAATAATAAATGAAATTTTATCAAATCATACTTCACAGCCTCTGGAAAAAATAGAGAAAGACACTGATAGAGATTATTACATGTCTGCAGAAGAAGCAAAGGAATACGGAATAATAGATGAAATAATTTCCCCAGAAAATAGAAACGTTACTCCTCTGAGTCAGGATAATATATGATTACGTATACCGATTTTGAAAGAGAATATGAATGTTTATTAAACACCATTCAGTTAGAATTTGGTAAAATTGGTGTAGACAAGAACTCAGTTATTGCTGTTGGGCTCAGTGGAGGAGTTGACTCTTCCTCAACCTTAGCTATCCTTAAAGAACTGGGTTACCAAGTTTTAGGTATCACGATGAAGATATGGAATGAAAAATATTCGCAGATTTTATCCCAAATTGAGTCATCGGTTCATGGATGTTTTGGACCTGAAGAATATCAGGATATAGAGGACGCAGAGAAGGTTTGTAAAGCTCTTAATGTTCCCTTTTATTGTGTTGATCTTTCCGATGAGTACGAGAAAACTGTTCTGGAATATTTCAAAAGTGAATACCTAAGTGGTAAGACACCCAATCCATGTGTTATGTGCAATTGGAAAATGAAGTTTGAGTACCTACTTGATAAAGTTTGCCAATCTAATATACGATTCGATTACTTTTCAACTGGTCACTACGTTAAAAGAGTAACCTACAAAAACATCAATACTCTTGCAAAGGCCAATAATCTCAAAAAAGATCAGTCATATTATCTTTCTTATCTCAATCAGTTTCATATAACCAAATCATTGTTTCCTCTTGGATACATCAATGATAAGGAATTGACACGACAGATTTCTAAGTACTATGGTTTGAATGTATATAACAAACCTGACAGTCAAAATTTTATCTCATCAAAATATATTGAAATATTCAAGGGGCAAAATATTGAAAATGGAGTTATAGTTGATAAACAAGGAAAAGTCTTAGGATATCATAAGGGAATTCACTTTTATACCATAGGTCAAAGAAAGGGATTAAAAATATCAAATTCTAAGCCACTTTATGTGATAAATATAGACGCAAATGATAATAAAATAGTTGTTGGTCAAAAAGAAGATCTCTATCAGAAAAAATTAATAGCCACGAAAACCAATTGGATAATCAAAGAACTTGATGGTCTATCCGCTAAAATAAGATACACACATGAGCCTTCTGAATGTAAGGTAAGAGAATTGGATGATCGAACTCTGGAAGTTGAATTCTATGAAAGCCAACTTGCTATAACTCCAGGACAAATTATAGTATTCTATAAGCAAGATATATTAATTGGATCTGCAATCATAGATAAAGTGATAATAGGAGGGGAAAATGAATTTTGAAACCTCTGTTATTCATTTGGCTGAGAAACCATATAGTGATAACATTTGGGGTGATGTAGTTAAATCTATTCACTTAACGTCTACTTATCAATTACAAGATCTTGAACCAACCGGACATTTCTATCAAAGATACGATAATCAGACCAGAGAAGCTTTGGAGAAGAAGTTGGCTTACTCAGAGAAAGCCAATTACTGTTTGGTTTTCTCAAGTGGTATGGCTGCAATAACCTCCGTTATTTTTTCTATTATTAACATCAATTGTATGATTGCTGCTTTTGATGATTTGTATTCAGTTACCAAAAAAATATTTAATCACTTTTTACCTAAATATAATATCGTGGTTGATTATATTGATTTTACAAGCGACTTTAAAATAAGAGAAGATGTTTCTTTGGTTTGGTTGGAATCGCCTACTAATCCTCTGATGAAAATGATAGATGTAAAAAAGGTTGTTAAAAGGATAAAGGAAAATAATCCAGAAACTGTGGTGGTTTTCGATAATACTTTTCTTTCTCCCTATTTCTACAATCCTCTTGATGATGGTGTTGATATTGTTGTTCATAGTGCCACTAAATACATCAATGGTCACAGTGATTGTATGGCTGGTGCTGTTATGCTCAACAATCAACAATTGTTTGAAAAAATAAGGGAATATCGCAATAACTTTGGGAATGCTCTTTCTCCTTTTGACAGTTATCTTGTTCTGAGGGGATTAAAAACTTTACCTTTGAGGATGCGTAAACATCAGGAAAACTGTTTTAAGATTATTGAGTATTTAAAAACCAAGAGTTTTGTTTCTAAAATATTGTACCCTGCACTTTGTGAAAAAGATTATATAAGTACGAGTGTTAGAGGGTTTGGAGGAACAATTGGTTTCATCGTTGATTTTCATCGATCACAAATAGGACAGTTCATTTCAAATTTGAAGATTATTAATCACGCTGTTAGTTTGGGTGGTGTGGAATCTTTAATCTGTGTTCCTCATTTTTCTACACATAAAGGTGTTGAGGGTATTCCACCCAATTTGATTAGGCTATCTGTGGGAATTGAAAATGTTAATGATATAATAGATGACTTGGAACAGGCTTTTGCTAAGGCGAGCTCTGTACAATCGAAAGTGTAATGATTATAGGTGTACTTAAAGAGAAAGAGGACAAAAGGGTTTCTCTTGTTCCTCAGGATGCCAAAAGTTTGATGGATAAAGGTTTTGATGTTTGGGTTGAAGAGGACGCTGGAATCAATGCTGGATTTGGTAATCATGATTATTCTTCAGTTGGTGTTCAAATAAAAAAAAGGGAAGATATTATAAAATCCGACATTATCCTTGCCATTAATAGGTTTGAAGAAATTGGACATGTTAAGGATGGTTCATATGTTATTGGGTTATATAATCCTTTTGATGTTGAATTTATTAGAAATTTGGTTACCAAATCTGTTAATTATATTGCTTTGGAGTTGATTCCAAGGATATCACGTGCTCAGAGTATGGATGTTTTGAGTTCAATGGCTACGGTGGCAGGATATAAGGCTGTCTTGCTTGCAGCTGATTATTCTATAAAAATGTTTCCATTGCTTATGACTGCTGGGGGTACGATAACTCCTGCTAAAGTTTTGGTTGTTGGTGCTGGTGTTGCAGGATTGCAGGCCATAGCCACAGCTAAGAGATTGGGAGCAAACGTCTGGGGATTTGACCCAAGACCAGCAACTAAAGAACAAATAAAAAGTGTTGGAGGCAACTATATAGAATTCCAACTCGAAGAATTTGAAGATAAATCAGGTTATGCTAAAGAAGTTGATGAGCAAATTATACAAAAAGAAAGAGAAATATTGTATCCGTTTGTGGTTGAAAGTGATGTAATTATAACAACTGCTGCTGTTCCTGGCAAAAAAGCTCCTTTGCTGATTACTGCAGAAATGGTAAGTCAAATGAAGATAGGAACTGTTATAGTGGATTTAGCTGCTTCTTCTGGTGGGAACTGTCAGCTAACACAAAAAGATAAAGTGATATTTACTAATAATAAAACTATTATAGGTTATACCAATTTTCCTGGATTGGTACCATTGGATTCAAGTAAGTTGTACTCAAGAAATGTCTACAACCTTTTATCCCATATTTCTAAAGGAAGTAACGAAATAAAACCAGATTTTGACGATGAAATAGATAGAAATGTTATTCCGATTTTTAATAAACAGGTTGTTAACAATAGAATAAAGGAGATGTTGGATAAATGGACATAATTTTTGCTAAAGCCTACATTTTTGTGTTGGCTATAATTTTGGGATTTGAATTGATAAATAAGGTTCCCAGTTTACTTCATACCCCATTAATGTCTGCTACGAATGCTATACATGGTATAGTTGTGGTTGGTGCTTGTATTGTTGCTCTAACAGCTGATAATACTTTTTTGAAAATCGTTAGTTTCATAGCAGTTTTTGTGGGAACTCTTAATGTTGTTGGTGGATATGTTGTTACCCACAGAATGTTAAAAAAATTTAAAAAAGAGGATAATAAATGATTGATGTTATCAGGGAATTGGGATACTTAATAAGTGCTTTTCTTTTTATACTGGGTATAAAGTATATGGGTAATCCAGTAACTGCTATCAGGGGAAATATTGTTTCTTTCGTTGGTATGATTATTGCGGTAGTATTCACTTTTTTTCATAGTACTGTTAGTTTGGGGAATCTTGGGTTTATACTTTTGGCTATAATTCTTGGGAGTTTTGTTGGGGTTTATTTGGCTCAGGCTGTTAAGTTTACTGAGATGCCTCAAATGGTTTCATTTTTTAATGGAATGGGAGGGTTAACTATTGCTCTTATTTCCGTGGTGGAGTTTTTTCACAAATCGAATCTGGATAAGTTTTTTATAATTAGTGCAGGATTTAGTGGAGCAATAGGAAGCGTTTCTTTTGTCGGTAGTATGTTGGCAATGGCTAAGCTTTGGGGAATGTTTGAAAAGTCTAAAAAGTCCATGGCTATCAGAATCTTTAATTTGGGATTGATTATCTCCATTTTTTTGGTTTTTGTTATTTTGATTTTAAAACCTTCACCCTGGTTACTAATTATGTTATTTATTTTAGGGGGTACTCTGGGATTCAGTGGAGTTTTTCCTATAGGTGGTGCTGATATGCCTGTGGTTATAGCTCTGTTGAACGCTTTTACAGGTTTGGCTGCCTCTGTAGCTGGATTCGCAATAGACAATAATGCCATGATAGTTTCTGGAACTTTGGTTGGTGCTTCTGGAACAATATTAACGATTTTAATGGCTAAAGCGATGAATAGAACTGTTTGGGGAGTGATTGTCGGTGGATTTGGTGGGGTGGATCAAACATCAAAATTTGAGAAAGGGAATATCCAAGAAATTGGGGTCCAAGATGCTGCTATACTACTGCGTTATTCTAAAAAAGTCGTTATAGTTCCTGGTTATGGAATGGCAGTTTCAAATGCACAAAATGAAGTTCATGAAATAGAAGAACTACTTGAGAAAAAAGGTGTTGAAGTTAAGTATGCCATACATCCGGTGGCTGGTAGAATGCCTGGACATATGAATGTTCTGTTGGCTGAAGCTAAAGTTGATTATTCTAAACTTTATGAGATGGAAAAGATAAACCCAGAGTTTAAGACAACAGATGTTGTTCTTGTTGTAGGAGCCAATGACATAGTTAATCCCGCTGCTAAGAATAATCCAAATAGTCCATTGTATGGTATGCCCATACTTGAGGTTGACCAAGCACAAAATATAATCTTTATGAAGAGAAGTTTGAGACCTGGATTTGCTGGAGTTGATAATGAATTGTTTTTCGATTCAAAAACCAGAATGCTTTTTGGAGACGCTAAAGAAACACTCAAAAAGTTGATTTCTGAAATAAAAAACCTATAGTCATTTTTTCCTTTCAAACATCTTGTTTATATCTTCAAAGGATATTCTTATCATTACGTTTCTTCCATGTGGACAAAAATGAGGGTTCAGATTATCTATTGATAACAGATCGTTAAAAAGTTTTTGTAATTCTTCATTTGACAATTTTTGCCCTTTTTTTATTGCTGATTTGCAAGAGATTTTTGCTAAGAAGTTCCTCAAAACTTCCTCATCATCTATGATTCCTTCTTCAAAATTATCAAATATGAATCTTATAGTTTCTCTAACAGAATTAATATTTATTATTATTGGGTAAGAAATAATTTCCATGATTTTTTTATCTTTAGCTTCTTTGATATTGAATTGGAAATGAATTTTTTCTATGAATTCCAATGTATGATTTATATTTTCATTATTGTTTTCTATTTCTATGTTTATTGGAATTAGTAGTTTTTGGGTTACCACGTTTTCATTGTCTATTACTTTTTTTACCAAGTGAGAGTATATTATTTTTTCTGATGCGTTGTGCTGATCTACCACGAAAAAATTATTTTCAAACAGTGCAAGAAAATAGCAGTTGTCCCAGTAATGCAGAATTTTTACCTCTTTTAAGATTTCTTTTTCATTGTCTTTTTCAAAAATTTGTGGTTTGTTGGGTGCTTGAAATTGTTGTTTGGTAGATATTTGGGTTTCTGTGATATTTGGTAATTTTTCCACTTTTTCTTCTAATTTTTTTACCAGTTGGTTTATTGATTTGTACCAATTGGTATTTTCTTTTTGTTCTTTGTTTTCTTGTGTTAAATCTATTATAATTTTTGATATTATATGGTTATTGATGAAGTTTTTGATTGCTTTTTGTAATAAGTTTTTGAGAAGCAATGGTTTTATGAATCTGACTTCTAATTTTCTGGGGTGGATACTTGAGTCCACCTCATCGGGTGGAGCTTCAATTGAGATGATACCCTCTATTTTCCCTCTTTC
>JAOABG010000023.1:0-1763 GCA_026418475.1 bacterium | reverse complement strand
CTACATTTCCACCCCGGGCATGCTCAATTTCATATTTCATCATATCCGTCTTGCTCCTTATTAATTTTCTCCAGATATTTTAGTATTTGACTTTGTGAGTCAATTATTCTATCTATTTCATTTATAAATACTATTCTTTTGTTTACAAATACAAAGAAGTTATTCTTGTAAGTTGTTAGCTTTTCGTTGTATTTGTATTCTTTGGATAAGATTAGGGTTATTCTGTAGTTTTCCAATTCTATTTTTTCTTGTTGGACTTCTTTCAGTTTAAATACTTCTCTAACTCTTGATTCTGGTGTTGTAGGTATGAAGTTGTATTTCAGTTTATCTTCTATATGAAGTGAAAATAATATATTGTTATTTATTGAAGAGAAATGTTTAAAAGTGTTGGTTAGGTTATACAGTTCCAATTTTTCTGAGGATAGGAAATTTTTTCTTACTGGAGTGTTGAAAAATAGATCTATTACTTTTATGATGGTCCCGCTTTGGTGGTTGAAATTGGTGGGTTCTATTTTTAAAATTTTACCTTCAGATGATGTAAGCAAGTATGCTTTATCTTGATTACGGGTTTTTGATATTATTTGTAAGTTTGATATTTTTGATATTGCGTATAAAGCTTCTCCTCTGAATCCATAGGTTTGAATTTTAAGTAAATCTTTTTCATTGTTTATTTTGCTTGTGGTGTATCGTTCTATTACTAATGGTAAGTCGTCTTTTTCTATTCCTATCCCATTGTCTCTGACTTCAATCAATTTCAATCCATTCCCTAGAATTCTGACATTGATTACTGTGGAATTTGCATCTATTGAGTTTTCAATCAATTCTTTTAGTACGTTTGATGGTTTTTCTATGACTTCTCCAGCAGCTATTTTGGAAAAAACCTCTTCTGATAGTTTCTTTACATTACCCATGATTTTATATTTCTGAAAATGAAGCTTCAATCCCTATAGAAATTTAAATTATTTAAATATTATCTACTGAAGGTATATTTTTATCCATAAATAAATTATAACTATGATATCAAAAAATACTTACACAGAAATAAAAGTTTTTGATCTTTTTAGTGCTTTTTATTATCGTGCTCAAAAAATAAATGCTCAGGTTAATTTTTCAACCACTACCTTGACAATAAATAAGAATGGAAAGTATTTGTCGGCTTCATTTATACAACTACAACAGAATGTTGTCAATAGAAGATCAATTGGTTATGTGGATTTGAACGCACCGGGGATAAATATTAAAATGTATTTGACAGAAGATTTTGATTGGGTAATAAACATTGATAATCAAATGATAAAGAAGATTACCTCTACTGAAATAGATTATATATTTTATAGGGTTTATGGGTATTTATAATTATAGTTTGGGAGCTGCATATCCATCAGCTTTTCCTATTCTTCTCTCTATTTCGGATAGTGGTACTTTATGTAGCCCACTCCATCCGTCCCATCCAGTGGTTATGATCATTGGTTCTCCTTTTTCGTTTCTTTCTCCTGTGTATATTGCTATATGTCCATATTGACCATTTTTCCAGAGTACATATGATCCTGGAGTCATGTTTTCCCAATCTGTTCTTACTCTACCATCTTTTTGAAGTTGATGATAGCTTTCTTTGGCACTGGGTTTGTGAAGAGCTGGATCTTTTCTTTCTGCCATTGTATTTACAAATCCTAAGCACCACATATCCCATTGCTCTCCATTACCTGATCTTCCATTGTTTGGATTGGTATATTTTTGTGGATTGGCTAGGGCATCATTAGCTC
>JAOABG010000022.1 GCA_026418475.1 bacterium | reverse complement strand
TTTTAATCCTATTACTCTTTGTCCTGTTAAAGTATTAACCTCTTCTTTGAAATCAGTGTTTGAAGTGTCAAATTCAATCCTATACACAATTGATGATCCTCGGGTTTTATTTGTTTGTAATGGTTGCCAATTACCATTGTTTATCCTATACCTAACACTGTTACTATCCGTAGGATAAAAATCTATATCTATAGTTAAAGGATTTGTTGAGTTGTATACTGTGTTTAGAAAATTATTTGGTATCTGTATAGTAGTGTATAAAGGATTATTATTTTCTATTCTATTAGCTACCATTATTGATGTTGGTATTCCATTAAATGAACCTGTAATTCTTAGAGTTATGCTTTTTATGTAAAATGAATTACTATTGAAATCAAATGAATTTGCACTAGTTCCTCCTTTAGCTATTAGATCCTTGCTTTCTATTATAAACCTATCTGCATTATTATACATATTACCTGCTTGTAAAAAGGTGAATAAAGTTTGGGCATGGTTTCCATCTGTTGCAATAAAATCAATTGATGTTGGACCACTAAAGTTAGCTATTGTGGCGTTATCAAAATCAGCATTTTGATTATCACTTGTTATAGCATACTGTCCAAGAAAGTAGTTCTTGTACCTTCCTGTTGTTGGGTTTCTGACCATGAAGAATACTCTTCCTCCTGTTTTACTTATTGTTGCATTTCTGTCTGTATGTCTTATTGATAAATCAAATGTTTGGTTTGTCCCATTTCCTATTTTGTAATGAGTTGGAGAAAATTGCCAATTATCAGTTGCTATAAGAATGTCTAATTCTCCATCCCTGTTTATATCAGCCAGTACTATATTTGTTGCTCCGCCTGTATATTCTGATAAAGGGTTTCCATTACCGCTACTGTTTCTCTGAGTATTTGGACCTCTGTATTCGCTACTTTCTACTGTGTTATTATTTCTCTGTGCGATTCTTTGACTACCACTTATTTGTCCGTCATATAGTATAACATCGGGAGAGCTTTGATTATTTGCATTGTTACCTCCAAAATAGATCCTTCCTTGATTATCTAATTTACCGTGATAAATATACAGTTTTGGACTATCTGTACTTCCTACTATTATGTCAACTATACCATCTTTATTTATATCCCCTGCATTAATGACTTGTGCTCCGTTAAAAGTATCGTCCATATCTTTTGTTTTTACACCTGTTGTTACCAATTTTATTGGAGAACCAAATGATATTGTGTTTCCTTGTGATTGGTTGGGTATTGCATAAACTGCCCCATCTGCAGATGCTATTAATACATCTTGTTTACCATCATTGTTGTAATCAAATTTTTCTGTTATGTATTTTCCTAAATTAGTATCATATTTTTGAAAATTTGATACAATTGAACCTGCAGTCCACTTAATATCTACTTTTGTTTGTCCTTGATTCCATGAAGAAGTATTTATTATATTTTTTGAGAATGTTTCATTATTACCTTGTATAAAAATAGCTGCTTCTGAAACTGATGTTGGAGATTGGTCATTTTCGTTGGTTTTAATTACAAATAAATCTGCTTTACCATCGTTGTTGAAGTCTCCAATTGCTGAAGATATACCACCACTCTCGTTACCAGTATATTTTTGTTCGCTCACAATATTTGCCCCATTTTTATATACTTTGTATATGCTTCTACTGTATGCTATTCCCCACGCTGTTGAACCGGATATATTTGGATCCCAAGATATGGTTGCAATGTAGTTACCCCCAGGATTGGTTAGCAAAGGTTGTTGAAAATTTATATCATTTATAATTCTCGAAAATGTTAATATAGAGTTATTATTATTATCTATATTAATTTCCCATGCATTACCAACAACTGAATTGTTGAGTCTTGCTTCTGCTAACCTTAGGGTACTGTTGTTAACAATGTTGAAGGGATATATTGTATTGTTTTGGTTACTTGAAGGTAGATTGATTGTGGCAAACCTGAGATTACTTACTCCTAAAAAATTCAAGTAACTGTTCATTTGTGTAGGTGGTATTTGATTAACAAAAGTGGTGTACGAACTATCGTTCATTACAAATCCTATTGCATCTTTTTGTACAGACATACCCCCTTTTGCTATGAAAATAACAAGCCCCATGAAAACAAACGAAACTATGATTAACCTGGTCACTTGAAAATCACCTCCATATAATATGTATATCAAAAAATTTCTTTTGAACAAGCCCAGTTAATGTTAAATTTTTGTAAATTAATCAATCTTTTGTTAAATTATAATAAACTCTTTTTATTAAAAATAACCTTGATTTTGATTATTCAAAAAATTCCTTGTGTAATGATTTTATTGTGGTATCTATGAATTTGTTTGGGATTAATAAAGAGACGCTTATATGTGAATCTTGTGCCTGTAATATGAACACTTTTTCTTTTAGTAGTGCTTTGTTTATTCTATACATTACTCCGGGTTTACCTCTCATGTTATAACCTATAACTCCAACCTTTGATAATTTCTGTGTGGTTTTAAAGTTCAGTGGTATATTTTGTAGGATACTTTTAACTTTCTCTGCTTGTTGATTATCTACTATGAATGACACGATGTTGTTAAGGATGTCCAAATTTATAAAATCTAAACTTATTTGATTTTGATATATATCATGTAAGCAGGTATCCAATATTTGGGTTTTACTTTTTATATGTGGAGGAAGAAAAATAACAAATTTGGTTATGTTTTCTTTGATAGATAAGTTACTTACCAAATGTTGAGAGATTATATCTTTGCCACTGGTTGTATATTTGTCGGAAAATATAGATCTGATAAATATTTTGATATTTGTTTGTTGAAGTAGGCTTATTGCTTCTGGATTTATAACGGGATTACCATTGTATGATGCTTCTGCAAGCTCGTCCATATGACATTTTTCTATTGTTATACTGTTAGGGATTATTTCTGGTGGTGCACTTTTTAGTCCGTCAACATCTTTTATTATATGTATTTCTTTACTTTTTATAAATTTGGCTATGTATGCTGCAGTTATGTCAGTTCCACCTCTTTTCAAAGTGGTTATATACCCTTCTGGGCTGACTCCTTGGAATCCACAGATTACAGGAGTGAATTTGTTTTCTATTAAATTTGTGATATTTTCTATTTTTACGTCTACTATATCTGAGTTTATTGGATTTTGTGTTGTTATTATTCCACTTTGGAAAGCGTTTAATGGTATGGCTTTAAACTCAGGATTCAGGTAGTTTATTGCAAATGATAGTAGACCTGTTGCTATATTCTCTCCACATGAAACAACAAAAGATTTTGATAATTCCATTAAGGTATTATAGTTATGAATCTTGAAAGGTGTAAAAAGGCTTAGTAAACTGTCTGTTGAATATGGGTAAGGGGATCTTCCTAAAGCCGAAACAACAACTATTGTTTTATAAGGTTCAAAATTGCTGACAATGAACTGAGCTATATTGAGTAGATTCTCTTGTTTGAAAATGCTACCTCCTATTTTTATTACTTTTATGTCATTGTTTGTCATTGTTAATTTTTCCCTTTATAATTTTTATTTTACTAATTTTATTTTACTAAGTGATTTTCTTACCTTCTTGTTGGTTTGATTTAATCTTATTATCTTTCGTACAGGAAAATTTGTGATTGAAATGGATCAAGTATTACATGTAAATTTTCAATGTTTCTGTAGTATCTTTCTCCTTTCAGAAGTTCAACTAATATTGCTTCTTTTTCTTCTATATTCAACACATTTTTGGGATAGGTGTCTTTTATATTTATTATACCTTGTGAGTAAAAGGGTGAAAAGTTAATTACTACTATCAGTATTTTGTTATTCTGTTTGTATCCGTAGGCTATCAAGTTTTGGAAGCTTTCGTCAAATACTCGGTTTAGTTTGAATAAAATGAATTCTCCTTCCTCGATTATTGTTTTTATTTTTTTATAAATTTCTAAAAATTTTTGGTATAAGGGGATTGGTTTGTATATGTCTTTGGACCTTAATATTTGAACAGGTATTCTAACTGTTTGTCCTTCAAATTGATCCCAATACACCATTTTTAGTCCCAAGCAGGTAAAAAATAAGGTTAGGATACATGAACTGTTATGCTGATCAATCTTGTTGGCTATTCTCAGTTCATCATGGTTTTCTAAGAATCTAACCATTCTCTTCTGAAAATTAAAATCAAGGGAAATCAAGTATCTAACTTCTTGAGTGTTGTAGTTGTTAATAATATTATGAATGGCATCTAAAAACCTCTTATCATATGTATAATCAAATCCAATATTAAGTAATTTGTTTTCTGTGTTCCAATAACACTCTGCAATGAATGTAAGATCAACTGTACTTGTTGCTATGTGCCAAAATTCCTCTTCAGCTTCTATATTTTCTATTTTTAAGTATTCTTTCCAGTTGTTGTAGAATATGTTTTTAAGTAGAAGCATTGACATATCTACTCTAACCCCATCTGCGTATTTTGATATTTTTTTCAAATTCTTTAGAAGTGTTTTCTTTGCTTTTGAGGAAAATATATTTATTTGTAGTGTGTCTATCCATGGTGGGAAAAAAGGATCTTTGCCATAAGCTATATACCTCACTTTACTATTGTTAGTATCAACATGAAACAAATGAGGATTTCTAAGGTATCCTTCAAAATCTGTCTCCATAAATATGTCGTTGTTCAAATAGTTATTATCTATTCCAAAATGGTTTGGTATGAAATCTAAGATTAAACCAACTTTGTGTTTATTGAGTATTTTTTTGACTTTTAAAAGATCACTGAAATCTCCAATTAATGGATCAGGTATGTAATCTGTAATAGAGTATGCCGAACCTAAAATATCTTCTTCTTTTATGTTTTCAATCAATGGTCTGTATTCGTTTACATTTTTTAGGGCTATTTTTTTTGACGTTTTGCTTCTTTGCCATATTCCCATTAGCCATATGTATTTTATTATGTTATCGTATATAACTTTTTCCCACTCTTCTTCTGGGATTTCGCTTATTTTAAACAGATCTTTGATACTATTTATTTGTTTTTTGTATTTCTTTGTGATTTTATAAATGAAGTTTACGGTATTTATTTCAAGGATCATTGAAAATGATTTTTTGTTATTTTCTTTTCAGAAACTCTATTATTTTGTTTTCAATATTGTCAGAAGTTGAAAAATTTATGAAAACGATATTATTTCTTCTGCATATTTGATTGATTCTATTTATTTTATTTAGTGCTTCTTTTCGAAATTCTTCTACCAACTTTGGAGTTATATCTATGGAAGAAATCTTTTGGGTAAATGGGTCTTTTATATTTATTCTCCCTATTGCAGGTAGATTTATTTCAGATGGATCTGTCAACTTGAAAACAAAAACTTCATTATTTTTTATTTTCTTTATTGTTCTCAGATATTTCTCTATTTTTTCAAAACTTTTTATATCTACAAAGCTTGAAAATATTATTATAGTGGATGTTCTTTTGATATATTCGTTAACAATTTTCAACAGCTTTTCAATATTACTATTTGCATTCCAGTATTTATCTTTATTTTTTTTGAAGTCTTTTATTATGTTGTCAATAAAGAGTAGAATTTTATACGTTTCTGAAAAATTTTTTGATGGTCTGAAAAATGCTAACTCATTTTTGAAACCAACTATAGCTCCAAACCTCTCTGATAAAGTGAAAGATAAGTTCATGACTATTGCTAGTAATTCTTCAAGTAGTTCTATTTTCAATTTTGATTTGGTACCAAAGAAAAGTGAACTATCAAGATCTATGATAACATAAATGGGGATTTCTCTTTCCTCTTGAAAGTTTCTGACAAATAACTCATTCATTCTTGCACTTACATTCCAATCTATGTACCTTGGGTCGTCCCCCTCTATATACTCTCTTATATCTACGAATTCTATACCACTTCCTTTGAATATTGATCTGTTTTGTCCAAAGATCAACCTGTTGGAATACTTTTTGGTTAGCTTTAATAAATATTTCGGTAAGTTTGAAATGTTGGTTTTGAGTTTTTGAAACACTATTATATGATTATAATTAAGGGATCTCCCTCTTTTACAAACTTTGAGTTTTCTACCAAGATCTTTTTGACTGTTCCGTTATATGGGCTTTCTATTTCATTTAGTACTTTCATTGATTCTATTATACAGATTACTTGTCCTTTTGATATTTCCTGTCCTTCTTGTATGAATGGTTCTGCTCCTGGAAAGGGGTATAAATAAAAGTTACCACTTATTGGAGCTTTTACTATGGTACCCTCAGTTTCTATTTCGGCATTGTGTATGTTCCCTATGGATTCAGTGATTTGAATATCTTTTCTTTCATATGAAGTTGGTATTTTTTCAAGTATATAGCTCTTTTTTATATTTATTTTTATTGTCTTTTCTTCTTCTGTGAATTCTAGTTCAATCTCTTCCAAATTTTTCTTTTTGAATATTTCCATTATTTTTTTTAGAGTGTTGAGATTTTTATCCATGTCAATTGAGTTTATCTTTGTTTTTGTATTTTTGGAGAGCAGAGATTAATAGGGAGATGTCCGATACTCTAATTCCCGCTATTCTTGAGGCTTGTGCTATTGTTGCAGGTTTGTATTTTGTTAGTTTTTCTCTTGCTTCATATGATAGGTGTTCTATTTCAAAAAAGTTCATATTTTCTGGGATGTTCATTTCCTCATATTTTTTCATTCTATCAATTTTTTCTTTCTCTATTTTGAGATATCCCTCATATTTTATTTCTATTTCCACTCTCTCCTGAATTTCTTTATCCAATTTGGGTCTATTTATATCCAATTCTTTAATGTTTTCATATGAGAATTCTGGTCTTTTTAGTAAGGAATATAAGCTTTCGTAGCTATTTTCTAATCCCAGTTCTTGGATTACTTTTTTCAATTCCGGATATTTGTGAGGGAAAGTGTTCTTCAGTCTATCTATTTCTTTTCCAATACTTTTAATTTTTTCTTGAAATTTATGATATATATCATCATTTATTAATCCTAATTGGTATCCTATTGGTGTTAATCTTTCATCAGCGTTATCGTGCCTGAGATATAACCGGTGTTCTACTTTTGATGTATGCATTCTATATGGTTCTGTTATTTCTTTCGTTGTCAAGTCATCTATTAGGGTTCCAATATAGGAATTATTTCTTGAGAGTACTAATAAATCTTTATTTTTGCTATAGAGTGCCGCATTAATTCCTGCTAATAATCCTTGTGCTGCAGCTTCTTCATAACCTGTTGTCCCATTTATTTGCCCAGCTAAAAATAATCCTTTTATTTTCTTTGTCTGTAAAGTTGAATCTATTTGATATGGTTTCACAGCATCATATTCTATAGCATAGGCTGGACGTATCATCTCTGCTCTTTCTAAACCAACAATAGTTCTAAGTATTTTCAGCTGTACTTCTGCAGAAAGAGATGTTGAAAAACCTTGAATATAGACTTCATCATTATCCCAACCTTCTGGTTCTAAAAATATTGGATGCTCATCTTTTGAACTGAACTTAACTATTTTGTCTTCTATTGATGGACAGTACCTTACCCCTGTGGCCTCTATTTCACCATTATACATTGGGGATGAATGTAAATTCTCCAGGATTATCTTCTTAGTCTCAATTGTTGTTTTGGTCAAGTAACAATTGAGTTGATTTTGAGGGTATTCTATAGTTGGGAAGAATTCAAAAAATACAGGTTCTTTCGAAGGTTCTACAACGTTTAAAATTTCATAGTTTATACTGTTTCTGTGTATTCTTGGTGGTGTTCCTGTTTTGAGCCTGACAGTTTCAAAACCCAATCTGTGTAATGATTCTGTTAGGTAGTTGGCCGAATATTCTCCAGCCCTACCACCTTCCATTTTTATTTTCCCTATATGGATTAATCCTCTGAGAAAAGTTCCTGTGGCTATTACTAAAGCTTTTGATAAATATACCAGTCCTATTCTTGTTTTTATACCAGCTATTTTATTATTTTCAACAAGTATTTCCTCTATTTCTTCTTGTTTGATTATTAGATTTGGTTGTTTTTCTAACATATTTCTCATGAATTTTTTGTAGAGGTTTCTATCATTTTGTGATCTTAGAGCTCTTACTGCAGGCCCCTTACTGGTGTTTAAGTATCTTATATGTATCATTGTGTGATCGGCTGCCATTCCTTGTACTCCACCTAAAGCATCTATCTCTCTTACTAAGTGTCCTTTTGCTGGACCACCAATACTGGGATTACAACTCATTTGACCAATATTCTCAAGAAGGATCGTAAAAATGGCTGTTTTGCAACCCATTTTTGCAGCCGCTATGGCAGCTTCTATACCTGCATGACCCGCACCTATTACTATGACATCAAATTTCCCAGCTATCATAGTGTCAATACTCTACTTTGTTTCAATGGTCAATTTTTCCATCATTAAATGAAAGTAATAATAAATTCCAAATATTATTGTTGTAAATATTATTGAAGAAATTAATGAATTTTTGAAAAATGGAATTGCCATAATATAGCATTCAATTAACCCATTCAAATTTTTGGAATACATATTTGTACTTATCCATACTACAAAATTGGTAAATAAGTAAAACCAAGTACTATTTATTAGACCACTGATATTGGCATGTAATACTTTTTTTAGGTTACTATTTTCTGCATCTAATTTTAGAGATTTGAAATAGAACTCACTCAGATAGACTGAAACTATGAAGGAAAGATAAACTGTAATTATTTGATTATGTATTCCTATTATTAAATCTGATGTTATAAGAATAATCAATGGTAATAAGTAAGCAAGATACTTATTTCTAATTAGGACAAATCCCGAAAATACAGTTATTGAAATGAATGGAGAGAAATTGGGTGGATGGGGTATTAGTCTATAGTATATACCCAATATTATAATCAGTATAGCCAATATGATTGAAAAACTATTTCTGTTCTTCACTTCTTTACTTTCTTTTTGGTTGGTTTTGTAGCTAATTTTTGTTGATATTCTTTTCCAAATTTTGATAAGAACTTTTCTATCTTCCCTTTTGCTTCTACTGTGGTTGTTGTAACTCCTTTATAGAATGGGTGACAATTGGAACAGATTTCCACTTTCAATTCTTTTTTTGTTGATATTGTTTTAAATGAGTTACCGCAACCGCAGGTAACTATGGTTTCATATACTTGTGGATGAATATTTTTTTTCATTATTTTTTTGTTGGGGATTTATATACCGCTTTTCCCCGAGCGGTTGTTTATTATTTCCCTTACATATTTTGGTAGAGAGAACAAAAGTTTATGTGTTTCTGAATCATAGTATTTTAGCGTTCCATTTATTCTATCTTTTATTCTTCTATCTATCTCTTCAGGTGTCAGTTCTTCAACTTTTTGATTTATTGCTATCAGGAACGCCCAATCACTATAGAATGATGGGATAAATGTATGGAAAACTTTTACGGTTTCAAAAAAGGTATTGAATAATTCTACATAATCTTTTAGTAGAGGAACATCTTGATCTTTTCGGTAATCCCAAAATAGTAGGTCTTTCATATCAGAGGCTTGCATAACGAATATGCTGTCTCTGTTATTTATCTTCTTTATTTCTTGTAGAAACTCAGATGTGTATATTTTGAAAGCTGGTGTGCTTCCTGTTGGCTCGTTGAGATCTGAGATTACAACATCAAATGTTTCTGAACAATTTTTTATATAATTTTTAACATCGTCAAATATGAGGTGGACTTTGTTACTGGAAAAAGAGTTTTGGTGCCATTCTTTAAGATACTCTATTGCTATTTTATGTAGTTCTTCATCTATGTCTACCATTACCACTTTTTCTACGGATTTGTATTTCAGAACTTCTCTTAGGGTTGCTCCTTCTCCTCCTCCTATTATTAGAACATTCTTGGGGTTACTGTGCATTATCATTGCCGGATGAACCAATGTTTCGTGATATATATATTCATCAACTTGTGCTGATTGTGGTTCACTGTTTAGGATTAGTATTTTTCCACTGTTGAAAGTATCGAGTATATCTATTTGTTGATATTTACTTTTTGTTCTCAATAGGACATTTTTTATTGCATGTGCATGTATTTCATAAGTACTGTGGTATTCATAGTACCATAACCATTGTAGTGGAAGAGATTGATCAAACTTTTCATAATCATCCATTGCTATGAATAAACTCATTTATTTTCACCTACCAGTGCCAATTTGGTATTTAGATGTCCATTCCCGTTTTTGTATTTATTTATCTTTATTTTTGTTGGTAAGACTCTTAGGACGTTTATATTGCCTTCTATTATCTTTATTTTATGTGTGTAAAAGTTTTTCCTTTTGTTTTCTATTCCTCGTAGTATATATGTTGCTTTTATTTTTTGTGCTTTAAATTTTTGTGCCAAATAGTAGCAGGCTTTAAATGGTTTGGTTGTGTTTCCACATGTGTATATATCGATAGCGGCGTATCCCAATTCTGGCCAAGTGTGGATTGACAAATGTGATTCTGAAATTACAACCACTCCACTGACTCCCACGGGTGAAAATTTGTGGAACACACTTTTAATTATTGTTGCATTTGCTTGAGTTGCTGCTTCCACCATTGTTTTCTCAACACTCATGACTTCATTGATACTGTTGGTATTACACCCTGAAAGCTCAACTATTATGTGCTTACCTAAGGTAGGGATTACTGGTTGAATCAACTCTTTTTCCATCAGTCCTCCTCCTTTCAAAGGTTATTTTTCAGTCACTTGAATTTGTATCGAATAAAGCTCACCTCCTCATTAAAATTTGATTACGTATTATATTTTATACAAAATTTCAATTTCTCCTTGTTTTAGTATGCTTTTAGTATGTACTTTTCTTGAATTCGTTCGTTTTGTGATCATAGTAATACGACTCTGTTGGTATTGTTATTTTTATTCCTGAACCGTATAGGCTGTATGGATCATAGTAGCTATCATAGTAATTATAGTAATTGTAGCTATATGAGGGATAACTATAGTGGGTATTATAGTAACTGCTTGGGAATGAGAAACTTGACATTGTATAGTATCTTCCACTAAATGAGTCCCATACCAAAAGTGGTCTAATACGACATCTGTAAATGTAATAATAGTCATCATAATAATTATCATAATATTTACAATAGTTTTGGGATTTTTTGTAGTAGTATGTAGATTTATTGTAGCTTTTGTAGCTGTAATTTTTGTAGCATTTATTTTTCGTAGCTCCTAAATTTGAAATTATTATCAATGATAAAAAAATTATAAATAATTTGTTCATTGTTCTATCCTCCTGTCATAATTTTCATAATAAAAATTTATATCAAAAATGAAGAATTTTTTGAATTTTTTTTAAAATAATGTAAAATTTTTATGTTACAAAAATTTACTTAAGTTTTTTGGCAGGATTGTGATTGTTTTAAGGAAAATAAAAACCTTAGGGGAGTTGAATGAAAAAAAGTGGTTTTGTTAGTATTATTGGTAAACCTAATGTTGGTAAATCAACGCTCATTAACAATATAATTAACTTTAAGGCTTCCATAGTTTCACCTAAACCTCAAACCACCAGAGTAAGCATATATGGATACACAACTTATAAAAATAAGAACGATGATGATATCCAGATAATACTTATTGACACGCCTGGTTATCATAAGCCTCTGAATCAGCTTTCAGAATCAATGATAAATCAAGTAATTTCTTCTCTACAAGATACAGATGTAATACTCTTTATTGTTGATGCTACTAATCCTTTTGAACATGGTGATAGGATAACTATGGAAATATTTCAAAATTCTACAAAACCTAAAATCCTCACTATAAACAAAATAGATAAATTAAAAGACAGAAAGGTTGTTTTAAATACGATTGAAGAATATTCTAACCTGAAAATATTTGATGAAATAGTCCCAATTAGTGCTTTGAAAAAACAAAATATTGATAGATTACTCGAAACAATAGAAAAGTATTTACCTCAAAGGGAACACTTGGAGTTTGACAGTATACAACCTTTTTTAGCAAATCTTAAATTCTATATATCTGAAATAATAAGGGAAAAATTGTTTAACTATACTTATAAAGAGTTACCCTACAAAACAGTTGTGGTGGTTGAAACATTAGAAGAAAGAAAAAACAACGTTCTATATATATCTGCGGTGATATTTGTTGAAAAGGAATCTCAGAAATCTATTATCATTGGTAAAAACGGTAAGATGATTAAAAAACTGGGGACTTTGGCAAGAGAAGAGTTACAGTTTTTACTCAATAAAAAAGTGTATATTGATCTGTGGGTTAAAGAAAAAGAAAATTGGACATCTAATGAAGGATTCCTAAAAAGTATAGGATATAAATGATTAATAGAGTTTTTACTGTAATAACTGTAATAATTGTATTGCTTATTATTGTGGGTGGGATATATATTTTTTTTGTTATATTTGGAGGTAAAACGGGGATAAACATCAATATCGTTTATAATTATCATTGGGATAATTTGGAACCAACCTCTTTCACTTTTGACCCTGTTATTAAATCTTTCTATATAACCGATAGTGTTTCTAAAGTTGTGAAAAAGTACTCTTTATCTGAAGAAAAAATAAACTATATTGTCAGCTTGGGTAAGGAGGGCAATGGTATTGGCCAGTTCAGACAACCATATGATATCGTTGTTGACAAGAACAGTTTTATCTATGTCTTGGATTTTTATTTATCTAAAGTGGTTAAAATGGATAATTATGGTAAAGTTATTTGGGAGTTTGGTAAGTTTGGAAACTCTGAAAGAGATCTGGCTAATCCTAAAGGAATAGGAATGGATAGAATAGGGTTTATCTATA
Source organism: bacterium (assembly GCA_026418475.1). GTDB lineage: Bacteria > DRYD01 > DRYD01 > DRYD01 > DRYD01 > DRYD01. The sequence continues at coordinate 6,326 of JAOABG010000022.1, read as the reverse complement.
TTGCTGATACCTCAAATAACAGGATAGTTAAAGTGGATTTTGATGGTAACTTTGGTATGTTGTTTGGAAAAATGGGTAAGGAACCTTTTCAATTCAGTGCGCCTTCTGATGTTGCCGTTGACTCAAAAGGTTATATCCTGGTTGCTGATACAAATAATGATAGGATACAGGTTTTTGATTCTAATGCTAACTTTATAACCTATACCAATTATGAAAACCGGTTAAAAAAACCCGAGAAGATTTATATAAGTGATGACGATACACTTTATATAATAGCTCAGAATACTATATTCAAAGCCAACATCAATAAACTCCAAAAAACTATTAACCCTTTTTTTGATAAAAATAGATACAAAGTTGTTGATGTTTTAAAATGGTCAGATAAATTATATGTACTTTACTTTGATATGCAATCCAAGAAGGGTGGAATAAAAATTCAAAATGAAAATTGACGAATGAGAATCACGAAAATCCCTCAGAATAAATTTGAACTAAATTACAATAATGTCATAAAATGGTCTAACTTTAAACACAGAATATACAATGATTGTAAAAGGAAGTTTCTTTATAGGTATGTTGGTTCTCTTGTTGATCCTTCTGATAAAGAAAAAGCAGAGAAACTGAAAAAATTAAAAACCCTGAAAAATTGGCAAGGTGAAATTGTTCACAGATATATAGACATTTCTATAAATATTGATTCTATAGAACTGTCGTTGGAAAAATTTAAGAACGAATTCTATAGTATTTTGGCCAACCCCAATGAAAAAATAACCGAGTATTACTATGGTATCCAAATAACAAATTCTCAGATAGAGGAAATTTATAATAGCTCTGTTATCTCACTTAAAAATTTTTGGTTTTATTACCAAAATAATATCAGAAAATTAAAGGAGAAAATAATTTTCAGAGATTCTTACAATATTCAGACGTTTAGAATTAAAGAAGTTGATGTTCTTTACAAACCAGATTTGGTTGTAAAGGATGGGAATGAGCTGACTATTTTTGATTGGAAAACCCAAGAACTGGAAGCTGATCTGAATCAATTCAAGTTGTATTCGTTGGCCTACTTAGCTCAGTTTGAGTCACAAAAAATTAAAATAAAATCAAAAATTATTATGTTATATCCAACATTGAAAGAAGATGAAATTATATTCTCTAAACAAGATATTGATGAATATATTGATTTCATATATCATAGCTATTTGGATATAAAAAGTTTTATGGATCAGATGAGAATTTTTACTCAGAATGAATTCGAAAATTTATTTGTTGAAATAAAGAATAGATTTGAAAAGACTCAAAATAGAAATATTTGTAGTAAATGTGAATTCAGAGAACTGTGTTTCGGTAAAGGCAAATGATGATAATAGAATTTGATAACGTTGATCTTTTGATTGATGGTAAGAAAATTTTGGATGGTATAAGTTTTTGTGTTGAAGAGGGTAGTAATACTTTTATTATGGGGCCAAGTGGTTCTGGTAAGACAACTATATTGAAGATAGCCGCGGGATTAATTTTTCCCACTTCAGGAAAAATAAAAATACTAAACAGAGATATATCCAACATCCATGATCTTTATTTGGTTAGAGAAAATATAGGGTTTGTTTTTCAGTACAGTGCCCTGATTGATACTTTAACTGTTATCGATAATGTTTTACTACCTATAAAATTTAGAAAAAAGAGGGAATTTAGTAAGAATAAGAGAGATTATATTGATAAAGCAGTTGAAATATTGGAATTTTTGGGGTTAAAGGGATTTGAAAATTATTATCCCAATAGTTTAAGTGGTGGTATGCAAAAGAGGGTGGCTTTTGCAAGAGCTATAATAACTCTTCCAAAGATAGTTTTTTATGATGAACCCACCAGTGGACTTGATCCCATATCAGCCTCACAGATAAACTATATGATCCAAGAAATAAACAGAAAGTATAATATAACTAATGTTGTTGTAAGTCATGATATAATTTCTGCTCAACAGATAGCTTCTTTTATAATTTTCATATATCAAGGGAGAATTGTTTTTAAGGGAGAACCAAAAGAATTAATTAAGTCTAATGATGATATAATTTTTAACTTTTTCAATATTAATAAGATTTAGTCTTATGTTTATTAATATTTTGAGTATATTCATAATTTTTTTTACTTATGTTGTATATATTGGTTTAGGTATATTTTTTTTTAGTTTCATTCATATTAGTGAGATTGGTGATTTTATGGGTATTATTTGTGCTTATTCTTTTTATTTCATTACCTTAACTTTATCTTATGTGGCTTCGTTTTTATCTTTTCCCAGATTATATGACAATTTTTTGAAAACGAGATTCGGTGCTTTGGATGTGTATGTTGATTTTTTGGATACTGATATTGGAAAGTTTGTTGTTGATGTTTGTAATGCTGAAAAAATACCTATTCCTAAGTTTATTATTATGGACTATTCTTTACCTGTTGCTTTTTGCTATGGTAATAGTGTTAATAGTGCGAGAATAGTGCTCAGTAAGCCACTTTTTGATATATTGGATGAAAATGAATTGAAGGCTGTTATAGCTCATGAATTGGCTCATATAATAAATAGGGATTTTATATGGTTTTCTTTCTTAAATTTTATTCCGTTACTGGCTTTTATTCTTTTTGGCTATTTCTATAGGCTTATTGCTTTAAAAACTAAGCCAGTTTGGGTTTTTATTTTTTTAATTTCTTCGTTAATTACTTTGTTTGTTGATAAGGTAATTTTGTTTGTATCAAGATTAAGGGAGTATTATGCGGATGAGAAAGCCTATAATTTAATCAAAGATCCTTATCCTCTGATTAGAGCGTTGTTGAAAATTAGTTATGGGGTGCATAGAAAACTTATTGAACAAAATTACTATCCTTATTCTGAAAATCCTTGCATATATGATACACCTGTTAAGAATTTGTCTTTTATAGGTTTTAGGGCTGTCAGTACGGGCTCATTGGTGTTTGAACAGTTTAGGATTAATGTTAATAATAGTGAATTGGCTAAACAATCGGAAAAAACAATAGACAGTACTATTATGGACTATTTGATGTGGGATATTTGTAATCCTTGGGCTTATTTTTCTGAATTATCATCTACTCATCCTTTGCTTGGCAAAAGATTTCGTAGATTATTGTCTTTGAAAGGGGAAAAATTGAAAATTGGCGCTAATTTTATGGGCTACCTTTACTTTGTGGTTGATGTATTTTTTGAATATGTTTCGGCTTTTTTTGCTATATTTGGTTCATATTCTGTGTTGATTGTAACAGGTTATACGGCTTTGCTTGATAATGAATTATATTATACTTGGACTTCTATTTGTAGTTTACCAATTTTTTTCTACTGTATTGGTAGTTTTATGAAATACTCTTTCGCCTATTGTGGAAAGGTCGGTAGATTTAAAATAGAGGAGTTACTGAAAATGACAAATGTTTCTGTTGTTAGATCTGTGCCTGTTATTATTGAGGGAACTATTTTGGAAATGTCTCGTTATGATTTTTTTTCAGATTTTATAGTCGTGGGTGATGAAACGGGTATCATAATTGTTCAAGGTAAACTGGCTTTGGAAAGAATTGGATTGAAATATGAAGAATTTATTGGTTCTAAAATTAGAGTTAAAGGGTATTATAGGAGAACGTTTTTACCTTATGTAGAACCAGATGAATTATATTTGATTGATAGTAGTTTTGCCCAACGAAAAATAGGAGGATATGAGTTTAAAGATTTTTGGTTGTTTTGTCTAATATCTTTTTTCTTTTTCTCTATTGTAGTCTTTATTATGGGCCTTTTAATATTTTTGGAAGAAACAGGATTTATAAAGATATTTATGAAGGGTTGAAAAAATTTTGAGAGTATTTTCAAAATATATGAAGCAATTGGAATTAGTTGCTATTGTTTTGATACTGAGTGGTATTTTTTTATTTTTGTTTTCAAAATTTTTCAGCTTTTGGGGTAAATTGCCAGGTGACATTAATTATTCAAAAGATAACTTTACTTTTATTTTTCCCATTACTACATCAATTGTTATTAGTATTATTTTATCTATTATTTTAACGGTTATATTAAATATCTTTGGGAGGAAATAGTTATGTTAATGAGTAGAAAGTCGGGTATTTTATATCCTATTTCTTCTTTTTATAGATGTCAGAAATATGATATTTTTTTAGGTGATTGGGGTAATTATGGTGTAGTTGATTATATTAAGTCTATGGGATTCAAGGTTTTACAAATCCTTCCTATTAACCCAATTTGTAGAGTTAGTTTCTCTCCTTATAGTGGTAATTCTGCTTTTGGGTTTGACTACGTTTTTGTCTCAGTGGATATGCTTGTTAGGGACGGAATTATAGAGGATAAGGTTGTTGATGATATATTGAGCAGATTTCCATTACCTGAAAATGGATCAAGAGTTTATTACGAAATGGCTTTCAGTTTTAAACGAGAAGTTCTGGAATACACCTTTAAAAAAATTTTTGGAGTCATTAAAAATAAGCTTGATGAATTTTTGAATTCTAATAATTGGGTTAAATTTTTTTCTTTGTACAATCTCATAAAGGAGATTCAGAATAATAAGCCTTGGTATGAATGGGAAAATGATTTAAAATATGTTGATAATATTGACATTTTATTAAAAGATTTTGCTAATGAAAGATACTATTTTTATGTTTTTACCCAGTTTATTTGTTATGATCAATACATGCGGTTTAAAAGTTATGCTAATAGTAAGGGTGTTTTAATTTTGGGAGATGTTCCAATTTATGTTTCCCATGACAGTGTTGATGTTTGGGCTAACAGAGGTATTTTTAAGTTGGATTCCAATGGTTATCCTGATTTTGTGGCTGGTGTTCCACCAGATTATTTTTCTGAGACTGGCCAGTTATGGGGCAACCCTGTTTACGATTGGGACCAATTAGAAAATCAGGAATTCAGATGGTGGATAGACAGGCTTTCTTTTTGTTTTAACATTTATGATTGGGTAAGAATAGATCATTTCAGGGGCCTGGTTTCTTACTGGCAGGTAAAATATGGTGAAAATACTGCTATCAATGGCTGTTGGGTTGATGCTAAACCTTATAAGTTTTTTAATACTTTACTTGATTATAAATCTGTTTTACCTATTATTGCTGAGGATTTGGGAGTAATTACTCCTGATGTTGATCTGTTTAGGCAACATTATGGTATACCTTCTATGAGGGTTCTTCAATTTGGATTTAGTGATCCTAATAATATTCATTTACCACACAATTATTCTAGTAACATTGTTGCTTATACGGGAACTCATGATAACAATACTACCAGAGGATGGTTTAGAAAGGAAAATCCCAATTTGGAATTTGTGAATAACTATTTTCAGGTGTATATAGATGAGAGCAATGTTGTTGATGAGTTTGTAAAATTGATTTTGGCCTCTCCTGCAAATTTGGTTATTATCCCCATTCAAGATGTTTTGGAATTGGATGAAAATTATAGGATGAATACTCCAGGAACCACTGGGAACAATTGGGTTTATAGGGATAGTCTTTTACCCATTCAAACTGGAAAAGTTTTTCATAAATATAGCGAATTAAATCAAATTTATAAAAGAGTTTAATAAGGGATTATTAAAAGTTTGATAAAGTTGAAAATGGAATAATTTTTTACGTTTTTTATGAAATTTTTCAGATTTTAAAATAATATTAATGTATTTGATCTTTAAAAAAACAAAAATTTTTGGGGTGCTAGAAAACTGTTTCTCCATTTGGAACTATGTGGTTGCAGTATTATGTAATAATTCTATAGCAATGAATATCTAACCTACTGGATTGCAAATTACATTTATAGTTAAGTTTTTTGAAAATGGTAAACTTTTGGCAAAAGAAAGTAAAGTTTTCAATGGTAAGTTCTTCTTAAAAAAAGAAACTGTTAATGTATAATCATAGTGTATTGAGTGGTATTACTTTTTAGATAAAGGTTTTCTACAGAGGTATTTTTATCAAATCTGTTAAAAATTTTATTTCTCAACGTTAAATCTTAGTGTTTTAGTGATGTTTAAAAGCGTTTCATAAGAGGTTTTACAGGAGGGGGTTAGAAGTAATAAAATGAAAGTTGTATCAAAAAGGAGGAGAGAGTGTATGTTGACAACAGAGATAAATCCTTATGAGATGGCTGTTAAGCAACTTGAAGAAGTGGCCTCGTTCATTAAATTGAAGCCCAGTGTTCTGGAGTATCTTAAGTATCCTAAGAGAGAGTTTATTGTTTCTATTCCTGTGAGGATGGATGATGGTAATGTGAAGATTTTCACGGGTTATAGGGTTCAGCATAATTTTGCTCTTGGACCTACTAAGGGCTGTCTCTT
>JAOABG010000021.1 GCA_026418475.1 bacterium | reverse complement strand
GGTCTATACTTATTGAAAAGAGAAACAATAGAACTCATTCCCCCTAACAAACATTTCAATATGACAGATTTAATAAATAAATTAAAACGTAAAAAAAAGAAAATACTAACATATGTAATTCAAGAGGATCAATTCGTTGATTTAGGAGAATTAGAACAGTACAAAGATTTTATTAATACTTTACTAAGAAATACATTATAACCTTATATACAAAGAGATCAACAAAATAAAGTCAAAAATAAAAATCAAATTAATAAAAAAAGTGATTTTAAGCAACTTAGATAGAGTCAAATCTCACTTTATAAAACTTCTTTTTAAAGTCCCTTTGAGTAAAATTTTTCTTAATAATTTTTATTATTTTCTCAGCTGATTTTCCATCACCATAAGGGTTAGTCATTTCTCTCAGAGATCTCCTAAAATCCGGATCAAGACCGATATTTATAGCTTTTATTATATCTCTGTAATCATTACTGCAATCAATTACACTTTTGGCTTTTATTCTACCACTCTGTCTATTACCTATGTTTATCGTAGGTATTTTAAAAGAAGGAGCTTCTATTATTCCACTTGAGGAATTCCCAATTACCAAATCAACATATTTCATAGTACTTAAATAAAGTAGTTCTCCCATTGAATCAAATAAAACAGCTTTTTCAGGATTACTATTAACATAATTGGATAGTAGATCATTTATTAATCTACCACCAAAATCAGCATTCGATTTAGTAAATATAAACAAGGTATCGTTGAAAGAATCAATAGCCATAATCAAATTTCTCACCTGCTCTTCAATAGAACATTCATCCAAAGTAGCAGGATGATAAGTAATAAGAAAATTCCTCTTTTTGAATTTCCTATTGATCATTTTTTCTACTTGTTTTTTACTAAGTAATTTCAACTTACTTATATTATCCAATCCAAGAGCACCAACATTAAAAACCCTACTTGGATCCTCACCCAATTGTATAACATTTTTCCTATATTCCTCAGTAGCAGTAAAATGTAACCAAGACATTTTCGTTATCGAATGCCTGAAGCTATCGTCTAAAGCCCCCTCTGTAATTTCTCCACCATATAGATGAACAATAGGAATTTTTAAAACAAAACATGAAATAGCAAAAGCTAACGTTTCAAACCTATCACCCAATAAAATAACAAAATCAGGATTAATATGACTTAGAACCTCAGAGAAACTAACTAAACCAATACCCATTGATTTCAACATACCAAAAGGAGTATCAGAAGAAACAAGAATTTCTACCTTATGAAATATTTTAAAACCGTCCCTTTCTATATCATCAACAGTCATTCCGAATTCTCTAGATAAATGCATACCAGACACAACTAAAATTAAGTCAAACAAAATATCTTTATAAATTCTCTTTAAAAGTGGTTTCATAATTCCATAATCTGATCTAGCACCAGTAAAAACGCATACCCTAATTTTCATATAACTCTAAAACCTCAAAATCTGATTGAGAGCTGTTTTCAAGTCTGTTGATTTCTTTCGCTTACCAATGATAAGAGCTGCAGATATACCATATTGTCTCCCGTTTATTTCCTTTAAATATGTTCCAGGAACAACAACAGAATTCTCAGGAACCTCTCTCTCAAAAACCTCACCCGTATTGATATCTATAATTTTGGTACTTGATGTTATAGAAACGTTGGCAGCCAAAACAGCTCCCCTTCTTACAATAACTCCCTCAACTATTATACATCTTGAACCTATAAAACAATCGTCCTCAATAATTACAGGCATAGCAGAAGGTGGCTCAAGAACCCCACCTATACCAACACCCCCAGCCAAATGAACATTCCTACCTATCTGAGCACAAGAACCAACAGTAACCCAAGTATCAACCATAGTGTTACCCCCAACATAAGCACCAACATTAATAAATGAAGGCATAACAATACAATTTTTCTCTATAAAACTTCCGTATCTTATTATAGCCCCGGGAACTACTCTATATGTTCCATCAATCCTTTTCAATGGTAATTTATCAAAGTACTCAACACTTCCAAATTTTATTTTCTTACTCTTAGTTATGGCAAAGTACAATAGTATAGCTTTTTTTACATATTCATTAACAAACCAATCTCCATCCCTATTCTCAGCAACCCTTAAATTACCACTGTCAAGCAATTCCATAACCTTTCTTATTAAAACCCCAAATTTTTCCTTTATCTCTTTGATGTCACTTTCCTTATTAAACATCTCCCATGCTAAGTCTATTTTTTCTTCCATTCAATTCACCCCCCTAAAAATTACCAAATTTTTTTAAAACATATCTTGTAGAAATATATTTTCTACGTAACAAATCAAAAACCTTGATAATCAAGTCAAGTTTTTAAAGATAATATATTTTTCAGAAAATCAAAATAGAAAATAAAAAAGGATTAAATAACAAAAAATCTAATATACTAAGGTATACTATAGCAAATCCCAAATGATTTCTTTAAAAATTCTTACTAAATAAGGAGGGGAAAAATGGATATAAAATTGGAAAAAAATTTATGTGCATGGGGATTAATTTCATCAATGGTGTTATCTTGGATACCTTGTTTAGGAGCAATATTCAGCTTAGGAGGCTTAATAGTATATGTTGTTGGAATAGTAATGCTTTCCAAAAAGCTTGACCCAGACATACTAAAAAATTTTCTTTTTTCAGTAGCAATAATTTTCATTACTATGATTATTTCTTTTATAATATACTTTTTATCAATGGGTGTACTTATGAATTCACGTGATTCCAACATGTTTCAATTCTTACCAATGATAATAGGATTTTTTATATTTTATATAGGTGCAATAGCCTCTGCTTTCTTCTCAAAAAAATACTTAGAAATTATACATGAATCCACAGGACATAAAACATTTGATTATGCAGCCAAAGGTGTGTTCTGGGGTACCGTAGCACTGATATTACCATCATTTATTGGATGGATAATAGCAATAGTAGCATTCTTTACATTACCAGAATACATAGAAAAAACGAGTTCACAATAATTTCCTCATAACAAAAGCATCTACGCTGCCATAGTATTTTTTCCTTATATTTATTATTTCATACCCTACTTTTTGATAAAGGTTAATAGCGTGGGAATTTTCACAAGAAACCTCTAAAAAGGAAGCTTTTACACCATTCAATTTAAGAAAACCAATATGGTAAAGAATCAGAAATTTTCCAATTCCCCTACATCTGAAATATTTATCAACAATAATTTTATAAAGTTCACTATCATCATTATTTATAACTGATAAACAAAAAGCAATTATTTTTTGATACTTCACAACAGTTAGTATACTCCTTCTCTTAGTCAAATAAAATAAATAGTCCTCCATATTCCAAAGAGTATAATTAATATCATATCCCATCTCAACAAAAAGTCTATCCAAAACTATTATGTCTTGCATATCATTTTCACAAACAGAATAGAAATTGGTATTATAAATAAAAAATTTCATGATAAACTAATAATAATTTTTACTTGTAAAGCAATATCAAATTTTTCAAAACTTTGTACTCAAGATAATTCTTTTTATATCTCTCAAAATACTCAGCTCTGATTTTAGGATCATCTATCTCAAATCTCATCAATATCTCCCTTTGAAGCAATAAAGGAATAAAACTGTCATACTCATAGTACTCATAGGAATTGATAGTTCCATCAATAAACCTTAAATTATTAAAAATATCAGTATTACTATCAACCTTCAGTATGTTAGCTTTAGCCCTAAAAAGGTTGGCCCTATATTTATTCTTTCCAATTGGTAAATACAACAAAGAACTACTATTATTGTAATAAACTTTGTAATCTATATAAAAATTATATTTTATCATATCTATATAACTTTTGGCTTTCAATTTTCCAAACCAATCATAGAAATTATAAAAAATCGCTTTAGAAAACTCTCTAAACATAACCTCATCTATCTTAGACTTGTATTTAGTATAGAGAGGATCATTAAAATACAAATACTCAACATCAGGATGGTATACAAAATTAAGATTCTTATCAACAGTAAAATTAACTTTAAATCCATTAGTAAGTACTCTTATTATGTTTATTGAATCATCGCTAATTTGACTAGTATTATTAACAATTCCTTTTAATTCGAAAACAAAATCATAGTAATTATCATAAAGAGACTTTCTAATTAATTCTGTTTTTAAATTATAATAAAAGGTAACAGAATTCTCAAGAACACCATTTATATAAGATTTTGATACATCCTGATAGTTCAAGACCACATCATCATCAACATTAAAACAATAAGAACAAAAAAAGATAGATAAAACAATTATCAGAAACTGAATAAAGAATATTTTCATCACGATATATATTTAACTGCTTTCAAGAGGATTTCCTTTTCTTTTTCATAGGAAAGTATTTGAAGTGCATCTTGAACAGTAACCCACTTCATATCCTGGATTTCATCATTTGGAATGAATCTCTCTTGCTTCGTTATCTTTAGTAAATAAAAATGAACCTCCTTATCATAAAACAATCTATCATAAGGAGAATAATAATTATATTTAATTACTCCCAATTTTCTTATAACTCTTGCAACAATCCCCGTTTCTTCTTTTACTTCCCTAACAACAGTATCTTCCATGTTTTCATTCATCTCCACTCTACCACGAGGAAGAATCCAAACATTCTTTCCCTTTCTTTTAACTATACAAACAAGTATATTACTATTACTCTTCCAAAAAATCACTCCACCTGCAGAAATAACCCTTTTTTGTACCATATCTTATATATTAGTTTGTTATAATATAAGAATATACCTTTTAATGAAACAAATGAAGGGAAATTAAACCCCAATTTATAATTATAAAAATGAGCGGGGGTGAATTAGGGTTCGACGGCAGTAAGGGAGTTAAGTTCTTGCAGGCCGTTAGCTTACGTTTCGTTAAACGTAAGAGTAAAAGAAACGCCGAAGAACTCGCATTGGCTGCGTAAGAAAACGCAGGCTTGGCTATGCCGATATCCTCTAAGCATAGACGAGCTAAAACCAGAGGATGTAGGTTAGTATCCTCTCCTCAGGATACCAACCGAAAACACAGAGGATAGGTACTCTTAAGGTTTGTCAGTTTGACCCTTGGAGAACCGAAAGTAAAAACTGACTAAGCCTGTAGTAAGGCTTAAATCCGACTGCCGGACGTGGGTTCAATTCCCACCACCTCCACCAAAACCTTGAAAAACCTTCTCATTATTCTCCTTTTGCTAATAATAAACCTCAACATATTACAAAAAACAGAAACCAAAGACAATATAATTAATCCCCATGCAAATAACCTAATAGTATTTTTGGGAGGAGGAAATGCAAATTTTAACCAATTCGAAATCCTATCAATATTACTACTAGATAAAACAAATGGAATACTCAAAAAAAATTTCCCCGGTGTTCTTAACGAACCACAATATATAAAAGAATTTACAAAAATAATAGATAGTACACCACAAAAATATCAATTAATAATAGTGGGACACTCAGCAGGTGCAAACATATCACTAATAGACTCCCAAAATACTAAAATCTTAATAGGAATGAATTTTGAGTACCTTCCAGAAAAATCAATAGTAATCAATGGAATATTTGATGAATTCCATCCTCCATGGGAAACAATAAAAATAACCAAAAATAACTACTACCTCATATTCTCCAATCACATATCAGAACTAACAAATCCCAAAACAGCAGAAATAATACTAAAACATATTAACCAAAAAGAAAATAGAAACTCAAAAAACATAATCGCAATAATCTATATAATAAACCAGTTAATAATAATATACACTATCATAAACATTGGCTACAACTTCATAAAACCAAAAATCAATCCATTAAACATTGATAAACTAACTATAGTGGCCCTAACAATACTAATGATAATACTAATGATAATACTAATGATAACAATTATACATAATAAAGAAACCTTTCTCATTTTTTACTCCTCTAAAATTACAATGATTTTTTCATTAATAATATTCGGTATACTAATAAGACTAACAAATTTTATTAACAATAAAAAAATGTGGATTCTATTGTTAATTTTTTTCTCAACAAGATTAATTGTAAATATTTTTTACTCCATACCCTTTTTCATAAACATCAAACAATTTCAAAATATAAGTATAAATATAACGGGAATATTTAATGATATATTCTCAAACATATTTGGAAACATCTATTTTTTAATGTTGAACATTTTTAATAACCACCTAACATTAATGTTTATAGTAACTCTTTTAATCTTGGTTAAGTACAAAAAAGAAATAATAGAATCAAAAATTAAAAAGTATTTCTTAATAATAACTGAAAATAGAAAAGTATTAATCATGCTCACATTATTTTTATTCACTATTGGGTTCACATTAAACTTTCTCTCTTACTATTTAGAAGGATTTGTAATAACCGATATAAGCAGAATGATACAGTTTATTGGGAAAGAACTAATGATAATAATTCTTACAATACATTTTTACAAAATTTCACTTAAACTCAACCACAAAATCAACAACTCCTGATAGGCTTACAATATCTTTATTATTCAACTCATAATCCACACTCGGAGACAATTTAACCCCATTCAAAAAAGTGTTATTAGTGGAGTTCAAATCCTTAATATACCATTTCCCTCTTTTATAAAAAACTTGGCAATGAATTCTCGATATTATTTTAGGGTTAGGCAAATTCACGAATATTTCAGAACCTTTATTATACCTTCCTATTATATCAGCATTTGACAACTCCATAACTCTACCTGACACCTTTTCTCTAAAAAATAGTTTAGCATCATCATTAGACTCAACACTACTATCAGCTTCATTATCAACATTTGAATCAATTTTAGAATTATCAACTGGTCTAACACCACTTATATCAATCATGCAAGAAACACACAGAATTTCATTAGCTTTATTACTCTGACCACAAGAAGGACAAATCTTTACAAACATAGACTATTTCAAAAGATCTTTCAGAATAAAAACAAAAGGCTCTATCTTATAAATCTCCTTACCATAAGATAAATAATCAGGATTATAAAGGTAAAACCTCACCCTTTTCCCTTTCTTCCCTTTCTTGGAAACAAAATCAAAAGTATATATCTCGTATTTAGTAGCAATAGGGTTAACCAAAAATCTTTGTTTATACTCAACGTTTTTTAAAGTATTGAATAGAAGGCTAATTTGAGAAGTTTTTTCCTCATTCTTGGGAGAATACCATTTACCATCTTTTTTCTTAAATCCAAATTTTGCTCTGCTATCAGAAATTGACACATTTTCAAAATCATCAAAACTATCAATATGGTAACTAAATATCTTCTTTTCTACAATATCTTTGTTTAAAAAATCATTTATTTCAAGTTTTGAATAAACAAGCAAAGGTTTCCTATATGCACACCTAACAACGTACTCATTAGAACCATACAAAAATATATCAACAACATACCTTTTACCTTTTGAATAAATATCAATATTAGCTACCTTGGATAAGCGATCCACAAAACCAGGATTATAAAAATCAATAGAATACTTAAAATCATAATTATTAAGGACAGCAAAAAGGGAATTAATATATTCCTTAGATACTAACGTTCCATCCCCAAGTTTCCATAAATATTTTTCCTCTTCCTCCTCCTCTTTTTTCCTCTTGACACTCTTATCAATTACTTCCTCTTTATATATTACATTGCTATTAACAACAATTTTATCAACATCTTTTTTGTCAATATTCAAAACTTTTTTCATCCTGAATTCATTAGCTTGCTTATCAAGATAGTTTAAATCCCAGTAATTAACAATATATATCTTGTTCTTAAACTCTGGTAAATCTATCCATAAATAGGTCTCATTAGTAAAATCATTCTTAATACCCCTTTGTAAATGATAAATATTATTTGAATACAAGAAATAAACATTTATTGGATTACTAAAAAACTGTGTATAGTAATTTTTATCAAAATCAATAACTTCACTAACAGAAGGCTGATAAATATTAGAAATGATATTATCTATCATATAATCATAAGCAATATCATAAATGGGATAAACAAACCAAAAATCACCTTGCTTTGATAACTCCATTTTATTAGGATTATAAATAATTATCTTACTTATATGATCCTTATTAATTTTTTTTTCAAATATTGCTTTCTCTTTTTCTTCTTTCTTAGATTTAGTGTAATCTTGATAATAATTCCAAGCCAATATTGAAGTAAGTATAGCCAAAACAATAGCTATAAAAAAAGTGAACCTATTTTCCCTCATAGGCTACTTCTTGAAACCCTCCTTCTAACAATAAAAAACAGTGTTAAAAATAGAAAACCGAAAGGAATAAGTAAATAAATAATATAAAGTGCAAGTTGCTGCACAGTTGGCACAACAATAGGTAAATCTGGAATATCCTTAGGCTTAAAAACAAAACCACCCTCATTTCCAGAAAAATAATCTATTATAGCAAGAACAAAATTCGTGTTCTCTCCAGCATTAACCAAAGCATTCACAAACATACCATAATCTCCAATAACCAATATATTTGACTTTTTATCTTTAAATATCCTTTCAGACATCATAGCAACAGTGTAATCTTTTATTAGATCTTTACTTACCACAATCTGCCTGTTTTTTTTCATATCCTGAGTGATCATTATACCCTTAGCAACCAAAACCTCAGACAGAGAAACATCTTTAACATCATTTACCCTGTTTATAACTAAAGGATTCAACATATAAAAATTCACATTGGCAAGTGCAGATAAATATGGCAAATTAACAACATTGGAAACAACAACAGCAAGATTATTGGGATCTAATCCAATAATGAAATTCTCCTGAACATCTATCCCAAAACCCATGAGAAGTTTATCCAAATTTCTAAATTTTGACTTTTCATAATTCTTGAGTGCCACAATTAACTTTCCACCATCATACAAATAGTCCTTAACTTTTTTGATTTCAAATTCAGAAAGATCAACCTTCGGGCCAACTATAAATAACACCAAAGGATTATATATATTATCAGTAGCAAGATTAATATTCTCTACTGTTAATCCTTCATCCCTAAAAGATTTAACAAGACTACTCAAACCATCCTGATTATAATCATCTATACTTGGCTCTTTATGGCCCGTGGTAAAAAGTATTTGACCTTTTTTCTGTCTCAATAAATTAGAAACTATATTAGCAAATTTTTCGTTATCAATACTATTCTCAAATTTTTTCCTGTCCTTATAAATAATTAATATCTGATTAGAAGAAGAAAAACCATAAAGTTGAGCAGTAACAATATCTTTACGAGGATCCATATAACTTACCTTTATTTTATTTGAATATCTCGATAAATTTCTCAAAACTTCCGATATATTATTATAATCAGAACTACCCTTATCATAGAAAACTTTAACATATACATTATCATCCAAATTATTAAGCAACTCTATTATTTTTTTATCCACTGTATACTTCTGATTTTTAGTAAGGTCAAAAACAATTGGATTCTTTTCCAACAAATATAAAGAAATAGCAGCAATAACTATTATGGAAAATATTTCGATTGTTCTCTGAAAATACTTGTTAATCATAATCAACACCTCTACATAACTCTTTCTTCAATTAATTCTTCAACATTTACTTTTTTATAATATGGATAGTTAGTCCCAACAGGAACTGGCTTACCTATGATTATATTTTCCTTCAAACCTATGAGATAATCCCTTTTACCACTTATTGACGAATAAGATATAACTTTAGTTGTTTCTTGGAAAGAAGCAGCAGATAGCCATGACTCAGACTCCAAGGCTGCCTTACTTATCGGTAAAACCTCAGGAATAGCCCTTATTAACTTACCACCACTCTTTGCCATTATACCATTAATGTAATCAACAACCTTTTTATCAACTAACTCACCATACATCAGAGTACTATCACCAGGATCATCAACTTTAACAAATCTGAACATCTGCCTTATTATTATCTCCATATGTTTATCATGTATGAATACTCCCTGGCTGAGATACACTTTTTGCATTTCATCCAATACATAAAGCTGTGCAATTTCTATAGCTTTTACAACAGAACTATGATGCACAAGATCAACATCCTTATTCTCGAGTAAAACCTCTTCAATAACTTTCTCTATAAATTCCTTAGGAGAAAGAGTACCAGAAACAACCAAACTACCAGCAGGAACTCTCTGCCCTTCAGAAACAACTATCCTCCTAGTAAGAGGAATTTCTAAATTATACTGTTTATTTGAATTTATACCTCTTAAAGCAACAACCTTAGAAGAATGCTTAGTATCTATCCTCTCCACCACAGAGTCCTCTATAGCAAACAAATTACTGTGTAATCTTGTTCTTTTTCTTGCCTCAAGTAATTCCTGAACTCTCGGAATACCCTGGATAATATCAGCTTCTAATGCAACACCTCCAGTATGGAAAGTTCTCAAGGTCAACTGTGTTCCAGGCTCACCTATACTCTGAGCAGCAATGATACCCACAGTCTCACCCAAATCAACCAAAGTATTACCCAATCCAAGGTCTTCACCATAACATTTTCTACAAACTCCTTTGAATACTTTACATTTGAGAACGCTTCTAACAGCAGCTTCTACATAATATTTAGAAATCTCCTTAGCTTTATACCTGTCTATCAATTCTCCTTTAGCAACAATCAACTCATTGTTCTCTGGATTTACAAAATCCTGTGCTGCAACTCTCCCTCTAATCCTGTTAAATAAAGGTAACAACTCCTCTTCCATAAACACAAAAATTTTAGACCTCGAAGATTCCTTTAACTTCTTGTAAACCTGCCAATCAATAATGCCATATTTATTTACTATTCCCTCAATATTCTCAGCAGAAATTTTTCCAAAGGATTTATCTACATCTATTTCCTCTGGTTCATAGGTATAATTAACAACCTTTATTGGTTTAAGAACAACGAAATCTTCAGTAAAACAATCATCCTCTCTTACAACCACATCCTGAGCAACATCCACCAATCTCCTGGTAAGATATCCAGCGTCGGCAGTCCTCAATGCAGTATCAACCAGACCTTTTCTACCACCGTGGCTGGCTATAAAATAATCGAATATTCCTAATCCCTCCGTAAACGAATTCTTAATAGGTAAAGGTATTATCTCACCCTCAGCGTTAACCATAAGACCACGAATAGCAACTAACTGCTTTGCCTGATCAACATTACCTCTTGCACCAGAATTTGCCAACATCCAAATAGAATTCAATGGCTGATACTTAGACATATAGGTTTTAAATTCCTGAGTGACTTTATCAGTAGCATCATACCAAGTATCAATCACTTTTTTCTTATATTCCTCGTCATTCAATAATCCAAAACTATACATTTCCTCCCATTTGGATTGCTCTTTTTCTGCATTACTTATTACCTCGTACTTTTTGGGAGGTATAACTAATTCATCAATTGATATTGTAGTTCCAGATCTAGTGGCAAATAAAAATCCAATCTCCTTCAACTCATCCAAAACAGGCTGAGTCTTATACATTCCATACTTATATATACATTCCTCAACAATCCATTTGAGTTCCTTTTTACCAACAACAAAATTTATAAAAGGAAAATCAGGTAAGTGCTTTCTTATAGCATTGTTGAAAATAATCCTACCAATAGTAGTTAATATTTTATTCTCTTCATAATTAACAACATTAGATACACTATTAGCAACTTTATCAAAATCAACTTTGTAATAAACCCAAGTATGCAATGGTAAGTGCAATTCAAAATATCTTCTTTGAGCTTCTTCATAAGAAGAAATAAATATATTGACATTTTCAGGATACATATTTGGATCCTCAAAAGTTAGCCAAAAAGCACCCAAAACCATATCCTGAGAAGGAACATTTGCAGGTTCACCATTAGCAGGAATAAGCATATTATTAATAGACAACAACAAATTCCTATACTCTAACATAGCTTCAACAGAAAGAGGAACATGAACAGCCATTTGATCACCATCAAAATCAGCATTATATGGAGCACAAACTAGCGGATGAATCTGTATAGCTTTGGTTTTAACAAGTTTAGGATAAAAAGCTTGAACACTTAATCTATGAAGAGTCGGAGCCCTATTAAGAATAACAGGGAAATTATCAATAACCTTCTGGACAGTTGGCCATATCTCAGGTTTCCTTAACTCCAACATCCTCTTAGCTTTCTTTATATTATCGGCTTTTCCATCTTCTATAAGCTTATTTATTATAAAAGGCTTGAATAACTCGAGTACCATCTCCTCTGGCAAACCACACTCATAAAACTTCAACTTTGGATTAACAACGATAACACTTCTACCAGAATAATCAACCCTCTTACCCAAAAGATTATACCTAAATCTACCTTGCTTACCCTGAATATTATCAGAAAGTGATTTGAGAACCCTCCTATTTGAAACAACTATAGGTCTCTTGGTTTTGGCATTATCTATGAGAGCATCAACAGCTTTTTGTAACATCCTCTTTTCATTATTTATTATTATTTCAGGTGCCTGAATTTCTATCAACCTTCTTAACCTATTATTTCTGTTAATAATCCTTCTATATAGATCATTGAGATCAGATGAGGCAAACTTCCCACCTTCAAGCTGAACTATTGGTCTCAATTCCGGAGGTAAAACTGGTAAAACCTCCAATACCATCCATTCAGGCCTAACTCCACCCTTTATAAAAGAATTTATTATACCCAACCTTCTCAATAATTTTTTATCCCCTCTCTTAACTGTAGTTAATAATTTTTTTATATTAGCTTTTTCTTTTTCCAAATCTATTTTAGCTAAAAGCTCACTTATAGGCTCCGAACCAGTCTCAAGTCTGAAAAATACAGTAAAATAATCTGAAAACATTCTTACAACTCTCTGAATAAACTTAGAATCAACAGTAGCAAAAATTTTATTAACAAAATAATCATAAAGTTCCAGCATATCTGCCTCAATTTCCTTCAATTTTTTAGTAACTTCGTTTATTCTATCTCTTGATTTATCTGAAACTTTTGATTTACTAAAAGACTCATATTCTTTTTTATTCTCCTCATAGGCCTTAATTAAAAAGAAATACCTCTCTCTCAATTCTTTTACTTCGTTCACAATTTTTTCCTTAGAATCCTTACTAACCTTCTCATCAAAATCAGAATACAGTTTCTTCAAATTCTCAATAATATCAACTATATTTCTAATATCAGAGATAACAATTCTATATTCAACAAGTTCTGAAATCAAATTCTTTACCTCTCTTATAAGATGAGGATTATCCTGAACAAATTCCTGATCTTCCTCCAATTTAGAAAGGTTAACCAAAATATCATTGCAATCATCATTTATTTTCTTTAAATCCTTACTTGAAAACTTATAAGAATTAATAAAAGATAAATAATCAGAATAGTTTTTAGAATTCTCAATAATAGAATCAAGATACGATATAAATGGATATACAACCATCTTCAAAACATTATCCATATCTTTTTTAATCTTTTTGTAAACATTTTTGTCTTTAAGAATAGAAAGTTTAGAACCTATATCAAGATTAACTAATCTCTCTATAAACTCAGACTTATCTTTATATTTTGTAATAATTTGACTTATTTTATTAACAGAAATCTTCACTATCTTTTCTATCTCTTCTTTAATATTTATCAACATGTTTAAAAACACAACTTTTTCTTTTTCATACTTCTCAGTTTCATACAAAAGTTCTTTTTCTTCATTTTTGAATATTTCTTTAAAAGCAATTTTATGCAGCAGCCTTTGTATCTCAAGGTATCCCTTATATCCTCTATCAGATCTACCTTTATCTATATGTTCTATGTTTTCAAAAATTTTGATAAAATCATTAATCCTCTTATCTTTTCTAGCCTCCGAATACAATTTTTTAGTTAGGAAAGCATAATCTTCATCAAGCTTTCTTTCCAATTTCTCAATTTTTTTACTGTTCATCTGAAAAATCGGAGAGTTATCAATTAAAAAAACTCCAACTTTGTTAACAAATTCAAAAGCCTTATCAACAACCTCGTTTCCTTTCAGTACTTTGTACTCCTCTTCCAACCTTTTAACGAGCTCCCCTCTTTTGTTTATATATCCAAGTTTAACTAAAAACATTAACTTACTTATATTGTCCTGGTCTAAATCAGTACAAACAAAAGACTCAAAATATACAACTTCCTTAATCTGTCTATCTTCAAGATCCAAAAGAATAGATATTATACCAGGATTACCCTGTAAAAACCAGAAATGAACAACAGGCGAGGCAAGCTCTATATGCCCCATCCTTTCTCTCCTGACATCAGACTTGGTAACCTCTACACCACATTTATCACATATAATCCCCTTAGTCTTAATCCTTTTTCTCTTGTATTTTCCACAAGAACACTCATAATCTTTCTCCGGACCAAATATCCTTTCACAGAACAAACCATCCCTCTCAGGCTTAAACGTCTTATAATTCTTAGTCTCAGGTTTTTTTACTTCACCATAAGAAAGCTCTCTTATCCTCTGAGGAGAAGCAAGTGCTATTCTTATATACTTAATATTATTAAAAGTCAAAGTCATAAGCTTAACACCTTCCCTTCACTATATAACCATTGTTTCTTCTTCACCCTCAAAAATTTCAAAACTCTTGGGAACAACTGTAGTATTTTTATCAGTTATAATTTCTATATCGAGTCCCATGGCCTGTAGTTCTTTAACCAAAACTTTGAAACTCTCAGGTATACCAACAAACTTTATAGGTTTACCCTTAATAATACTCTCATAAGACCTGTTTCTACCTATAACATCATCAGACTTTATAGTAAGCATTTCATGAAGAGAATAAGAGGCACCATAAGCCTCAAGAGCCCACACCTCCATTTCACCAAACCTTTGACCACCATTCTGAGCCCTTCCACCCAAAGGCTGCTTGGTTATCAACGAATAAGGGCCCAATGACCTAGCATGTATCTTATCCTCAACCATATGAATAAGCTTCATCATATAAACATAACCAACCGTTATAGGTCTATCAAAAGGATCCCCTGTCTTACCATCATACAGTATGAATTTACCCCTACTCAAATCATCTATTATTATATCATACAACTTCTCAACCTCATCAATTGTAAGGTCCCTAACAGTAAACATCTTCATCAACTTTTCATAATTGTAAGAATAAAATTCTTTCTTATCCCCCATTCTCTTTATAATCTCTTCCTTACTTAACCCCAATCTATCAACTAAATGTTTCATCTTATATCCACTATGCCTCATTAGAATAATAAGCATCTCATAAGGATCATAATTTTTAAAATTATCCCCCTTAAGTTGTAAATATTGCTCCCTTAAAGCTTTCTTAAGCAATTCCCTTATAGTTTCAACATCAAGAGAAGAAAAAGAAGGAACTTTTATTCTAATATTCAGAATCTTACATACCAAACCAAGATGAGCCTCAAATATTTGACCTATGTTCATTCTAGATGGAACACCCAAAGGATTGAGTATAACCTGCACAGGAGTCCCATCCGCCATAAAAGGCATATCCTCAATAGGAGCAATTAACGAAACAACCCCTTTGTTTCCATGTCTCAAAGCAACCTTGTCACCAACTCTTATATTCCTCTTTTGAGCAATATGAATCAAAATCCTTCTTAAGAAATTGTGATTATCCGAATCCATATCCTCAGGCCTAAAACTGAACACCCTTATAACTTTACCATATAGTCCCGGAGAAGCCCTCAAAGAAGTATCCTTTGCATTCCTTGCATTTTTTCCAAAAATAGCTTGCAACAACTTCTCCTCAGGTGTAAGCTCAGTCTCACTCTGAGGAGTAACCTTACCAACAAGTATATCTCCCGGTTTAACCTCAGCACCAACCCTTATAATACCCTCCTCATCAAGATCCTTCACAGCTTGTTCAGATATGTTTCCTATATCACGAGTTATCAACTCTGGCCCCTGTTTTGTCTGAACAGCAACAGTTTCCTTCTCTTCAACATGTATCGTAGAAAACCAATTATTCCTTATTATTTCTTCACTAAATATTATGGAATCCTCAAAATTAAACCCTTCCCAAGGCATGTAAGCAGCCAAAACATTCCTACCCAAAGCAAGCTCATCATAGTCAATAGCAAACCCAGCAGCTAAAACACTACCTTCCTCAACATTTTGACCCAAATCAACATAAACCTTCTGATTAACAGTAGTTGCACTGTTAGTAGAAACATATTTCCTCAAATTATAAGTATCAAATTCACCCTTTGAAACCTCAACTATTATTTTTTCAGAGTCCACATATACAACTTTACCCTTTCTCTTAGCTAATATAGAATAACCACTATTCAAAGCAACAATTTTCTCTATTCCTGTGAATATAAGTGGTTTCTCAGGATTAATAAGCGGCACAGCCTGACGCTGCATATTTGCACCCATAAGTGCCCTATTTATATCATCATTCTCAATAAATGGTATCAATGAAGCAGAAACAGAAAGAATTTGTATCGGACTTATTTCTATAAAATCAACCTCATTTTTATCAACCACAGTAAAACTACTCATATATCTAACGTTAACTTTTTGATCCTCTATATCACCAGAATGTATGTCAAATTTGGTATCAGCAGGAGCTATTCTATAATTCTCTTCCTCCAAAGCATCCATATAATAAACCTTACTAAAATCAATGACTCCATTATTTACTTTATAATAAGGGACAACCAAAAAACCAAAGGGGTAATTAATAGAGGAATACGTTGTTAAAGACGTTATTAATCCTATATTCTGACCTTCAGGAGTTTCAACAGGACAAACCCTGGAGTAATGACTCGGATGTATATCCCTTATCTCAAAATTTGCCTGTTCCCTCTGGATACCCCCCACACCAAGAGCAGATAACCTTCTTTTATGTGTCAACTCAGAAAGAGGATTGGTCTGATCCAAAAACTGAGACAGGGAATTCTGAGCAAAAAATACCTTTATTATTCCACTAATTGGTTTAGGATTGACAACCTCAAAAACCCTCAATTTACTCTCATCAGAAGCAAACTGAGTCAGCTTATCCCTAACAAGCTTTGAAAACTTATATAATCCAGCCCTTATAACATTATAAAGATGTTCCCCTATAGGTCTAACTCTCCTATTTGCCAAACTGTTGGTATCGTCAGTACTCCTCCTACCTTCAAGAAATTCTAAATGTAACCTCATCAAATTTATCCATTCCTTGTAAACAAAAGACTTTAACAACATTTTAGACCCAGTACTAGGAGAAATCAAATACTCACCATCAAAATATAACTCACTCAATTTATGAACAGATCCACAAATATCAAATTTAACTAAAACTTTGTCAGTAAGCTCATTATCACAAAACTGACACTTGAAACATATCTTCTCCTTTCTACCTTCATATTCCAATAAAATATCCATATAATTCAAATTGTTACATTTAGAACACCTAACAGAATCTAACAAAATAGTACTATAAAACAGTCTCTCACCACAATGATTACAATTAACCTGACCATTTTTATTTTGATTTCCACATCTCCAGCATAGGATATCATATTCCATTCTTTGATAAATTTTGTATCTACCAGCTATGGAAAGGTCATATTTTTCTCTACTAAAAAATGGAAATATTTGATCCCTAATAACATCAAGAGGAACATTAGAAGTATTTTCTCCTGTCATTCTCCTATGAATCAATCTCATTGCTTTTTCTTCTTCATCAGATCCAAATATTTTGTTCCTCTTTATATCTCTCTCTATCGTATTTACAATCAGAGTAAATATATGTGATAAATGTTTGTGTCTATTTTGAAAAGTATCCAAAAATTCATCATATGTCATATCATCTTTATCTTTTCTATCTTTAATATTATCGTAAATATATGGAACAAGAACATTATAAATAAAATCATCAACTTTGGGATTCTCTATTATATATTCCTCCGCTTTCTTTATAAGTTTTGGATCAACATCAACTTTGTATTCTCTACAAATATATTTACATACCAATTCCTCAAGCACATTATCATTATTAAACCCCAAAGCTTTCAATAAAGTGACAAAAGTAAATTTTATTTTTTTGTCAAGTTTTATTCTCAAATAATTGGTGGTCTTTATTTTTTCTATCTCTCTTTCAGGGTACAACTTTTCCTGTAACTCAGTTTCCAATTCTATTATACTACCTTTAGAAGGTATAACAGTAGTTTTATATACAACAACCTTTTCTATTTCTTCTCGGAAAAAATAGATACCTGAAGACCTTATGAGCTGATTTATAAATACCCTTTCAGTTCCATTAACAACAAAAGTGGCCCTATCAGTTATCAACGGCAAATCAAAAAACTTGAGCTCATCCTCGTCAACAACCTTCAAAGGCTTAACAATCATCCTGCCATCTTTCTCTTCCTTCTTAATCTCTACTATCCTCAACTTAACAAATACAGGAACAGAGTAAGTTTTCAAAGTATATTTAGCAGTTTGAATATCATCTATATTAGGTGCCCCAACTCTACATTCAATATACTCAACAATATACCTCTCGGTCTCTATTGGGAAAAAGTCCCTGAAAGCACTGTCAAGACCTTCTCTTAGTAACCATTCAAAAGACCTACGCGGAATATCAAGTAAATCCGGTAAATCAGGTAACTTGTAATCCTTCCACCTACCTAAAACAAGAACTTTACTATCCATTTACAAACCTCCTTCCACTATTTATAAGTAGAAAATAACAAATCAGCAAAACAAAAAAACCAAAACATACCTTTCAGAGAAAGATAGAAAACCCTTCACAATAGCCCACGATGATAATAGTTCAACAACCATAAAAAAAACCCTTCTTAAAAAGAAAAAAATTCCATGTTTATATACTTAATACATCACAAAAATACTTTTTTCCTCCTTCAAAAATTCCAACATGTATCTCTTAGTATGAGAAATAACATCAGAGTTTATAAATTCATCCAATCTTCCACTAAAAACAACCTGGCCACCTCTAAAAGAAGCCTCCAAACCAATATCTATTAACCAATCAGCATTCTTTATTATGTCCATGTTATGTTCCACAACTATAATAGCTGTCTCTTATACACATCTCCGAGCCCAC
>JAOABG010000020.1 GCA_026418475.1 bacterium | reverse complement strand
GTCCATTATTGTTAATACTGATCCTTGGTTAAGTTTAGAAACTTGTTCTTCTGTAAATGGCGTCTCTGCTGAAGTGGCTTCCAAAACTATTATTAAGTCGAATTGTTGGTTGTTATGTGTGAAAAAGGTTGAACCTCTCAATCCCAACTCTTCTTGAACTAAAAACAAATGGGATACGTCTACTGTCGGCTCTAGGTATTTTAATAAATGCAAATTTATATAAGTTCCTACTCTGTCATCCAATGCTTTGCCCATTACAAGTGATGGGGATATTATTTCGAATTGACTATCTGGAATAATGAAATCTCCAATTTCAACGAATTTGAAATTATCACCTACATCAATGTATAAGTCGGATATTGATTTAATTTCAGGTGTTTTTGCTAAATGAGGAGGTGTTGATGAAAATACACCTTTTATCAAACCCATCTTTGTTTTTATAACTACTTTCATTCCAGGTACTATCTGTATATTCCACCCCCCTAATGGTTCAACTTTTAGATAGTTGGGTTCAACTTTGCCAGAGACTAAGAATCCTACTTCATCAACATGTGATGCTATTAGAACTTTAAAATCACTTTTTTCAATATCTTTGATACATAGTATATTTCCCTTTTTGTCAACTATGTATGTGTAGTTATTTTTTTGTAATTCAGACGTTATGAGATTGAGTGTGGATTCTTCGTTACCTGATGGTCCAAAACTGTTGGATAGTTCTCCTAGGGTATCCAGTTCCACTAATATTTGATCTTCAATAATATCTTGTCTCATTACTTTTTTGTTCCTCCTGTTTAAAAATTGAATAATGTGTTTTGTGGGTAGTCTTTCTCTGTCCAAGTGAAGTAATAATATTTGTCTACTGTTATTACTTTAACTTTGTTATTCTTTGTGTTAAGGAACTCAAAAATTATTTTACTTTCATCTGGATAACATAGTATTAGTTCAAAGCCACTATTTATGTTTCCAAATGCTTTAACATAGTCCAAATATGATTTATATTCTACTTTTTCTGCTGTGTATATATTGTTTATTAGTGCTTTTGTGTTGTCTTCTAATGATACTATTAGGCCTCTGAGGTTGAAATCGAGAAATTTATAAAAACTGGGGGTGGAATAATCTTGTAGATACATTATCTGATTATCTTTAATTATTTGTGCGAATGAACCGAGCTTCATATTTTTATTTTTTTTATCTTTTTCTATTGGTGGTTTGTAAAATGATGGAAATGATTGACCTTTGAGTATATATAATTCTTGTAATACCATTTGGGAAGGATAATCAAATTTGTAAATAATGTGATTTTTATAGTCAGTTATTGATTGTCTATTATCGAATAATATGTAGCTTATGTAGGATTTCATTTCTTCGTTGTAGTGGTTAAATACTATTGTGTATGCTGAGGATTTCAAAGTAATATGGATTAAGAGAAACAGTAGTAAAATAGTTATCTTTTTAACCATATGTATAAAATTCTTGAGTTAGTTATGTTTATCCTTCAGAAGGATATTTTGTTTTACTTTGAGAATATTTGAATTGAAAGGAGTAATGTTTTAGTGAGGATTTTTACTTTTTATTATATTGTCAACTTGAAAGAACCAAAGTATTCTATTTTAGAGGAATTGTATTCAAATCTAAATGGATTGGGATTTGATAAAAAATCTGTTTGGATGTATCAGATTTTTCCTTTTAAACCAGTGGATTTATTGGTATGGTTCAGTTTTACTTTTGATAATGAAGATGTCTTGTATGGTTATTCATCACAATTGGCTAAAGTTTTCTATTCCTCAAATATTGAATTGAAGGATAGTCTGTGGGGATTTACAAAGCCGTCAATATATTCTAGAGCTCAAAAGTCTACTCAGGAAATAGATCCGTTTTCTGTTGATCGCAAGAAATATCTCGTTGTTTATCCCTTTGTAAAGAGTGTGGATTGGTATCTTCTAAAGCAAGATACCAGACAGGGTATGATGAATGAACATATCAGAATAGGCAAACAGTATCCATCAATTTTACAGCTCTTGCTTTATTCTTTTGGATTATCTGATCAAGAATTCATTGTTTCTTATGAAATGGATTCTATAGTTGAGTTTGAAAAGCTGGTATATGACCTTAGAAGCTCTGAGGCTAGAAAGTATACTTTGAGGGATACTCCAATATATACAGGAGTTTATAGAAAGATTGAGGATTTTAAAGAGATTCTTTTATGAAAGAATGGGAAGAATTTAATATTTTTTTTAGATCTTATTGTATAGATAGCTTGAGAAAGAAATTGAAAGGCTTGGGGAGTATATACGATGTTTGTGTTTATATGTTTCAATTGAGTGGCAAATTTCTCAGGCCATTTTTGTTATATAAGGTTGCAGAAT
Source organism: bacterium (assembly GCA_026418475.1). Lineage (GTDB taxonomy): Bacteria > DRYD01 > DRYD01 > DRYD01 > DRYD01 > DRYD01. The sequence continues at coordinate 17,364 of JAOABG010000020.1, read as the reverse complement.
TTATTAATCCTAGCAAGAGGGATTGTGTTTTACCATTTGCTCTTTCTTTGGAGTTAATACATAATTATTCGCTTATTCATGATGATCTACCATGTATTGATAATGCTGATTTTAGGAGGGGTTATCCTACTGTTCATAAGAAGTTTGGGGAAGCAGAGGCTGTTCTGTCAGGTGATATGTTACTTTCTTTGGCTTTTGAGTATGCTTCTGAAAACAGGGATTTTGAACCTAATAAAATATTGAGAGTTATAAAAAAAATTTCTCAATATTCTTCTTATAGGTATTTGATAACTGGTCAGTTTTTCGATATTTGGATTCAAAATGGAAAAATGGAAAAAAATGTTGAAAATATAAAGATAACTAATTTTTATAAGACTGCTGGTTTGATATTGCTTTCTGTAGAAATACCAATTATCCTTTTAGATCCTGTGTATACTGTAAAGTATAATCTGATCAAATATGGTTATTTTCTGGGATTATTGTTTCAACTAACCGATGATATGCTGGATAACGATGGATTAGTTTTTGTTTTGGATAGAGCTGAATTAAAGAAAATTATTGATGGACTGTATGAAAAATTAAATCATTTGAATGTTAGTGAGGAATTGTTAAATATTGCTAATTTTATATATAATAGGAAAAGTTAGGGATTGATAAAAATTAATTTATTTAATTTTAAGGGAAAAGGAGAGATAGTAGATGAGTAAAGTCAGATGTAGGATTAAGCGTCAGGATGGGCCGAATTTGATTCCCTATTGGCAGGAGTTTGAGGTGGATTATGAAGAGAATATGAATGTTATTATTTTATTGATGAGGATAAGGGAGAACCCTGTTGATATAAATGGTAGGGTTGTAAAGCCTATAATGTGGGAAGCTAGCTGTTTAGAGCAGGTTTGTGGTAGCTGTACTATGGTGATAAATGGTGTTCCGCAGCAAGCTTGTTCTGCTCTTGTTGATAAATTGTCTTGGCCTATAGTTATAGAGCCACTTTCTAAGTTTCCTGTTGTTCGTGATTTAGTTGTTGATAGGAGGAAAATGTTTGAGACTCTCAAAAAAGTTAGAGCTTGGGTTGATATAGATGGAACTCATGATTTGGGTCCTGGTCCTAAATATAGCCAGAATGTACAACAATTTAGGTATATTTTGTCAAGGTGTATGACTTGTGGTGCTTGTTTGGAGGCTTGTCCACAGTTTGGTGCTGGTTTTGCGGGTCCATTTGCTATTGCTCAAGTTCATCTTTTTAATTTACACCCAACGGGTTCAATGTATAAAAATGAAAGATTGGAATATATGATAGGAAAGGAAGGTATTGCAAATTGTTCTAATGCTCAGTTGTGTGTACAGGTTTGCCCTAAGGAGATACCCCTTACTGAGGCTATAGCTGAGGTTAATGCTGACGTTACCAAATATTTAATTAATCTTGCAATTGGTTTGAAATGAATCATTATCCTACAGATAATTTTGTTCTTTTGATACAGAAGTTGAAGGAGCCTTTTGATAAGATGTCGGTATACATGACTCATGCACCTTTTTTTAATATAATGAAATTGAATTTTGAGATTTTGGCTGAGCAGGTTGCTTCAAGATATCTGAAGGATAGAGCTTCATATGGAGGTAATTTGCCTATTGAATTGGAAAAACAATATTGTAATGTTTTAATTGATTCACTTAAAGAGGGGAATTTGAAAGTTATGGATTATATATCTTGGTTAGAGGAGGTTATATATTATTTGGAAAATGAGCAGCCCGTGCCATTTGAATTGGAAGAGTTTCTCAAGTGGGAGTGAATTTAAATGTACAGTATAAAAGAATATCTTATTAGAAAAGTGAAAGAATTTGTGGGGAATGAGATTGGTGTTGATGTTAACAGATCTCCTATAACTGGTTTTGACTATGCTACCAATGTTTTACATTTGTTCAAAAATATTGATGAAAACAGACTTTTGGGTTATTTAAGAGATGATGATATTGTTGAAAATGTTGATATAAACAGGAGATTTGTGAATATTAAATTAAAGAGGGATGTTGTATTTAGGAAAATAATGCAAAGTTATTTGGTTGATGAATGGAGAGGTTATGATTTGGGTAATGGTAGGAAAATATTGGTTGAATTTGTTAGTGCTAATCCTACTGGGCCATTGAATGCGGTTAATGGAAGGGCTGCTACATTTGGAGCTGTTCTTTCTAATGTCTTAAAATATTTTGGTTATAATGTTTATAGGGAGTATTATGTTAATGATGTTGGAGAGCAGGTTGAAAAACTTGTTGATAGTTTTATTGAGAGAATAAAGCAAGTAAAAGGTCTAAGTTTCCAAATACCCGATGGTGGGTATTTGGGAGAGTATTTGAAGGATTTAGCACAGGAGTTTATCAGATCTGAAAAGTATACTGAGGATAGGGATGAAATAAGGAAATTTTTGGTTTCATATTTTGTGGATAGCCATAGGAATGTCTTAAATAGGTTTGGTGTTAGATTTGATAATTGGTTTAACCAAAGTAACTTGGTTTCGTTGGATAGAACTTTTAATGAATTGAATGATAGAGGTTTTTTGTATGAGCGTGATGGAGCTATATATTTCAGAAGTACTGATTTTGGAGATGACAAAGATAGAGTTATAAAGAAGACCAAGGGTAGAGTTGATTATACTTATTTTGCTTATGATGTGGAATATATAAGGAACAAATTTGAGAGGAATTTTGATGAAATTATTACTATTTTGGGGCCTGATCATCATGGGTATGTAAATAGATTGATGGCTGCCACGAGGGCTCTGGGTTTTGTTGATCATAAAGTGATAATACTTCAGATTGTCAATGTGATTGAAAAGGATAAGGCTTTGAAAATGTCTAAAAGAAAAGGGATATTAGTTTTATTGGAGGAATTGATTGATAGGGTTAACCCAGCTTTTTTGAGGTACTTTTTCATTTCAAGATTGAAAGATTCTCCTGTTGATTTGGATTTGGATTTTATAAGCCGTTTAACTTTGGATAATCCATTGTACTATATTTTCTATGTTTATGCTCGTATAAATGGGATAATGAGAAATTATGGTAAAGCTTTTCCTACTTTGGATACTGAAGTGGGGATAGATTTTCTGGATGATGAGTTTGAGTTATTTTTGAGTATTCAGGAGTTTAGGGATTTGTTATTTTCTGCTATTAATGATCCTTACTATTTGACTTTATGGGGGCATAGTTTTGCAAAGACTTTTCATAAATTTTACAATTCTAATAAAATAATTTGTGCGGATGACTTGGGTTATGATAGGGAAAAGCTGAGGATGATTTTAATACTTTTTTCAAAAGGAGTTTTAGAGAGATGGGCAGAATTATTAAATATAGAATTACCTGAGAGGATGTAGGGGGAAGAATTTATGCCTAAAAAAAAGAAATGTATCTTATGTGAACAAAAAATAGAGCATGTTGATTACAAAAGAATAGATTTACTGAACAATTTCATAAGTGATAAATATAAGATTTTACCCAGAAGAAATACCAAAAATTGTTCGAAACATCAGAGAAAAGTTTCTAAAGCTGTAAAAAGGGCAAGGGTAGCAGGATTTATTCCATTTATTCCTGCGGTATAGATTATGATTAAGAATTTGTTATATTTATCAATTGTGGTGATGGCCTTAGGGTGGTTTTTTTATTTTGCTACTTTTATAATACCTTTCAAGACTTACTCTTTGTATGTAGATACCGATTCTGATAATATAGCTTCAAAAGTTTACAGAGAATTTCAAGATTATGTCAATTCTTTGGACTCTAAATCGAAAGAGCACATTTTACTGTCTAATATTGTTAAAGAAAAGAAGATAATCGTAAACGAGGATTACTCAAAATTAATGATTTCTGTAAGGGAATCAGAAAACTTTTTGAAGGAGAAGCTCGCCCCCAAAATGATTCAAAAGGGATATCATATTAATATTATTCCTTTGACTGAAGATGTTTATTTTGCTTATTTGAGTAATCTTGTAATTGTTCCCAGATCTGATATGGCTAAACAGATTTTAGATGATATTAATCAAAAGTATCTTGATTTTTTACAAGATGATAAGCTTTTTGATTACATTAAGTTTTTAAACAGTTATTTTTCATCCTCTGATTCTGAAAGGGTAGCCAAAGCTCAGTTTTATATATCTAAGAATTTTTTGATAAACTTTACTATCTCTCCGTATACAACTTCTAAAACTGTTAAATTGAATACTTTTAAACTTGAAAATATTTCTAAGAAGGAACATTTGCTTGGGCTTCAGAACGTTTTAAATAAGTATGATTCTAAGAATATTTATTTAAAATTTGAGACAAAGGAGAGAGTTATAAATCTCAGAGTTTTGCATAAAGAAACTAGGGTATCACAGAAAAAGAAGTAGTTGATTTTGGTAAATAACTCGGATGTGTGGTATAGTTGGTTATAAAGGAAAACCTGTGAATGTAAAGTTTATATTGGATACTTTGAAATTATTGGAATACAGGGGTTATGATTCTGCTGGTTTAGCTTATTCAAAAAATGGTAAATTGGATGTAAAAAAGGTGGAGGGTAAAATAGAAAGGTTATATAATTTGGTTGATGATAGTGTTACGAGTTTAATTATTGCTCATACCAGATGGGCTACACATGGGGTACCAAATGACGTTAATGCGCACCCACATATTTCTGGATCTTTAGCTTTGGTGCATAATGGGATAATTGAAAATTATCTTGAGATAAAGAATTTTTTAAAAGGTTACAATTTCAAGTCTGAGACTGATAGTGAGGTCATTGTTCATTTGATAGATCATTTTTATAGTGATAATTTGTTTGATGCTGTTGCTAATGCTGTTAAAATTCTACGTGGTGCTTTTGCTTTTGTGGTTATAGATAACAAGACAGGTGATTTGGTTGCTGTCAAGATGGATAGTCCTATTGTTGTTGGTCTAATGGATGATGGGTATGTTGTTTCTTCAGATATACCTTCTATTATAAAGTGGACTAGAAAGATAATAGCTTTGGAAAATGGAGATATATTTCATATTACTTCTGATGGATTTAAGGTTTATAATTTCATTGATAATAAGTTTGTTAAGAGGAATCTTGAGGTTGTTTCTTGGGATGTAAGTATTGCAGAGAAAAGTGGTTACAAACATTTTATGTTGAAAGAGATAAATCAGCAGGGTAAGGTTATAAGGGATACATTGTTTGGTAGATTGGATTGGAAAAATTATGATGTTTTGCTTGATTTAAATGTTAGGGATTATCTTGATAGTATCAATGTTGAAAATGTGGTTTATGTTGCTTGTGGTACCAGTTATCATGCTGGATTAATAGGGAGTTATTATTCAACAGAGTTAGCAGGTTTGAACTCTTATGTTTTCCATGCTTCTGAGTATAGGTATATTGAAAAAAGTCGGTTGAATTTTGATAATACGTTGTTTGTTTTTATAAGCCAGTCTGGGGAGACAGCTGATACTTTATTTGTGGCGAGAGAGTTGAAAAATTTGAAGGCTAAAATTATTACTATTCCCAATGTTATTGGCGGTAGTATGTATAGAGAGTTTTTGTCTTTTCCTACCAGGGCAGGTGTTGAAATTGGGGTTGCTGCAACCAAAACTTTTACAGCTCAGTTGGTTAATCTGTTGATTTTGAGTTTATTCTTTGCCAAGAAAAGGGGAGTTGATGTTGCCAATTTAGTTGATGGGTTATTGAGTATTCATGAAGTGGTTGATAGTATTTTGGAAAATTATGAATATATTTTTGAATTGGCTCAAAAATATGCTGATTATAACCATTTTATGTATTTGGGTAGACATTTGATGTACCCTATAGCTTTAGAGGGGGCTTTGAAGTTGAAAGAGATATCTTATATTCATGCTGAGGCTTATCCTTCGGGTGAGATGAAACATGGACCTATTGCTTTGATAGATAGTAAGATGCCAACTTTATATTTGGTTCCTTACAATAAACTCCTTAATAAAAACTTGTCAAATATACAAGAGATAAAGGCAAGAAAGGGAAAAATATTAGCTTTAGTTGATAAGAAAAGCAAGGATATTGTAAGAGATTTTGTTGATGATTTTATGGAAATAAGGAATGTAAATGAATATTTGCAGCCAATAGTTAGTGTTATACCTTTACAGATTTTTGCTTATTTTATAGCTGATTGGAAAGGGTTTAATGTTGATCAACCAAGGAATTTGGCTAAAAGTGTAACTGTAGAATGATGAGTAAAATTTTATCATTAGATGATTTGGTAAACGAAATAGAAGTAGAGTTTGAAAGGTTTAGTAGATATAAGACACCTTTTACAATTGTTTGTTTTAATGTTAGTTTTGTTAATAAAGAAATGCAGGTAAATTTTTTACATAAAGTTGTTATTGAATTGAGGAATCAATTGGAAAAAATTATAAGGAAAACTGATTCCTTAGGTAGACATAAAAATAATCTGGTTGTTATCTTAAGGAATCTTGATATAGAACCTTCTAAAGGTTTTATTAATAGAGTTTTTGCAAGTATTGACGAGTTTATTAAAAGAAACTATAGGGATAATATTGATAATGAGGAAATGATTCTTGTTGATGTGATTATTAATGTTTTTATTATTTCTTTTTGTGATGCTGCTTTTTCTGAAGCGGGAGGTGTTTTGTTACGGAATAGATTTGATAGAAAGGAAATTATGGAATTATTTGAGAATATTGATAAAGAAAAAGTGTTTGAAACTTGGGAATTGAGACTTCCTATTTGGGACAGGATTTGATGGTATGGAGTTAAAAATTAGAGAGTTGTTGTTGGAACTAATAAAGTTCAAGACTGTTGAAAAAAATCTGGATGAGTTAAGGAGTATAATTGAGTTTTGCCATTCTTATTTGAAAACAAATAGTTTTTTAAATTTTGACATTTTTGAGGTCAATGGTAAGTGGAATCTCATTGCTGATTATGGGGTAGATGTTAGTGTTTATTTTGTAGTTCATTTAGATGTGGTTGATGCTTATTCTCATCAGTTTGAGCCTATTGTTGATGATGGTAAAATTATTGGGCGTGGAGCTTTGGATATGAAAGGCCCAGGTAGCGTTGTTATTGAGTTATTCAAGAATTTATCTAATAATAGATATCCTATTGGTTTAATTTTGACAACTGATGAGGAAGTTGGGAGTCATAATGGTGTGAAATATATAGTAGAGAAAAAGAAGATAGGAGCGAAGCTGGTTGTCATTCCTGATGGTGGTGAAAATTTTAAGATAATAACTAAAGGTAAGGGTGCTTTTCATTTTGTTGTTAAAGCTAAAGGAAAGAGTGCTCATGGTAGTACGCCGTGGAATGGAATTAATGCTATTGATTGTATTATTGATTTCTATCAGGATTTGAGAAGAAGTATTTTGTTTAATGAAACTTTGGATAGTATTAGTCATTGGCATAATACTATAAATTTGGGTAAGTTTGAGGGAGGACAAAAAGTTAATATAGTTCCCTCAGAAGCTTATGCTCATATAGATATCAGGTTTATTGAAAAATATACTCTTGAAGAAATAATTAATGTTGTAAGTTATTTGTCTAAGAAGTATGGATTGGAGTTAGAAGTTCTGTCCACAGGTCAACCTGTCGTAACAGATGTTGATTCTGTATATTTTCGCAAATTCTTGGATTCTTATATGAAGGTTATAGGTGAACCTGTGTTTGATGTTGAGCATGGTGCAACGGATGGTAGATTTTTTGCTTCTTTAGGTATACCGGTGATTACTATTTACCCTGTTGGTGGGGGTATACATTCTGATTATGAATGGGTTGATTTGCAATCTTTGCATAAGTTGTATGATCTTTTTTATTATTTTGTTCTTGGTTTGATATGAAAAATTTTTTCTATATTTCGTTAATTTTATTATTATTTAGTGTGGGGGGATTTCTTTTTTTCATATTTAAAGATAAGGGAAATGAGCGTTCTATAAAAGATATCATTTCTGATGTTTTTAAGAATCGTGAGGATTTAAAAAACAGTGAGGATAGGAAAAATGAGTTAATGAAAGAAATAGGTGTTAAAAAGTTAGTTTTTTTAGTTTTGGGTATGGATTACAATTGGGTTGATGGGCATAAGCCAACCAGTCAGGGAGCAAGAAGTGATACCATAATTTTAGTTACAATGGACTTGTATAATCAGGAAGTTAGATTGCTTTCTATACCTCGCGATCTGAGGGTTTATTATGATGAATTTGGATATTATGAAAAAATAAATGCTGCTGTCGTATTGGGTGGACCTTCTCTAACAAGAAAGATAATTTCCAATTTATTTGGTGTTCATATAGATTATGTTTTTATAATAAAGCAGCAGGCTATTAAGAATTTGGTTGATTCAGTTGGTGGAGTCTATATAGATGTTGAAAAGGATATGTTTTATGAGGATAAGTGGGGGAATTTGAGAATAGATTTAAAGCATGGTAGACAATTATTAAATGGAGAGCAGGTTATAGGTTACATGAGATTCAGGATGGATGAGGAGGGTGATTTAGGGAGGATGAGGAGGCAGAATCAGGCAATATCTCAAATAATGCAGCAGCTACCATCAAAAATTAATTCTTCAAATATTTTTAGTGTAATTAATAATGTTTTACCTTATGTACAAACTGATATGAAGAAAGAGAAAATAATGTTATTGATTAATTTCATGGCAAATTTCTCTATTGATTATAAGTCATATAAGTTATTGGTTGAGCCTGTTGATATAGATGGAGTTAGTTATGTTGAATTGAAGGATTATAAGGAAACTGTCAGGGCTTGGTATAGGGGATATGAAAAATTGGGTATTCTAAATGCTTGTAGTGCAGATAATAATATGGAAATATTTAATAAGTACATATATGGTTCTAATTTTTATTTAAATGCTAGTGATTATCTTGATGATTATGTTTCTTTTAGTGTAGTTTTACAAAAAGATGATAAAGAGAAAAGTTCTTTGTATTATAAGCTTCCATTTGGTAAAACTATGACTCTAAAGGAGTTCATTTATCATAGATATGTGAATAGTGCTTCTGAAATTTATCTGAAGAAATCTTTTTTATATGATAATGAGATTTCAAAATTAAGGGATTTTTATGTTTCCAACGATGTTGTTTTAATATTAGGGGAGGATAGTATTGAAAAATGAATGGTAGAAAATTTTTACTTGATGATGTATTGGATGAGTTTAAAAAGATGGATGTATTTAATATTACTGTTATTAACACTCCTGATTATCTGACAGACTATTTTGTTATTGGGAGTGTGGATAATGTTATAACGTTGGGATCTATTGTTGATAAGTTTAGGAGTTTGGGTGTTAGGATTCATGGTGAGCCGGCTAGTGGTTGGGTTATCCTGGATTTTGGTGACTTTTGGTGTCATGTATTTTTACCTAGCACGAGGGATTATTATAATATAGAGAGGTTGTGGAGTTTACGTAGTGCAATGAAGGAGTCTATATGAGGATATTCATTTTTTTAATTTTATTCATATTTAATTTTTCTTTTGCTGATTTAGTGGAAATAAAGGGTCAATTATTGAGTCCTTCTTCTGAATCTATTATTACCAGGCATCCTCAGATAATTATTAAGTATCCTGCTGATATTTCTCCTATTATTAAGGCAGATTCTCTGAGGTTCTTGGTTAATAATGTTGATTATACAAATTATGTAAGACTTGATTTGACAACACCTGAAATTGTTTTATTTTTCTATAGTATAAAGCCTCTTAATTTGGGAAAGAATAGTGTAAAAGTGACAGGAAAATTGATAAACGATGATATTTTTGAGAATACTTTTCATATAAATGTTAATCCAAAGTTGTCAAAAGAGGTGAGTTATTATTTGGGGCTCGTTGGTAAAACTAACTCCAATATTGAAAAATCCATATACTATTATAATCTTGGTTCATATTATGAGAAAAATGGTTACCAATTGGACGTTTTGGGTTATTATGAACAAGCCATAAAGTTGGATAAATCAAATAAAAGAGCTAAACAGAGCTATGATAGAATACTTTCTCTATTTCCCAGTAAAGCTATGAAACTCTTAAATATTGTTTTTGACGTTTCTATGGTTGATATTAATGTTTTGAAAAGGAATAATATTTATTTATTTAGGTGTGTTGTTGAAAATTATAGGGATAGCCCAATTGAGTTTAACTTGGATAATTTTTTAATTGTCTCTGGTAATAGTTATTATCAACCTCTTAAGAATCCAGTTGATTATTTGAGAAAAATAACGCAGAAAGGAGTGATTACTCTTGATGATTTTGCCATTTCAAATTATCTTTTGAGTAAAGATATTTATTATTTTGAATACCCTGATAGTTTTATAGTTAATCCTTATTCTCAGGTAAAGATTGATCTGATGTTTCACATGAAGGGGAACGAAAAAGAAATTGTACTACAATTTTTTAAGCCTTTTGAAAAAGCTAAGAAAAAAGAGTTGCCTGCTTATTTTAAATTGTCTTTTTCTTTATAAAATAATTTTTTCAAAAAAGGAGGGAGTTGTTTTTTGATTAATAATGTAAATGATAAGAATGAAAGAAGTTTTGATATTTTTATTTTTACCATATCTAAAAAAAGAGGGAATTAAGGATTACCTTTGGAACTTATATGGTTATGAAAATATTGCTTATAAGGGAGGTGTAGTTATGCAGTCTAGGGAACATTTCAAGTATCCTTTCAAGTTGCCTGAAATGGGGTATTCTTATAATTCTCTTGAACCTAATATAGATGCTTTGACTATGGAGATTCACTATACAAAGCATCATGGAGCTTATGTGAATAATCTGAATGCTGCAATAGAAAAGTATCCTTATTTGCAAAATTATCATTTAGAGGATTTGTTAGTGAGTTTATCTGCGTTACCTGCTGATATAGTTGATAGTGTTAAAAATAATGGAGGAGGACATTTGAATCATACCATTTGGTGGGATATTTTAACTCCGGGTGGGAGTAATGTTCCTGTTGGCCAGTTAGCACAAGAGATAAAGGAAACTTTTGGTAGCTTTGATAGTTTTAAAGAGCAGTTTAATAAAGCTGCTATGAGTAGATTTGGTTCAGGTTGGGCTTGGTTGGTTTTGGATCGTTTTGGAAAATTACATATTATTTCTACCCCAAATCAGGATAATCCCATTATGCAGAATTTATTACCTATTTTTGGGGTGGATGTTTGGGAACATTCTTATTATCTTAAGTATCAAAATAGAAGAGCTGATTATTTGAATGCTGTTTGGAATGTATTGAATTGGGATATCATAGAAAAGAGATATCAGGAATTAAAGAAGAGTGTATCATATAGTGTTGTCAGGGGGTGATTATTTATGGCAGTGGAATCTGTAAAAGTTCCTCTTGGCAGTCAAATGCCAGATTTTAAGTTGATGGATTCTTTTGGTAGGATGTATGATTCTGAAGAATTGTTTGGATCAAGTGGTTTAGTTGTGATATTTACTTGTAATCATTGTCCTTATGCTCAGGCTATTTGGCCAAGGGCAATAGAACTTTACAATAAAGTGAAAGACAGGGGTATAAATTTTGTTGCTATAAACCCGAATGCTGCCAATCCGAATTATCCAGAGGACAGTGTTGAAAAAATGAAAGAATATGTTGATAAATTGGGAATTCCTTTTCCATATTTGGTTGATGAGACTCAAGAGGTGGCTAAAAGATTTAATGCTCAATGCACCCCGGATATTTACTTATATAATTCCGATAAAAAATTAGTTTATCATGGAAGATTTGATGATAATTGGAAGGATTCAACTGCTGTGAAATCTAAGGATTTGGAAAATGCAATAATGGATTTATTGGAAGGCAAAGAGGTAAGTAATAATCAATACCCTTCTATAGGTTGCTCAATAAAATGGGTTAAATAAAGGAGGATATTTTTATGAAAAAATATTTTTTGAAACTTGGATGTTTTTTGATTTTTATGTTATTTATGATTCTTAATCTTTGGGCTTTTGATTGTAAATATTTTTCTTTTGAGTTACCAGGTGATCAAACGGTTAAAGTTGGTGATAGTGGGGTTTATGTTGAGGGACCTGAAGGTAGAGTATATATAGATGATAGTGGTGTGAAAGTAAGTAATACGGGTAATACCAGTTGGGTTTTGGTTGATAATAAAGACAGGACCAAAAAGGAAGGAGATTATTATGTATTCTTTCAGCACAATGTTTATAAAGTTAATTTAAAAGCCACTTTTTATAAGGAGTTCAACCAGTTTTACAGTGGATATCAATCTTTTATAAATACAATAAAATCTAAGGAAGAGGATGTCACAGTTACTAAAAGTTCTATACCAAATGATTATAATAGAACAGTTTATAAGATAGTTGTTTTGAGAGATAACGATACAAAAAGTATATTTTATACAGTTTCTTCTGATTACGGGTTTTATGTTATTGAATTTTCAGGGAAGACAGGTTATCTTTCCACTTTATCGAAAGATTTAAAGCATGTTATTGACACTTTTATTCCCAAATATTAGTAGTTGTATAATAATTTAAGAGTTTGAAAAATTAAAAATCAATAAAAATATTGATAAAAATCAATAAAAATAGTATGTATTTTAAGAGATCTCAGATAGGAATTTTATTCTTTTTTTCCTAATTCAAAAAAAGGATACACGGAAGGTGTATCCACTCAAAATTAGTTTTCTGTGATTTATTAGCTTCCAGAGTTTGTGATCTTAATCTTTATTCTTTAGTTCTTCACTTCTCATTATTTTGTTAATAATTGTAATTAATAATAAAATGTTTAGGGGAGGTGATTTTATGTTAGTTAATTCTCAAGATGAACTTTGTGTTCAAGAAGTTAATGAAGAAGAAGTGATTATTGTTAATAAGGGAATAGCTTTTATTGATGTGTTTATTGGTATTTTACTTTTTATTTTACTTCTTATTGCCGCTGTATTTTATCAAGTTTTGTCTTTACTTATGGAGAGTATAGTTAATTCTTTTAGTAGTGAGGTATAAGAGGTGATTTTTATGTCAAGGATGATTGATATTCTTGAGTTTGAAATTGGTGTTAGGAGGATTAATGAAAAAAAGAAGAAGGGATATGAAAATGAGTTATCTTCAACTTCAAATAGTAATCATAAGGTTGGTTTTTTTGAGGGTATAGTCTCCCTAATCTTCTGTTACTGGCTTTTCCCTTTGATTTCGTATACAATTTTATATCAAGTTTTTTCTTGTTTTGGACTTCAAAGCTATACATCTTATATATTTGGGGGCGCAGTGTTTTTAGTTTTAGTTTTTTCCTTGGCTTTGTATGTAAATACCTTTATGAAGGAAAAATCTTTTAGGTGGGACGATTTAGTTGGTTTTTTGTTTTTACCAAGTTTATCCGGTTTTATTTTATTAATTTTATTAGTGTTATTGTTTATTGGAATTTTGATAGGAATTGTATATTTTTTGTATATTTTGGGAAAAAATTTAGTCTCTTTATGGATTAGGGATGTATAGGGGGGGTATGTCAAAGATGATAGATAATATACAGAAAAAGTTGGATAATGAATCAAAAAGTTTTAGAAATAGTAAAACTAAGTATTCTTCCTATACTAAAAATTATTTGTTAAATTACATGTTATCTTATGTTTTGGTTATTCCTGCATTATACGTAGTATCATATTACATATTATCTGTAGAATTAGGTTTAATATTTTTTTCGTCATTAATTGTATTTTTATATCTATTCTTGAACTGATTGTAATAATTGTTTTATCTTAATGTCGGGGGGTTTTATGTCAAGAATGCTTGATATATTAGAAAGGGCGCTCCAAGTTAGGAAAGTTAGAACAAAGAGAAAAAAAGTGAGGTTTTCTACATGGTCTGATAATTCACAAGTTTCTAAAGGAAATTTTATTTCAGTTATTTTGTCTATTTTATTTTTTTGGGGGATGTGTGAGTTTGTGGATGATATATTGGTAAGTTTAGGTTTAGAAGTTTTTGTCTCCTTAGTTTTTGGTTGTATGTTAATTTTTTTTCTTCCAATACTTTTAATATTTCATATTCTATCTTTTATTCTATTAGATCTGATATATGCTTTTTGTTCTAAGTTTAAGAATGTTTATGAAAAGTAAGGAGGTGTAGTGTATGTATTTTAAGTGGATTTTGTTAACTATTATTTTGGGAGTTCCTTTTGCGTTTTTTTTATTTTTGTTTTTGAATTTTGATAATAAGTTTTTTATTTTATCTGTATATTTTTTATCGGCAGTTTTTTTCGTATTTTTAAGGAAGTCTTTATATCTGGGTTTAGAGAAATTTTGGACAGTTGATACTGGGAATACTGACATTTCAAAAATTCTTTATGTGGGGGTATTAAAAAGGTTAGTCAGGTTTATTTACAGCATCATTCTCTTAACTCTATCTTTCAATATTACATTGTTTTTGATCAATATATTTATGTCTACCGAAAAACTTATTATCTTACTTTCTTATCCTAATTCTATATTTCTGGTTTTCTTACTATCTCTATTAGTGAATGTTGTTTTATTTTATTTTAAAGTTTTTGGAAAGAATGCTATTGAAAAGGAAGAGACGGTTTTTGATAAGGGATCGAGAATAAAAACTTCAGTTATGCTTAAAAAAATTATTTTAGGTATTTTAATTACTGTTATAGTTGGGATGATATTAAATTTTTTGAGCTACTATCTCAAATTAATTTTGATATCTACTTTTATCATGTCATCCTTAATTTATTATTATTATGAAAAATATGGTAAATATGATACTGAAGCAGATAGTGTTCAAAATGCTACTATGAGCCATAATAGTAATATTTTAAATGGTAATATTTTAAATGCAGTGGATAATTTCTCTGAATTGAATGCGTTGGATAATTTTTCCGGATCTGTTAGTATTCAAAATAGTAATTATTCTTCTAATATTGTTTTCTTAAGGCTGATGATTAAAATGTTAAATTTTAAAATTGATAGTGGTACACAAGGTGGATATTCAAGTATTCTGAAGATAAATGAATTAATAAATGAAATGGATAATATAATGTCTGTTGATACTGATTTTAGAAAAAGGGTTAATTTTATTTTTTATTTACTTTTTGCTCTTTTGGCTGAGGGTAGAAAAGCTGTTCCTATGTTGATTTTGGGATACCTCATTTATTACTATCAAAACTTGGAGAATAGTGATAATTCTGATTGCTTGAGAGAGAGATTAAAGCAAGCCATAAACAATTACACTTTAAAAACGCCTGTAAGAATAGCTGAAATGATTGTTTGTTGGCAATACCTTAATAAAATTAAATTGGGTATTGTTCCTTCTATAAAGAGGTTGCCCAATTTTGTTAAAAAGAGACTAAAGTATGTTTTAGAAAACTACTCTCCATTGACACTTAAAAAAGCTAAGATGTTAAAAAAGTCTATCAAATTGAAGGATTTGATAAAGGTTTTAAGACCTAAGCCTAAGGATAACCTTCTTAGTGTTCTATATGCTGGTATAATTCAGGATTCAAAAATATCAAAGCTTAAGACTACTGAGATTGTGCCTTTGGTTGTCAAATCTGAAAGTCTAATAAAGCAAAAAATAGATAGCCTACCTTTACAAGCTCTGATGAGAAATCTGTCCAAAATAAATTTTGAGGATACTGAAACTTTTGAAATTGTGAAAAATAAGCTTTTGAATACTGTATCTAAAATGGATAAATTGAGAAGGTTTATCAATATATTTGACTTTTACATACCTATTTTTGTTGTTCCACAGGATGATATTCATAGAATAACTGAGAAAATAAAAGATGTTGAGATATCAAGTTTAAGTAATGAATTGTTTTCTCCTAGTAAAATTTCACAGCAGGTTTTAGCTTCCTGTCTGGTTAACTCCATAGTTGATTATTTAAGCTTATCTTCAACATTTGATTTTACCAAAGTTGAGCAAGTTGCTATGATCATTGATTACTTGCTTATCTTGGATGAAATTATAAGGATAAAAACCAGCAAAGTTGATATTAGTAATTATGTTGTTCTTGCTGACTATAGAACTAGACAGATTTTGAATAATTGTATAGTAGAAGATATTATTTTTAATGAGGCTAAAGCATTAAACCGACAAAAAATGAAAGATCTTCTCAATGAGATAATTCAAACCTATTTAAATGAGTCAAAAATAAATAAAAAGATATCTGTTATAGTGAGGGTGGATTTATCTGATGTGGTAAATCTTTCTATACTTATTGCATTTTTAAGCTCTATATATTCTGATTTTGAGATTTTACTGTATAATGGGAAATATTTGAAAGACTATACTAACATTTATAAGGATTTAACTCAGGGTTCTGGACCGATTGATAGGTATCTAAAAACATTTTGTTTCATTACTGAGTATGGTAAAAAAGGGAATGAAAATTTTTATGATTCTATTAGGGATTACTATGGCTTTTATGAAAAGCTTCAAGAATATTTTCATAAGAATGGTAACAATTTGAGCGAAAATTTTTTAGTGTTGGACTATTATGGTTATGTTGATGAGCAGAATCACCTGGGAATTTTTAAATTTTTTGCTAATACTCTAAAAACTCGTGATAAAAGAATTGTTTTTTATGATTATACTCAAAATGGAAAAATAGAAAGTTATTTATCCTTGAACAATGTTCATTTAATATCTTGCCAAATTCATCCTTTTGTTTTTGAGGTAATTGATGGATTTTTTGATTAAGTAGGATTAGTGTTTGGGTTGTTTAATTGATATCAATAATGGGTAATATTTGGTGGTTTTTAATATTCTTTTTTCTTTTTTTACCTGCTGCTTTTTTATTTAGATCTTTTATTTTATCGGTTTTCTTAAAATTTTTCAATAAAACTGATACTGTTATAGTTTCATTGAGGATTAATTCAGTATTATGGATATTTATTTCTTTTTTATATATTTTGGTTGAGATCCTTGGAGTTTGGATACTTACTCTTGGCTTAGATAACAAGTTAGTTGATAGTTTGAAGGTTATTTTTAATAATTTTGAGAAACTTTTGGTTTTTGTATTAATAATTAGTATATTTATTTTTGTTTCTGCTGTTATAGTTCAGATTATTAGGTATTATGTTTCCAAATCCGATGTTCCGCTTCCTAATGTTGAGATATTCTATAATTTGATAAGGATATTGATAGGATTGGTTGGAGTGATAACTGCGTTATGGTATTTGGGTGTTCCTATGGCTCCCATACTTACTACCTTGGGAGTTGGTGGATTGGCTGTATCTCTTGCCCTACAAGGTATACTCTCTAACTTTTTTGCTGGAATGAATATTCTTTTTTCCAGAGTCTTTTCAAAAGGTGATTATATCAAAGTTGATAATCAGTTTGAGGGAATTGTTGAAGATATAACGTGGTTTAGTACCAAGTTGGTAATGAGAAACAACAACAGGATAATAATACCCAATTCCAAG
>JAOABG010000001.1 GCA_026418475.1 bacterium | reverse complement strand
AATCCAACTCAGAAGAAAAAAATGACAAAAAGAAGAAAAATAAATGATTAATATCATTTTTAGGTGATAAATCACCAAACTCAATATCAAAATTTTTTCTCAAATATTTTATTATCCAATAAGTTTGCAAGACATCACCAGCAATTCTCAAAGGATAAACATCATCATCCATAAATAAAGCATTATAACTAACAGAAAAACCAACTTTCATATACCAACCAATCTGAAATATGGTAACCTAATATTATATAAATCCCTGTTAACAAAAATAGAACAGTTATACAAATAAGATTTCCAAAATATAAATTTCAAGAACTCATCCATGGAATAATCCAACTCATTAAAATAATTCATATCTAATAACAAATTAACTTTAAACGGATAATTATTAAAAACTATTTTCTTATTATAATCTATATTCTTCCAAAAACTACCATCGATAACAAAAAATATTTCCTTATTATTGTGGTTATTTCTAAAGAAATCAAAGAAATACAAATCATCACTAAAATCAAAATGATATCCTTTAACAAAAGTTAAATTCGATGTGCTGTATATTAAATCTTTGATCCACTGGGTTCTATCCTCAGAATCAAAAAGAATTATATTCATATCTTTGGGACTACTAAACAATATAACATTCGAAGAATACAAATTCCTAACTACAAAGTTTATAGAATCTCTATAATTTTCAAAAAAAAATTTATCCTCTTTGTTAATATACCAGGCAATCAATTTCCTTAGCATAACATTATATATCTCTTCATTATTATATAATTGTTTATTATAACCCAACGGAGTAAAAACAATCTCACTCCTCCGTATCTGATCAAAAGAAAATTTCAAATGATAATCAACTTTATCCTTATAAATTTCAATAGTGGTGTAATAATTTAAATAGATTTCAATATTTGGTATAGAAGAATTATTACTTACAAAATAGTCCACAGTCCTTCTATTTTCGTTAATAACAGCTTCATATATCTCTTTAGTTTGCATGGCAATTATATCGTTCCGATTACCAGAATCCTCATTTTCTTTTTTCTCAGAAACCCTTATAACCGATCTAACATTTCCCTCAATTATCATTAAATCTTTATCAATATTGTAGGTAATCTTATCAGCCTTAATAATCTGATCTTTATTTTTACCTTCAACATTACCTTTGAGTATCATCACCTTCGTTTTATCACTATAGATTAATTGATCAGCCGTGAGATACAAATCTTTAGAAGTAATTTTCAACTTATCAGGTATGAATATGTTTTCCCTTTCCCAATTGTACACCAGTTTATCAGTATAGAGTTCAAAATATTCCCATTGATTCTTTGAGTTCTTGTCCTTTTGGGAATTCTTATGTTTTTTATTATTTTTAACCCTCAAGTAAACTCTTTGTAAAGCAACAGCCTGCTTCTTTTCAAAAAAAATATCAATAAAAGAAGACTTCAAAAAAACCTGGGGATTATACATCCTCGGGTTACCCTCAGCTTTACCATATTTCTTATCCTCATAATATTTAAAAACATCACAACTTATCTTAGAATCAGAATAAAATATTTGAACATTTCCAGAAAGCTCAAATACCTTATTCTTAGCATCATAGAACAATTTATCACTGGTATGATAAATATACCTCTGAGGTTGATCCTCAGCTAAAACTGATCCAAAAACTACCAAAAAAGAAATAAAAAAATAAAAAATAATCCTAAACATAAAAACCACTAAAACTTGTAAACTGAGGCCTTTTCCAATCTGTTCATTATAGAAATTCCCAAACCTTTTTTCTGAACTCCCACAACAATTATAATATTCTTATCACTTTTATCAGCCAAATACAATTACTCAAACAAATAAGAAGCAATAACTCTAAAATCAAATTCATCAGATAGATAATCAACAACACCAAAATCATTTTCATTTACTTCAAATTCTCTTGAAGGCAAAATCAAAAACAAATCCTCAAAATTATTGAATTTTGTTTTTAGTATTTCATAAACTTTTTTAACTGTACCCATGTAATCCACATTTCCATCATGTAAAACGGGATACATGAGGACAGTTTCTTTTCTGGGACTGTAATGTTTCTGCAGCTGGCCAGGTGCAAGAATCTCAGAATCATTATGAAATTTTACACTCTTATTAACCACCCTTTCTATTTTTTCTATTTCCAAAGCACCAGGTCTTAAAAGCAAAACATCACCATTCTTAAAAGTTATAACAGTAGATTCCAATCCAAAATAACACTTACCTCCATCTAATATACAGTCTATTTTTCTGTTGAGAGTTTCAGCAACCTGGTAAGCAGAAGTTGGAGATACATACCCAAAAGGATTGGCACTGGGAGCAGCAATAGGAACCCCAGAATACTCTATCAATTTAAGTGCAACAACATTATTGGGCATCCTCAAAGCCACAGTGGATAACCCAGCAGTAACTATAGAAGGAATAACATCTTTCTTTTCCAAAACAACGGTTAAAGGACCAGGCCAAAAAACATCAATCAATTTCTTTACATCATCGTTCACAAACTTGGAATACAAAAATATATCTTCTTTCTTAGAAAGATGAACTATTAATGGGTCAAACTCAGGTCTACCCTTAACTTCAAAGATCTTGGCGACTGCAACCTTATCAAGAGCATTGGCACCCAATCCGTAAACTGTCTCCGTAGGAAAAGCTACTAGACCCCCAGCCTTTATTATGTTAGAAGCCAAAACTATGTTATCATCATAATAAGCTGACAGCCATTTCGTCATTCTTCTCCCAAAACAATAGTTCTAATCTCTTTCCTATTAAAATTCTCATCATATATATAATCCTTATTTTCATCTTCATCTTTAGAATATTTGTGTTTCCCCGAACAATAGGGAAAATTATCACTCAAACCACACATACAGATCCATATTTTTTTGTCACTTACTTCTATGAGCAATGGTTCTTTCTTATGAAACTTAACGTATCTTGGCATACTGTGGATATGCCGAGGCCCAGAGTCGAACTGGGGACACACGGATTTTCAGTCCGCTGCTCTACCTCCTGAGCTACCTCGGCTAAAAATCAACTTATTATATTCTATTCTATCAAACTATTATTAATCCTCCTTAATAAAACATTCTAACCCTTATTTACCAACTTTTTAAACATTATAATTTAAACATTTTAATCAGTTTTTTACATTTTTAACAAAACCAGCGTTGAAAATATGAAAAAAAGATGCCAAAAATTTATAAAGATAGTTCTATTTGAAAAGGAGGTTAAATTATGTGGGGTATAAGCAATATAAACTTTAGTTTTAGGCAATCCTCAATATCATCAACACCAATACCCATTTCCCAAATAAACTATCAAAGCTTTTCTTACAATATAAATGATAATCTAAATATTTCAAATTTGAATAATGTTAATCCTCTGATAAATGGTCTAGTCGGAGGGTTATTAGGTGGAATGATAGGAGGACTGCTAAGTTCAAACCCACTCTCCATAGGATTTCCTCAAAATAACAACCAGAATATTAATAACCAAATGCTAATCAATCTACTATTTTTATTACTAATACTAATAGCTTCTCAGAATCAAAACAATAATTTTGGTGGAGTACCATTTGGAGGTGGAATTCCATTTGGTGGTGGTTTGCCTTTCGGGGGTGGAATACCATTTGGTGGCTGTGCACCTTTCGGAGGTGGAACACCATTTGGCAGCTGTGTACCCTTCGGAGGTGGAACACCATTTGGTGGTGGCCTATCACCATTTGGATTCCCAAATCCCAATAACTCTATTCCAGGTATACAACAAAAACCGGGAATAGGTCCACAACAAGGAGAAGAATTACAGGGAGGAAATGGGAGCGTTGTCAATCTTGCACTCCAACAAGTAGGAAAGCCATATATATTTGGTGCAGAAGGGCCAAATGCCTTTGATTGTTCAGGACTCGTGCAATGGGCTTTCAAAAGATGTGGTAGGAATTTACCCAGAACAGCAGACCAACAATTCAGAATAGGAACTCCAGTACCAAGAAATCAATTACAAGCAGGAGATCTGGTATTTTTTGCAAACACCTACAAACCAGGAATATCACATGTCGGAATATACATAGGAAATGGTAAATTTGTCCACGCAGCAAATAGTAAAAAAGGAGTAATAGTCAGTAATCTCTCTGAAGCTTATTACGCTCAACATTACGCCGGAGCCAAAAGAGTATAACAAAAATTACTAAATACAAATAAATAAGTATTATATTAACACTTAAAACCCACAAAGGGAAAGGTTCATAATAAAATCTTATCTCTCCCTTACCTTTACTAACCACCACACCTTTAGAAAATCCATTGATCCTAAAAATAGTCAAATTTTGACCATTCAATTGAGCTTTCCATCCTCTGTAATACATATCGTTAAAAACTATTAAACTATCACCTTCAGATTCATATAAAACACTTACATAATTGGATTTTTTATTAACAATTTCCACTTTGGCCTTAGAAAAAGGTTTAGAAAAACTCTTGTCAAATATCAATTTATCAATCCCACTA
Organism: bacterium; assembly: GCA_026418475.1. Classification (GTDB taxonomy): domain Bacteria; phylum DRYD01; class DRYD01; order DRYD01; family DRYD01; genus DRYD01. Next base: position 70,040 of record JAOABG010000001.1, on the reverse strand, counting down.
ATTAAAGCAGTATCAATAGGATTAAATTTTAAAGTCCAGAAATAATATTTAATTTCATCTATACTTCTACAGAAAATTAATTTCTCTGGAGAAAAAACCATAGGCAAAGCTTGATAATTAATATATAGATCACCATTCATAAAACTATTACTATATACATATGCATCCCTAATAGTATTGTCAACAAAATTTGGAGCTTTTAAAGGAAAAGAAAAAACTCTCAAATCCTTTATTTCATAAATCTTTGTGAAACTATTAAGAGGATATATATAAAGTCTTAAACTAATAAAATCATTATCACTATCAGTATTAATTAGCATTGGCACTAAACAGTAAACCCATTCATCCTTACCCAGATAGTAATCATTTACAAAATAATATGAAAGAGAATTATTATTCCTATCTTTTAATTCAATTCCCAAACCATCAGTTAGACTAAAAATTAATTTTCTATATTTATACATTAACCCTACCTTGCTTACTTTAGCCCTAAAACAGATAACAAAAATTCTATTTTGCACACCCGTCCTAAAACTTACAATCAATTTAGAATTATTCCTTAAAGAAAAAGTATCATTAATAAAATCAAACTTAACACTTTGGGAGTCTTTCAAATCTTTAAAGCTTTCTTTAATATTACTAAAATCCAAAGTTTGATAGTCAATAGATCTAAAATCAAAAGATCTCAAAGAATTAACGGAAATATATTTATTATAATTTCTATTAAATTCTTGATTAATAAACAAATATTTAACTGAAAAGGCAGTTAAAATAGAATTATTCACTATTAAAAAATAATCATGAGGATGAATAAAGCTACCATTCATCCAAATATTAAAAAATTGTACAAAGTCAAAAGGAATAACAGGTTCATAATAATTAAGCATAGATTTATTCTTAACACCTGGGAAAAGCAGAGGAAAACCCGTAAAATAACAAATCCTGTAGTTAGAATCCAACTTTTCAATATGCTTCAAATAGCTCTCTATATTTTCTCTTTTCCCCCACCATCCTGAAGCATAAGAAGGATTTATATTATAAAAAGTAAACCAACTGTCTAAGAAGAAAATAGTAAATAAAATAATTACAATGTCAGTTTTCTTAATCAGAAAAAATGTCACAAAATTCCTAAAGAAATTATAGAAAATGATTATCATAAAAGATAAAATACCTAAAACAAGTGGGAAATATAAATCATAGCTATTAATCGTTAATTTAGATAAATTCTTTCCAACCTCAGGATTGGTAAAAAACCAAGTAGACGAAAAAAATATAAAAACATATGTAAAAAAAGCTATTTTAATAAATCTGAAAAACTCCCTTAGATTACCAAGAATGTAATTAATAGAAACGGGAATAAAAACAGCTTGTATCAAATTAAGTTCCATTAAATGGCGAGCAACTATTCTAACTTTAGAGTAAAAAGGAATATCAAATAACAAATAATGAAGAATCAAATTATATTTTCCCAGTGCCAAAACAAAAACAATTATTCCCAACAAAGCCAATATTCCCAAATAGCCCCTTAAGTGATTATTAAAAACAACCTTTACATAACAAAAAACCGTCAGTGGTAAAGCCAATAAAGAAATATAAGATATAAATTCAAAAGATATTGTTCCAGTTGAAGGACCATAATAATTAGGATTATTAACACTACCACCAAAAATAAAGGGAATAACTTGATTCAATAAAGCATAAATTGGTAAAGAACCCTGATTATAAGTCTCAAAATTTATATGGCTCCTAACGGAAATGTTGGATAAACTTAAAACTTCATAAGCAAAAAGAAAAATCATTGGAACACTCAATACCAAACTCAAAAAAAGAACCCATAATAACCTGTAATTCGAAAATAACAAAAACAAAAAAAGGAAAATAAAAGTATATAAAAAAGCTTGTGGGTAGCCTGCTAAAAACTGATATCCTAAACAAATAGACAACCCCCAAATCCAAACAAAATTTACCCTCAAGCTATCTTTAAACCCCTTCCAATTATCTACCAGTTTATTCAAAAATAACAAGCTCAAAGGCAGGTAAGGTACAGAATTTTGAAGAGGAACAAAATCAACATGAGAAACCACAAACCCACTTAAACCAAAAATAAAACCACTAAAAAAAGAAAAAACCCTACCCAATCCTATCTTTTTATAAATATAATCAGCGTAAAGGAAAGCAAAAAACTGAGCCAAAACAAAATGAATAAAAATGTTTATATTATAAGCCCAATAAGGATCAAAAAATTTGTACAAAAATAAATTTAAAGGGTAAAGAGCACCCGTCTGGACTATACCCAAAAATGGTAAACCCAGAGCCTGATAAGGATACCAAAGAGGGAATTCTCCGTCCTTTAAAACATGGCTATAAAAAACACGTAACGGCAAAAACTGATTATAACTATCAGCTGAACCAATAACATGACCCTTTAATGGTAAAAAAAAAATATAAACCAATAAAATATAAATCAATAAAATATCTATATTAAAGATTCTTAAAAAACTTAAAAAATTAAAAAAATAAAAATTTAAAAAATTATTACGTATCACCTATTTTTTCTAATACACTTTCAACTTTATATGTTATAGCATTCTTTCTATTTTTTCTACAATCCATTTTAATTAATACACTAACTCTATTGTTTTCTTTCTGTACTTCTTCTATAGCTTTTCCAATAACATCAAAAATCTTTTTTAAGTCATCAGCCTCGACTACTGTCCCCATTGACGTCAATTGATATTTTAATCCGGAATCCTTAACAATTCTAAATGCTTTGGCAACATCTTTGGATACACTTTCTCCTTTACCTATTGGTGTTATACTCAATAAAGCCAAATAACTCATATTCTAATCACCCACTTTAACACTCTGACTTTCTTTTATAACGTCATTCAGTACTTCCTTAAAAGCTTCTATTATTTGGTTTTCAGGTGCAACTTTCACCATTTTCCCTTTTCTATATATTATTCCTTTACCTTTACCACCAACAACAGCTATATCAGCTTTTCTTGCTTCGCCAGGGCCATTAACAACACAACCCATAACAGCAACAGTAATGTTTTCCTTAACATTTTCCACTTCTTTCTTAACTTTTTCAACCAAATCAAACAAATCCACTTCTATTCTTCCGCAAGTAGGGCAGCTTATAAGTTCAACACCCCTTTTCTCATAACCCAAAGATTTTAATATCTCGAATCCAACTTTTATTTCATCTTCAACAGTTGAAGTTAAGGAAACCCTTATGGTATCACCTATACCATGATACAGAAGTGTACCTATTCCAACAGAACTTTTAACATAACCACTCAGCCCACTGCCCGATTCCGTGACACCCAAATGCAGAGGGTAAGGAACTTTCTCAGCCAAAAGCATATAAGCTGAAATCATGTCCTCAACATTACTACTCTTAACAGAAATTTTTATATCATAAAATCCCATATTTTCCAGAATCTGCACCTCATCAACAGCACATTCAACTAACGCTTCATAAGTAGGGTAACCATACTTCTCTAAATATTTTGGATGTAAAGATCCACTATTAACCCCTATTCTAATAGGTATTCCCCTTGACTTTGCAGCACTAACAACTTTATCAAGTTTTTCATATCTTGAAATATTACCTTGTGGAGAATCAAGAATATTTCCCGGATTAATTCTCAAAGCATTAATCCCAGCTTCAACAGCCATCAAAGCTAACTTATAATCAAAATGTATATCTGCAACCAGTGGTAAAGGAGACCTCTTTACTATTTCCTTCAGGGCCAAAGCTGCATCTTTATCAGGAACAGCCAACCTCATAACTTTAGCACCAGCAGATTTAGCTACTCTCAGCTGATTGAGAACTTCCTCCACATCAGTAGTTGGACACTTAACCATACTCTGGACCACTATTGGGTTACCACCACCTATTGGAACATTACCAATTTTAACATTTTTAGATACCCTTCTCTTAATCATAATATTCCTCCTTACACCCTTTCAACTATTACAAAAGTTCCCATGTGTTTTTTTACCTTCACAACCGTCCCTGCAGGTATAGGTGATCCATCTTCACTCTTTGCCAAAAGTTGTTCCATTTTATCATCAGTACGAATGTTTATTTTACCAAAACCATCCTCAGGGATATCATATAATACCTCTGCTTCTTTACCTTCATAATAATAAGTAGTCTTTACCATACTATAAGTCTTTAAAAATTTTAATATCATTCTTATTACATAAATATATGTTGTTCCAGAAAGTACAGCAGACAGAATGATAGAAGAAAAATCCCTAACTTTGGCAGGCAAAAAAGATAAAAGATTAAAAGTAATTATTCCAAAAGCTCCAAATAAAGCAGAAATTATCAAAAATGTTGATGGTGAAAGAATAAAAGGTGGCGGACCTCCAGCAGGATCAGCAGCACTGGCATCAACATGATGAGCACCAACATCACCACCATCAGCAGAACCCACGTCAGAATGGCCACCTCCTCCATCAAAACCTATCATACCTACAAATAACAAAACAAACAACAGTAAAGAAGAACCAACAGAAATAATAAGATAAGTCCAAATTAGAGAATTAGGAGAATTACTCAAAAAATACGATAATCCAACTATAGCAATCAATAAGATGAAGGGAATAAAAAACATTGAAAAATCACCCCCTAATAAGGACTGGCAAGTATTCTCTTAAAGTCATTACCCCTAGAAGCTTTCAAGAGAGCTTCTTCTTCCTTTATGAGACCTTTCTTTACAAGCGCCTTGAGAGTATACTCCTGAACTCTATAACCCTTTTCCCTCTTTTCGACCATCCTTAAATAAACCTCATTTATATCACCTTGAGACAAAAATTTCACAAATTCAGGATCATTGAAATAAAAATCATAAACATACTTTAAATTCCCATCCGTCGTAGTAAACAGATTACCAGAAATAACTGTTTCCAACACCATAGATAAGTATCTAAAAACGTTCTGTTTTTGATCACCAGACATACCTGAAATCTTTTCAAAAACAGAAATTATTCCATCTGCATTGATAGTACAAATAACCAACAATCCACTCAATGATAAATCCAAAGCAATTTCCAAATATTCATAGTTTATTATTTCTTGGATAGCAACAACATCGGGTTTCAACCTCCTGATTATCGACAAAACATCTCTAACAGTAGAATAATCTTTGCCAACAACAAATTGATACACTATTCCCTTTGACTTATAAAATTCTTTTTCTATGAAGTCTTCAACTGTAGCAAGCAAAACAGCCCTATTATCTAGTATATATTCTATAGAGGAGTTAAAAATAGTTGTTTTCCCGCTTTTCTTAGGCCCTGCTATTATTATCAGTCCTTTATTTTTATTCAAAGCATCAACATATTGTGGGGGAAGTTCCAAATTCTCCAACCTAATCGACTCAACAGTAGATGGGAAAAATATAACAGCCAATTTACCTTTCTGATAAAAAACTATAGCCATGAAAGGTAAACCAGTAGAAGTAGTGTAATTTCCAACCCAGTAACCATTTTTTTTAAGTTCCAAACGCTCCTTTTCTGTCATAAAAATTTTCAATATCTCATCAATTTTCTCCTTATCTATTTTATCATCTATGATATTTTTAGTACGCTGATCCTTATATTTAAGAAAAGGAGGTACATCTTCTATCAAAAAGAGATTTTCAGCATTCTGTTGAAAAACCATTGTTAATATTTTATCAAGTATATTCATAGGATTTTCAATTTCTGGGCATTTTATATACCGCTTTTGCCCAAAGAGCGGAACTCATATAGAATCCTTTTAACCTTCTCATTTACCCAATAATCTATGGATTTATTATTCTCTAACCGTTCCCAAATTAAACTTGATGAAATCAAAATAACAGGAATATCAAGTAAAATAAATTTCTTATCCAAATTCTCCATACCATAATTTATTATAGTTAACAAATCCTTATTATGTTCTTTATCTTCTAAACTAAGTTTCTCCAATTTTTGCCTTATAAAATCAAGAACACTACCTTTTACATACATTGTATTTATAAGAATAAAAAAATCCACCAATTTAAATATAAGGTCGAAATTATGCCAGTAATATAAAATCAAACTATCTATACCGATAATTAAAAACAACTCATCAGCAGGGTGAAGATTACGAAAATGGTCAACCGTAAAAAAGGTATAAGAATCCATACTATTTTTTACCTCAAAATCAGAAACCTTTATCCTATTTTTATAAATCATCTCTTTAACACTCAATTCTATCATTTTTAGCCTAACCAAAGGGTCAATAACATATTTCCTCTTTTTATGTACAGGATATTTATTGGGAATAACATATAACAAATCAAGCTCCAAATTCTCCACCGAATAGTTTATCACTGTCAAATGTCCGATATGTATGGGGTTAAATGTTCCTGGATACAACCCTATCCTCATAAAATTTACCTAAAACTTTTTCTCCAACAAAGCAAATGTTATAAAACTCTTCTATTCTTCGTAACTCATTGTATTTGGAGTTTCTTTCACTTCTTGCAGGAGCACCAGTTTTTATAGAATAACCAACATTGGTAGCTATATGGGATATGGTATTGTCCTCAGTTTCCCCAGATCTATGAGAAATAATAGAAGAAAATCCATTCTCTTTTGCCAAATTTATGGAACTTATAGTTTCAGTTAAAGTCCCTATCTGATTTAACTTTATCAAAATAGAATTAGAAGCTCGCAATTTTATCCCCTTAGACAATCTTTTAACATTCGTAACAAATAAATCATCTCCAACGATGTTAATCTTACTGCCATATTTATCAGTAAATTTAACCCACGAATCCCAGTCCTCTTCAGCAAATGGATCTTCTATTGAAATAATAGGATACTTCAACAATAAATCATCATATATTCTCATTAGATCATCAGAAGAAATAAAATTATCCAAGTATCTATACAAATTTTTAGAACTATCAAACATTGAGGAAGCAGCAACATCAAGAGCTAATAAAACTCTATCATTATACCCACAATCACCTATAGCTTTAATTATGTATTCACAAGCTTGAAAGGGAGTGGAAAAATTGGGTGCGAATCCTCCTTCATCACCTACAGAAATACTATATCCCTCTTTTTTCAAAATTTTCTTCAAAGAATTGTATATCTCACTACCCGCTTTCAAAGCATCCGAAAAACTATCAAAAAAAACTGGACATATCATAAACTCCTGAAAATCCAATTTGTTATCAGCATGAACACCACCATTAATTATGTTCATAAAAGGAACAGGTAAATAATAATCCTTAGAACCAGTTAATAAAGTGAGAAACTTAAAAAATGGCATATCGAAAGAGTTTGCCAAAGCTTTGGCTACACTCATAGAAACTCCGAGTATAGCATTAGCTCCCAATTTACTCTTGTTATCGGTACCATCTAAGTCAAGAAGCTTCCTATCAAACAAAAACAAATCATCAACAACTGTATTGAAAAAATGGTCGCGTATGTAATACACAGATTGTATAGCTTTATTTAATCCTTTGCCATGAAATTCTTGACTACAATCTCTTAGTTCTAATGCTTCAAATTCTCCTGTAGATGCTCCCGAAGGAACAATGAAACTGCCACTAAAAACTTTCCCATTCCTTTCAACAAAAGCCCAAACCTCAAGAGCAGGGTTCGCCCTACTATCAAGAACCCAAAAAGCCTTCAGATCCCTTAAAACAGTATTCATATCTATACCTCCCTTAATAATTCTTCCATTTCTTTAGACAATAATTTTCTCAACTTAAAGTTTGCTGTCTTAAGTTTCTGCCTTATTCTTTCCTTTGAATATTTCTTGCCAAAAACAGAAAATATTATATCCCTTATCTGTTCAAGTGTTTTATTGTTACTATCCAATAAACCATAGTATTCAAGTATAATTATTTTTTCTTCATCATCCAAAAAGTTCATGATACTTCTTATTATATTTTCTTTAATTGTTCTCTGATTCAAATTGGATTCAGGCTCATCATATGATTTATTTTCAATAAATTCCTCAACAGTTCTTGAACTATCAGAAAACCTAAACTCCTGCAAAGATATTTCACTTTTGAGAGACATAAATCCAGATATTCTAGAATACTTCTCTTTTAATTCTGACATTTTCACATTATATATCTTTTTGAAAATATCGTCTTTTTCAGAAAGTTGAGGATTTTCATTTTTTATTTTTTGTTTTATCTCATCACCATATATGTATTCTACTAATTCCACCAAACTAGGCTTAGTATTGTATTTATGTACATATTGATTATAAGCTCTAATAAATTTAGAGTACTCAGAATAGATAGATAACGGGACCCTTACAGTGGTATCTTGATAGGTATTCTTTACTAAAGAATGGTATATCCAATAGGCAGCATAGGTAGAAAACCTGACATCATATTTTGTCAGGTCGTAACGTTGGATAGCTTCCAGAGCAGCAGCAATTCCTTCAGAAATGTAATCAAAATAATCACCCTTAGCATTAACCAAAGTTCTATAAATTTTTATAATGTATGGGAAAACAAGAGAAATAAGTATAATTTTGGCTTCCATTCTGCCACCTTTAGCTTCCTTAATTATTTTTAATTCCTCTTCTCTGGATATATTTTTAAAGTTTTTATAATTTTCAAGAGCCCAACCATAATCACTAAAAGAACCAATCTTAATTTTTAGATATAAATTCTCAACATCAATATTATCATAATTAACAATATTTTTTTTAGGCAAATTTTCTGAGTTTTTCCTGGATCTCCCTTGTCTTCTCATACTCTCCCCTTTTCATTGAATCCTTTAACTCCAGCATCAAAACCTTTTTATACAAATTGTTGATTAACCTCTTAAAATATGACTCCTTTTGTGAAATATCTAAATTAATAGAAACTTTAACAACAATCTTTAACACTTCTGTTAAGACTAATTCATGAAGTATATACTCACTAGGATCAACGTTTTCTTTCATGCACTCTACTAAATATTTAAACAATTTTGATGCTATATCCTTTTGTTTAAATAAATCAAAATCAATGTTTTCATAGAACTTTTTGAAAAGATCAAAATTTATTAATGCAAAAACTAAAACATAAGTCTCCAAGCCATACTTTTTTATAACCTCCTCCTCTTCGGAAATCTGTTTACTATATCCAAACATTACTTTAGTTAAATATTTATAACTAACAGAAGTGTCCAAAGAAAACCTTTTAATATAATCATCTCTTATAACTTTCTTTCTAATAGCTTTCAGAAAAGGTACAACATATCTCTCAAGAAATCTCTGCTTTTGATGGATATCAGTCTGACTAACGTAACAACCTATCATATATGTTATATCTTCCAAAATAAACTGATTTATATTTTTTATAATATCAGGATTATTTAGATAAGTCTCATGAGGATCCTTATATTCTCTTACCACTGCTATTTTCACACTTAAACCATGGGAAACCAAATTTATTATATTATTTATAGTTGAGTCCTGGCCAGATTTATCAGAATCCATAAATAACACAACTCCATCAGTATATTTCTTTATTATATCTATTTGTTTATCCGATATAGATGTTCCCATCAATGCAACAGAATTTTCATATCCACATGAATATAAAGCCCAAACATCAAAATACCCCTCAACCAAAAAAGCAACTCTATTAGACCTTATAGAATTCTTAGAAATATTTATACCATACAAAGTATTTGTTTTAACTAAACCAATTGTATTGATATATTTTATCTTGGAATCATCAATTTCTCTACCTGAAAAACCTATTATCGTTCCATTTGTAGCATAAATAGGAATAACTATTCTCCCAGCAAGTATTTCATAAAACTCTTTACCCTTTTTATATAACACACCATATTCATAAAGTTCCTCCATTTTTATACCCTTCTTTTGGGAAAAAATTTTCAAATTTTCCACATTCTTAGGACAATAACCAAGTTTATATTTTTGAATAACTTCAAGTGTTATCTTTCTATCACTTAAATAATCCCTTGCTTTCGATCCAATAGAAGATTTAAGTAAAATGTTATGATAAAAATCTGCCAATACCTTATAAAGTTCATGATTAATGTTTCCCCAATTAACCCTTTTCAAAGCCCCGGAATCTTTCTGAATGTCAATAGAAAGAATATCGGCAATAAATTTCACAGAATCATAAAAAGAACAGTTCTCTAATTCCATAACAAAATTGAAAATATCACCACCTTTATTACATCCAAAGCAATACCACAAACCTTTATCCAAATCAATAGACATTGAAGGTTGGGAATCAGGATGAAATGGGCAAACAGCCATATGGGTAGATCCAACCTTCTTCAATTTTAAAAAATTATTAAAAAAATCTCGATAATTGACTGTTTTTTTTATCTGAAGAATTATATCATTCATAAACTAATTCAGCAACATAACAATACAAATAGCTACTTCTTTATAATCATTCAAAACATCAAAATTCATTAATTTCAAATAAATATCCGGATAAATATTTGTATATTTTAATATTAATAAAACACTGTAATATCTATAAAGATCTGGCTTATTAAAAACAAAGTACGAATATTTTTCATGTTCAACCAATTTTGAACTTCTACCACTTATATAAAGACCAACAGTAGATGTTACAAAAACAATCGGAGAAGAAGAACCAAGAAAATAATTATAAAACTTCTCATCTCTGTAATCGAGAGATACCAATAATCCTATACAAAAAGAAGTTAATATAGGATCGGTAGATACTTTAGAAGCCTCCTTTAACTTGTTTATAATGTAATCCCTTGCAAACTTCATAGTTGGCTGTTGAAGTAAATCAATAATCCATTTGTAATTAGAAGGGATGTTCTTCAATAATTCCTTAAAGCTTTCACCAAAAGCTTGCGAAACCTCTTTGCTTACTTGTGTATAGTAATAAACAGTTGAAATATTCTTAATGTAAATATCATTACTTAATTTAGCATTTCTTAGATAGAAAGGCCTATTTTGTTCATCCAAAGTGGCTTTTGCTAAATAATAGGCATCGGAAGTTAGAAAATTATTTTTTAAAATCTCCTCTATTTTTTCCCTTCTGAACACCAAATTTTGATAGCTTCCGCCCCAAGAAATGTAATCCCTTATACACATGATCATAGGTTTAATATGAGATTTAGAAATATTATAATCCAATCTTTTTAGAGAATGTTCAGCCATACCTCTACAATAAGAATTCAATCTATAATCAAAAAAAATTAGAAAATATAAATAAATTAAGATAGTCTCTATAAAAATAGCTGCTATTGAAACAATCATTATATTCTTCAAATTTTGCATTCCTATTCTGCTATAATAACAATGGAATACTTAGGAGTCTTCCTTTTCATAAATAAAACTTTACCGTCTTTACCTTCATGAACAAGAGTAATCAAATCACTCTTTTGATACTTTAAATTGTATTTCTCCAAATCTTTCAATCTTTTATCTTCTTTTAAAATTAAAAAAGCTATATCATAAACTGATTTAGATGAATACTCCTTTATTTCTTTATTTTTATCAACCCTTTTTTTCTCAAAAACTTTAAAGGTTTTCCTAACAAATTCTGGAGTATAAATAAACTTTTCAATTTTATTTTTTTCTTCATTATTAAATATCCCTATTAAATAGTTTTTAAATTTGTTTTTTACGATTAAATCATGATAATTAGAATACAAAAGTTCAGTATTGTAAAGAAATGATGTCATATAAGATTGTAAGTAAAAAATAGAATTACCAAAATCTTCCTGTGTAAACATATTATTATAAAAATTATAGAATAAATCATAATCCATTTTATATTTTTTTATTTTTCCCAATTGATTATTATAATGAAGAGAGAATTTTTTATCTTTTAATTTTTGTATAAATTCTGGGTGAAGAGTGGTATTTTTATCAGATCCCAAAACACCAACCCTTAAACACAGATCAATTTGAGTCTCAAAATCCCAAATTTTGGTGGCCAAAAAGTCAATAGCTCTTCTTTTATTAATATTCTGGGGATCACTTGTCAAAAATATACCATACAATACAAATGGGCTATCCATCTGGATAAAATTATCTTTTATGGAGAAAATTTTTGCACCATCATCATTAACACTCCCAATCAAAGAATACAAATGAGATTTTATTTTCATATTCTTTAGATAATTATTATAAAAATTAACATAATCTGTTGTGTTTATAAGACCGTTATAAACAGCAAGAAACTCAATAATATTGAGATTTTTGACACTTGGAAATAATTCTTTATAATAAAAAGAATAAGCAAAAAATGGCAAAAACTCAACACTGTTATTAACATAACTTAAATCCTTCATGAAATCAAAAGTGTAGGTCTTAAAGACAGCAAAAAATGTCGGAGTGTTCTTAAAATATTCATCCCAAAATCTCACTCTCTTATACTCTTCTACCACTTTCCTAATCTGCACAGGAACAATCAATATATCAATATCATCATTTTGATCTTTTAGAACATTTCTCAAATCCATTATGTTATCAACATTATGGTAATTAACATCAAATAGAGAAAGAACTTTGGATTGTTTATATCTATCAATATGCTCAGCAATTACCGAGTAAATTTCAAAATGGGTTATATATGAATAAACTTTAATCTTTTCTTTGGTAAACACAAAACAAAATATAAATATAAAAGCCATTACAACTATTCTCGACATAACTATTATCCTTTCCATTTTATTTTTTTAAATCCTTAGGAGAAAACTTCTCCTTGAATATATCATTCAACAATACAATTTTTTTTTGAAATTGTTGATTATAGATAACAATAGGTATATCTTCAATAAATTCTGATATTACCTGCCTACAGGCCCCACAAGGAGATACAAAATTTTTTACAGGAACAAATAGAGCTATAAATAACCAAGAAACTTCATTATCCCTTGGAGCCAACCCCTCAGAAATACACTTAAAAACGGCATTCCTTTCAGCGCAGATACTCAAACCATATGAAGAATTTTCCACGTTAGAACCTCCAATATAATGTATCTTATCCTGTTTTCTAATTACCAAACATGAAGAAACCTTAAAATTAGAATATGGACTATAAGAATTAGAGTTGTAAAATTTCAACAGACTAACCACCTCATTTTCAAATGGGATCAAAAGTTTCTCAAATTCGTTCATCTCTGTTCCCCTTAACAATTGAAGTTATAATCTGAGCACCCTTTTCAGCAGAATCGGTAATTTCAAAATTTATTCTTTCTTTCAGTCTTTCCAATATCCTTTTACCTTCCTCATAATTAGTTCCCTGAAGCCTAACAACCAATGGAACATTATACTGTTTTTCATTGTAAGCCTCAATAATTCCATTGGCAACTTCATCACATCTCGTTATACCACCAAATATATTAATAAATAATCCCTTAACTTTCGGATTCTTTAGAACTAAACTGACACTGTGTCTAACTCTCTCTGCTCTAGCTCCACCACCAATATCAAGAAAGTTTGCTGCTTTACCACCAAATAAACCTATTAAATCTATTGTATACATAACCAAACCTGCACCATTACCTATCACCCCAATATCACCATCCAGTTCAACATAAGCCAACCCCAGCTTCTTAGCCTCCTCTTCTAAAAGGGATCTCTCCTCATCTTCTTCCAGCTCATCTTCTATGAACTCAAGAGCATTCTCATCCAAAATAATCTTTGAATCCAAAGCCAATAACTTTGAACCAGAAACAACAAGAGGATTTATCTCGGCTAAAACACAGTGGTTCTCCTTGAATAACCTGTATAATCTGGTTGCAATTAACTCCATCTGTTTAACATAATCCATATTTTGGTTATATACCCTTAGTATGGCATTCCTTATCTGAAATTCAAATAAATCCAGATTTTTTAGACATTCTTTTGATATTTTTTCTGGTTGGCTTTCTGCAACCTCTTCTATATCAACACCACCTGCAGGAGAGAAAATAAACAGTGGCATAGATGAAGATCTATCTATTATAAAACTCATATAGAACTCCTGTTCTACGGGAAAATATTCATCTATCAATAACTTTTTTATTTTAACGCCTTTTATTTCCATGTTAAATATTTGCTTTGTATATTTCATAAACTCTTCATTATTATGTGCGACTTTTATACCACCGGCTTTTCCCCTTCCACCAACTTTAACTTGAGCTTTAATAACAACCGGATACTTCAATTGTTGCTGTAGTTCCTGAAAAAATATATAATCATTTTCCTGGTCTTTTTTTATTAATATACCCTGATTAGTAGGTATACCATATTTTTGAAAAAGTTTTTTACCCTGGTATTCATATAAATTCATCCTTTGTCCTCCTTTAACCGTTTATTATTTTCATTATTTGTTCTCTAAGTTCTTGTTTTATACCTTTGGATATATCCTGATTGGTTCTTTCTTTATATTTTTTTCTAAATTCACTCTCAAGATCTAAGAGATCTTTTAGAGATTTTTTAAACCTGTTTTTGTAATAGACATCTTTTGAATTGCCATATCCTTTTAGAAGTATCTCTGCACAGGTATTAAAATCCGATTCTTGCTCAAGAACTATCCAAGCCAAACGAACATAAGGTTCATATTTAGTAGGATCAATATCTATGGCTTGGTAATAATATTTTTTAGAATTTTCAAATTGTTTTTGGTATTCGTAACACATTGCCAGAAAGAGGTTTGCATAAAAATCTTTGGGTTTCTTATTGTAATACTCCAAAGCCCAATTTATAGCTTTCGAAGTAAATCCGGTATCTATTGCATAAGTTATTGCCAAAATATAATATTTGTCATTATTTTTATTTAAGCTCAAGGTTTTATCATAGTAATTAATAGCCATATTGATATCTCCTAATCCCTCATAAAATTGTGCCAACTTAAGATAATATCTGTCATTTTTTTGTTCATTGAGTTTTTCTATTAGTTCCAACCCTTCGCTTGATTTTACTCTGGAGTCCTTATAGGTAAGCCCCAGAATATAGTAAGCTTCCAGATTATCATTATTCTTAGATAGAAACTCTCGTACAACCTTGTTGGCTTCAATATACTCAGAATTGAAAGCTAATGATTTAGCATAAAACAGCTTAACAATATCATATTTCTGTAAATAAGGCTTCATCAGCTTTATTATCTTGGAATATCTTTTATTATCAAAAAGTATTTGATTATAAATCTTCAAAAAATTTTCATTAACGATGTTCTTTGTTTTTAGAATTTCAAAGGTTTTATCAAGCAGCTCTTCAGATTTTTCAGTCTCAAATTTATCATAATATAGCTGTGCAAGCACTATCATAGCCTTTTCATTATTTTGGTCATAAGCAAGAGACTCCTTCAAAAAAACCTCAGCATTATATATATTAAGATTTACATAATACTCAATATAACCATAACAGTACAGTATTTTAGAAAAGTTTCTGTCTTTCTTAGAAGTATTCTTTTCAGAATCTACAAAAACCCTTTTAGCTTCCTTCAAAACAGAATTATAATCTGAATTGGTGTGAGCATAAATGATAGATAAACTGATGTAATAGTCAATTCCAATTTTTTGTTTATTTTCCTCCAAAATCTTGATAGCTTTACTAAATTGTTTAGATTCTATTAAATCATTAACTTTATCAATAATATCACTTGTATATGAAAAACCAATAATAAAAATTATAATGAATATAATAACTAAACTATTATTTTTGAATTTTTTATCCACTGTTCTAATCTCTGGGAATTTATCTTTACTTTTCCATTCTGTATTTGGATATAATTCATTTTCTGCAGTTTTTTAAAATTCCTCACTATAACCTCATGAGAATTACCAGTTATATAGGATATCAATTTTTTGTTATCTATTAACAACTCATCCCAATTATTATTTTTTTTGACATACTTAACAAGAAAATATATTAACCTATTTATACTATCAAGAGATTTATAGTTTATCAATTCAACATAGTATTCTCTCATTTTTTTTCTTTCTTGATCTGCAGTATATTTTTTTAATATTTCTTCTGTTTCTTGATTATAAGGAACCAATATTAATTTAGTTCCACGAGGAACAACTAAAAAACATTCAGGAACAATATTAATAACTCCCATATCAATCATATGATTAGGATAGAAAACATCAATAACAATCTTTTTGTAGTTATTTTCAATCAAAAAGAAAGCCAGATTCAATTTAACAAAGCAAAAATAATTGAATAAAAACTTATACTTCCTGGTATTCAATCCTTCGCTGGATAACTTTATAGTTTTCCTTATATTTTTAATTTTTGACGATTCTACTATAGATAACAATTTCTTTTTGTCCAATTCTTTGAAATATGGATTTGAATATAAGAACTTATATATCAATTCTTTATCGTTAGATTTATTTTTTTCTTCTTTATGAGTAACTATGGATTTTGTAGTCGATGGAACATTTTTTGATACATTTTTGGATTTATTCTTGGAAATCCTCAGACTATCATTAAGTTGTAGAGTTTTCTTACTTTCTTTTTTGGTATCTTTTTTATTTCTTTTGGGTTGTTTAATATTCTTCATTTATCAACCTTCAAAAAATTAAGCCTCATATAAATACGTTCTATATATATTTTCTTTTTGAATATTAAAATACCTTTGTCATTGGAGTATACACTAGCAATAAGGCGAATGAAATTTTTATTCATTATATCATACTTTTGTAGATTAACATTGGAAAGGAATTGTAAAACTTCCCCTCCATAAAAAACCCAAGAGTTCCCATTTTTTATCTCAATATCAATCTTCTCATCGCTATTCAAGAAATATTTAAACAACTCAAAATTGTAAAATAAAAGCTGAAAATTTGAAATATAACGCAGATAAATACCAATTTTTATGTTAACATAATCCTTTTCAATAACCATCTTAGAAACAGATCTACCCAAAAAGACATTAATCCTATTTCCATTATCATTTAATATCAACTGAATTGAATTACCATTAAATGTTGGTAAAAAACTCTTACTTTCATAAACACCATACTCCAGCGGGCTACTACCAAAAATTCTATTAAAAACCAAGAACAAAAATGATAATAAACAAAAAATTATCATAAACATAAAAATAAAAGAATATTTCTTCATATTATCTAAATACTATAAAACTTCAACAACTTCTTTTTAAAGAACTTCTTTTTAAAGGGTTGAAAAGAAGAAAAAATAATTCTATTATTGAAAAAAGGCATGGAAATATTGGAACAAATATACAACATAGAAATAGACAAAGATTTACCAATAGAAATAAGAGAGAAGTATCATATACCTTTAGAAAAAATAAAAAATATAAGAGAAAAATTAGCAAACATAATTGATGGATTTTATATTCTATCAACTTGTAATAGAGTATCATTTTATTTCATAAACAACAATGCAAGCACAGAGAAAATAAAACAACTCATATTCCCAGACATAAATTGCAAATTTAGAAACAGTATGGAAGCAATAAAACACTTTTTTAAAACTGCATGTGGATTAGAATCACAAATATTCGCAGAAACAGATGTAATACATCAAATCAAACAGTATTACAATAATCAAAAGGGATTTATTAATCCCTTTCTAGAAGAAATGATAAACTTTTCATTCTCAGTCCACAAAGAATTCCATTCCTCAGTATTACCGAAAATCAAAAAGGAGAAGCAAAATTTGGCAAACATAGTATACAATAGGATCAAAAATTTACCCCAAGATACCCCAATAATCCTAATAGGATATGGGTTCGTTAATAAATCAATACATAAAAAAATAAAGAATGATTTCAAGAACATTATTATATTTTCAAATAACCATAAAGGAGCCCATCCCAAGGATAAATTACTACCAAAACTAAAAGAAATAAAACATACTTGTGTTATAATATCAGCAACAAACACCACAGAATTGATTATCAAAAAAGGTTATGATATTCCTTCTGATACATTAATCTTTGATTTATCAGTTCCAAGAAGTATTAGCCCCCAAATCTCCGATAATTACATAGACTTAGATAAACTGAAGGAAAATCTAACAAATGATATATCAGATGAAATAATAATACATACATTTCTCAATCAAAAAGTAAATGAATTTATAAATAAAATGGTATCATCAGAATTAAACCCGAATATAAAGAAGTTTTATGAAATACCATTAGAAATAGCAGAAAAGAAAATTGATCAATATTACAAAGAATTAATAAATATCTTTAACACATCAAACGAAAGAAAAATAAAAGAATTTTTCAAATACGTTAACCAAAAAATAATAAACAAATCTCTAGAAGAACCAATAAAAAAAATTAAGGAACTGTATATTATCAATAAAAAGAGAAAAATAACAATAGGAACAAGAGGATCAAAATTGGCGTTAGCACAAACAGAACAGATATTAGAAATACTTAAACTCTATTTCCCTGAATTTGAACTCATAATAAAAATTATAAAAACCAGTGGAGATAAAAACATATATACCAACAATTCTTTTGTTAAAGAGTTAGAAGAAGCTCTGATAATAGAAGATATAGATATAGCAGTCCATAGTTTTAAGGATCTACCTTATAAAATAAACGAATACTTAGAAATAGCATCTGTACCATTGAGAACTAAACCAAATGACGTATTAATCACGAAAGATGGTAAAAATTTCTGGGAAATGAAACCCAATTCAATCATAGGAACCTCAAGTCCAAGAAGAAAAACACAACTACAAAAACTCAGAAAAGACCTAATAATAAAAGAAATAAGAGGAAATATAGATACAAGAATAAAAAAGCTCTTCCAAGAAGAATATGATGGGATAGTAGTAGCATACGCAGGACTAGAAAGACTAAAATTGGAAAAACTCATAAGCCATACATTCACAATAGAGGAAATAGTACCAGCACCAGCCCAAGGAGCAATAGCATTACAAACCAGAAAAAAAAGCTTCATAACCCAAATACTGAGAAAAATAGATAATCCTCAATACCGACAAGAAACAGAAATAGAACGATATTTCATGGGGTTGATGAATTTGGGATGCTCATTTCCACTTGGAGCCAACGCACAAAAAAAAGAAAATAACAACATAGAATTCCATTACTTCGTAAATATCAATAACAAAACATATAAAGGGAAAACTATAAACCCCAAAATTCCAGAAATAATAGATAATATAAAGCAAAACTTACTACAACAGGGATATAGCTCTTCTCTCCATCTCTATTAAATCATTCAATCTCTTTATGAGAAATTCTCTATCATCAGAATAGATAAATTGATGAAAATATTCAAAAACGTTAAATTCATCAGTATTCAAAAAAACGATATTTTTAACGCTTAACTCATTAACTATCTTAAACAAAAAATACCAAACATTTAATTCTCTTAAAATAAATGGTTTATAAAGAGAGTAATAATCAATCACAATAAAATAATCATTATTATTCACTTGTGAACCTGATAAATAGAATTTTAAATTCGATGGGATAAAATTAATGAATACAGGATTATAATCTTTTAATTCTTCTCTATATTTTTTAATCCATATTTTCCATTTGTATTTACCACAATACTGACAATTGAAAGTGTCATACTTGATTCTACAGTTTTGACAGACAAGTCTAAGTTTATCGATATTATCTATTGTTCTCTTTTCCACTTTCAGTTTTTTATTACAAAACTCACAAAAAGGCATATTCCCACAATAATCACAATAAAACTTATAGAAAGCATCATAAAAAGAATAAAACAAAACATGAAAACATTTATCTTTGTACCTTATCTCATTTAGATAGAGCTTCAAATCTTTGAGAGAAAAGTTTTCAAAAATTAACTTTTTCCTGATTATCTCGAAATCTCTTAAAAATAAATCTTTATTATTCTCCAAATGACTTCTGAAATTACCATATAAGGGAAGAAAAGAATGGAAAATTATTTTAGTACCACACTTGTAGAAGAACTCAGAAAACTCGTAAAACTTGGGGAAATAATCGAGAACAATATGATCAAAAAACCTCGAGAGAATTATTCCCCAAAGGGGAAAAACAAAGTTATTAGTACCAACATTAAAATCCTCCCCCTTTTTCCAAATATTATCAGAATAGATTAAACTGGGGTCAACCTTTTTTGACAAAATTCTTTCTAAATCATGGACTATAATAAGGTTCAACAAATTTTGACTAACTATCCCCTCTTTCTTATAGATAAAATCAAATCCCTTGGAAAAATACTTAACATTAGAAACAATTTTTACGTTATCGGATAATTGAAAAGTATATGCAACTTCACATTTAATTCTTTTCCTCAATTTTTTTCTGAAATATTTTTTAATTTTCCTCAAGTTATCCATTTTCAAAAGATTTTTAGAAACAGAAATAAAAAAGCAGGTCCTATTATCAAGATAGTCGTTCTCAATTATTTTAATTCTAAATTTCTTAGTAGTTTCAATCTCAGTAATTATATCATCGACGAATATTTTGAGTATATCTTCATATTTAACAAGAGTAAGAATTATTTTTTCAAGCCCAGAATAAAAATATCTAAAGATATCCTTGTTTTGAACTTTCAAAACTTCAAACAACTGGTGTAAACTATCAACAATGATTTCCCAATTAGGAATAGTCAAAAAATCTACAAAATTTACTTTTCTCAAACTTATCAACTTTTTCTCCAAATTCTTTTTGGTTTTTATAAAGAATGACAAAAAGTAATTGTTTCTAAATTTTATAACGTATACCTTATTAAAGTCAACATCATATTTATCAGGAACTTCCAAAGCAAACTTGGAATTTACTAAAAATAATATCATGTTGGAACAATGCTATTCATAAAAGCGTTATAAAGTATTTTTTTATCCAATTTTTCAGAGTACCTATTCATGAATAGTCTGAAAAGATGTGGTTTTCTAAAAATGGTCATTTCCAATGCCTCCATAAGTAAAAAATCTTCTATTTGATCATGATCACCTGAATAAAGAAGCTTTTCAACTTTCACAACATTGTTATTTACTTTAACTTCCCTCGGTCTTGTATACTGCAACGGTTCAAGTAAAAAATCCATACCCATATAATTAAAACTATCATCCAATAAATTTTCCTTTCTAACCAAAGGATCATCAGAAAACTTAAACCTCAATATTGATTCTAGGATAACAAATGAAGCTAACTCACCAGAACTAATAACATAATCTCCAATTGATATCTCTTCATTTATGAATCTCAAGATCCTGTTATCAACACCTTCATAGTTTGGACATATAAAAATGAGTTCATTCATCTTGGAAAGATCAGTGATCATTCTTTTATTAAGAACTTCTCCTCTTGGAGAAGGTAAAATAATATAAGGATCAACAAATCCTTTCTTTGCGTGATCCAATGCTTTCAAAAGAACATCAAACTTTAAAATCATGCCCTTACCTATACCATAAGCGTAATCATCCGCTTGCTTGTGTTTATCAAAAGCAAAATCACGAATATTAATTACATCAAACCAAACCAATTTCTTTTTAGTAGCCCTCTTAGTTATAGAAAGACCATTGAAAACAGAAAATACCAAATCCGGAAATATAGAAAGGAAACAAATTTTCATCAAGAAATCATTCTAATTTCAAACTTTAGAATATCTATTAACCAACTCTCTAAGTTGATCGTACAAATCTTCAAAAAAGAAAGGTTCACCATCATATTTATTAAGTAGCAAACTTTCTTTTTTACCACCAAACATGCAGTACAGCCTTCTGAATTGCCCAAAATAGTTTTGCTCAATAAACACCAAATTATCAGTATCAGCTACAGCCTCATCAATCTGCTTCACAGGAAAAGGATAGAAAACGACAGGCTTAATTAAACGGAAACTATACCCCTCGTTTTTGTTTAATTCAACACAAACTTCCTTAACACAATGGTAATTCATCCCATAAGCAACTATAGAAACCCTTGGATTGTAACCAATATCTTCAAATTTAAGAAAGTATTCATTGAACTTTGATAGTTTCCTCATTCTCTTTTCAACCATCCTTTTTCTTATATCGGAATTCTCTGTAATGAAACCCTTTTCGTTGTGTTCATTTCCAGAAGTTTGAAATTGAAGTCCTTTGACTGAAGGAACAATTCTATAACTTATTCCGTCTTCAGTTATTTCATACCTATTTAATTCTTTGTCCACTCCAAAATTTATGTATTTCCCTCTATCAATACTGAGAGATTCAATTAAGCTATCCGAAATATAATTAGTGGTATATATATTTTCTCCCAAATTAAGGTCAGACAGAATTATAACAGGAAGTTGATACCTCTCAGCCATATTAAAAGCTTCAAAAGTATAAACAAACATTTCATATGGATCAGAAGGAAAAATAACTATCTTTTCAGTATCACCATGGCCAACAAAAAGGGATAAAAGGATATCTCCATCTTCTGTTTTGGTTGGCAAGCCGGTGGATGGCCCACCTCTCTGGATATTTGCGATAACAACAGGAGTTTCAGTCATATAAGCATATCCTATGGCTTCAACCATGAGAGAGAATCCTGGTCCAGATGTAGCTGTCATTGATCTGACACCTGCTAAAGAAGCACCTACACATGAATTAATAGCGGAGATCTCATCCTCAGTTTGGACAGCAACACCACCAAAGTTACCAATATTTTTAACCATAAACTCCAAAATACTACTTGCTGGGGTTATGGGATACCCTGCAAAGTATTTACAGCCGGCCGCCAAAGCACCCAAAGCAAGCCCCTCATTGCCACTCATCAACATTCTTTTTTTACCATCCCTATTAACAACAACATCCATTTTAAGAGGCTTTAAGGAATTGGAAGATAAAAAATTCCTGGCAATGTTGTAGCCTTCCCAAAAAGCTTTCTTATTTTTTTCAACTATTTCCATGGATTTCTTTGAAAATCTTCTCTCTATCTGTCTCATAACAAACGAATAATCCATATTTTCAAACAGTGCTATGGAGGCTCCCAAAGCAACCATATTTTTAGATATTACACTACCTGTTATATCCTTTGCTATCTTTGATAAAGGAATAGGTAATTTAAGAGATGGTGTCTCATATAAATCCAGAATATTTGATTGCTCGTCAAAAATTACAAATGTATGAGGTTTTATTTGCTCCTTAGAAACTCTAATAGATTCATCATCAAGAGCTATTAAAACATCCACTTTTTTTAACCTTGAAAATACGGGTTTCTCAGAGAATCTAACCTCAAAAGTAGTGTTTCCTCCCTTTATTCTCGAGGAATACTTTCTGTAAGTTGATATTTCAAAACCATTTTTAAATACGTTGGATGCAAATATGTGTCCCGTTGAGTCTATACCCTCTCCCTGTTCTCCAGAGATTTTCCAAACATAATCCATAGTGATCCTCCTTTTTATCCTTTTACAACTCCAACAGGTCTAAGCCTAGCAACTATAGAAGAAATCCCCACTTTATCTACTATATCAACTACAATTGATGCGTCTTTATAAGCTTCTGGAGCTTCCTCAACCACCGTAGCTTTACTGGAAGCTCTGATAGAAATACCTTTATCTTTTAGGATTTTTAAAAGATCAGTGTAATCTATTTCTTTTTTAATCTGATTCCTACTTTTTGTTCTACCAGCTCCATGACAAGTATGAGAACAGGTTAACTCATAAGCTTTCTGTGTACCAACTAACACAAAGGAGTATCTTCCCATGTCCCCTGGTATGAATACTGGTTGCCCAATAGTTTTATATTTATCTGGTAAAAAATTGTGAAAAGGAGGTAAAGCCCTAGTAGCTCCTTTCCTGTGCATAACCAGTTTAACTTTTTTACCATTGAAAACATAATTTTCTATTGTTGCCATGTTATGGCTAATATCGTATACCAAATCCACTGATACTGTTTTACCTAAAACCTCTCTAAAAGCCTTTCTTACTTTATGAGTTATTATTTGACGGTTGAGATGAGCGAAATTAGCAGCAGTATTCATAGCAGTTATATACTTTTGTCCCTCTGGACTTGAAGCTGGAACACAGGCCAACTGCTTATCGAGGATTTTTATATTATACTTATCCATATTTTTAAGCATCAAATTTATATAGTCGGTTGCTACTTGATGTCCAAATCCCCTTGAACCACAATGAATCATCACAACTAATTGATCTTTATATAACCCCAAAACTTTTGATACTTTATCATTGTAAATATTATCGACAACCTGCAATTCAAGGAAATGATTACCAGAGCCTAGAGTTCCGAGTTGACATTTCCCTCTATCAATAGCCTCAGAACTAACATTGGATACATCAACGTTATCTTTTACTCCTCTATCTTCCACAAGTTCAATTTCGTTTTCAGAAGCCATTCCATTTTCTACAGCCCAATTTAATCCTTTCTCAACAACTTTCTTAAACTCTGCTTTAGATAGTTTGATATCACTTTCAGAAGCAACACCAGAAGGAACATATTCAAACAATTTATCGAGTAACTTTTCTTTGAGATTATCACTCAAATTCTTGAAAGAAATATTGGTTTTAAGAAGTCTAACCCCACAGTTTATGTCAAAGCCGATTCCCCCTGGTGAAATTACTCCCCCTTCATCATAATTGGTACAAGCCACTGAACCAATAGGAAAACCATATCCCCAATGAACATCAGGCATTATAAAAACATATACTACACCTCTTAAACTGGTAACATTTATCACCTGATTAAGAGATTGATCAGCCATTAAAGAATCGATAATTTTTTCGTCAGCAAAAACCACAGCAGGTACATTAGAAATACCTTCCTTATATATTTTATAAATGTATTCCCCTATCTTTTCAAGTTCTTGTAATTTCATAAAAGCTAGTACATTTGCTCTTTACCTGAAAACTTACCCCTGAATACAAAATAGCTATAGTAAGTATATAATATTACAAAAGGTAGCCCCACAGCAAGTATAACAATCATAGCATTTTGAGTTACGGGAGAAGAAGAATTATTAAATAAAGTTATACCATTATCAGATAATCCCCTTATAACAAAAGGATATTGAATAAGACCTATTAAAATCCAGGAAAGAAATAAGATTAACGTGGATATCCAAAAATGAAATCTTTTCATGAAAAACATTGCTGCAGAAAGTAAAACTATTAAAGCTGAAACAATCCAATAAAAAACAGAAAGTCCTTGAAACATATGATGTGTCCAAAACACAAAAACAACAAAAAGCATAAGAAACAAAGAGTTAGATATTTTCAAAACATTCTGTGCTCTTTCAACAACTCCACCCTCAACCTTTATGAGAATATAACCCATAGCATGTGTTATCAAAATTGTTAATCCCAACAAGCCAACAAGCAAAGCATAGGGTCTAAGAAGAGTAAAAAAATCACCCGTATACCATAACTCTTCATTGAGAGGAATACCCATAATCACGTTTCCAAGGGCAACACCAAAAAGCAAAGAAGGAACAAGATTTCCTATAAAATAAGCATTTTTCCAAAAATTCCTTCTAATCTCATCTTTGATATATAATTCTATAGAAGCAATAGATAGCAAGAGAAATATAAGAACTATGAACAGTGCCAAAAAGAATCCGCCGAACAAAGTGGCATAGGACTGTGGAAAAGCTCCCCACATAACAACAGCAGCCGCTATTAACCAAACCCCTGCACCATCCCAGAAAGGAGCTACAGAATGTAAAATAGCTTTTCTTTCATGATCTTCCTTGGCTATAAGAGGAAAAACCGAACCACTACCAAGTATAGGACCATAAAGAAAAGCATAAACGAAAAAAGCAACACCAATTACTATGTAGAGTATATGTTGTGTTAAATAACCATCCATAAAAATTACACCTCCTTAATGGGTTCAGAGGCTGGCAATTCCTCAACTTCTTGATTTAAATTCTTTATAGTTTTCGTTATGAGGTAATAAGCAACATAAGATAAAAACAAATACAGAGCAAGTAAAACAACTATGGTTAACAAAATTGTGAAAGCATTTAAGTTTGGAGTAAGAGAATCTTTAGTTTTAAGAACACCATAAATGATATAAGGCTGTCTACCTATCTCGGCAGTATACCAACCTGCAGTATTGGCAATAAGAGGTAAAGGCCAAGAATGTAAAACAGCTTTCAGAAATTTTATATTGTCAATTCTATTTTTATACAATAAAAATAATCCTATGATTCCAAGAATTGCAAAAAAAGTGCCCAAGAAAATCATTATCCTGAATGTGTAATAAGTTATAGCAACTGGGGGATGTTCTTTAACAACAGTACCATCTTCCATAGTTTTAACAAATTCCTTTATTCCCTTAATTTCTATATTTAAATCCAAGTGGGGAGGAAAGAATTCGGTTCCATAGAGTAAAGAATTCAAAAATGGAAGCTCTATATTTATAATGTTCCTTTGATTCTTTTCATCAATAATAGCAATTATGGACATTGGTATATTAGGTCCTCTTTGAGTATCCCACATTGCTTCAAAAGCAGCCACTTTGGCAGGTTGATACTTGTAAGCAACCATAGCTTGCAAGTGACCTGTAAAAAACTGAGCAAATGATGAAAATGCAAAAACAATGAAAGATATTCTGAACATTGTGTTTGCAAGTTCCATATTCTTTTTGTATATCATATAGTAGGCTGCCACAGCGGAAACAAGTAATGAAGCTGTTATCCAACAGGCTACTGTAGTATGAAGCATCCTTGCCATAGTTGATGGATTAAAAATAGCTTCAAACCAGTTGACTATTATAATTTTATCAATTTGCCCTGTGGCATTCCTTATAATTTCATGACCTGCAGGAGTTTGCATCCAACTATTTGTTGCAAGTATAAAGAACGCCGACAAATGGGTTCCTAAAAACACCATAAGAGCAGAAAACCAATACATAGATTTAGGTAATTTGTTTTGGCCAAATAAAAGAAGTCCAATGAATACTCCTTCTAAGAAGAAAGCAAATACACCTTCAGCTGTTATAGTTATACCAATCAAGTCAGCAGCAATTTTAGAAAACTTGGACCAGTACATGCCAAAGGCAAAGGACAGTGTAAATCCTGTCACCACCCCCACCACAAATATTACAGCTAAAATCTTAACCAACAGTTTAGATATTTCATTATATACCTCTTTACCTTTGAGTAAGTATAATGTTTGGAACAGTAATATCAAGAGTGAAAGGCCTATGGTAATAGGTGGGAATATAAAGTGGAACGTAGTGGCCATTGCAAAGTGTATTCTCGCTAACAAAAGTTCCATATAAATCTCCCCCTTCCCTAATATAAAATTTCTATCTATTCAAAAACAAACCCTTTTATAATTATCTGTATTTAGAAAGTATGTTATACCAAAGATTGTTATCATCAGAAAGATAAACCACTTTCCAAGAGTCATTCATAGTGGGTATTTCAACCAATTCATCAGGATATACAGATTTACCCCCGAGTAGCTCTTTCCTAAGATTTATTTTCACAGATTTATCAACCTCTTTTATAACCTTATACACAAACTCACTACAGTACATGGCATCATCACTTTCAAGATCATAATCAAAATCATATTTAACCTTATCTTTATATTCTTTTGCTTTTTCAACTATCTTAGAGGCCAGCACTTCAGGAGGTCTTATAACAATAAGATGGGTATAACCAGTATTTGATTTAACAAAATCGTTCTCTGTTACAGAATCTGTTTCCATTCTTGCTTCCATTACCTTACCATCTCCTAGATATATCATGGCATGTCCCCACTGCATAACTTTTCCTGTTTTCAAAGTAGCAACCAAATTTATAAAAGTATAATCTTCTATTTCATTTATTATAATGTCACCTGGCTTGAGATTTTTCATTATTTTTTTCAATTCATCAGAAGTTATTTTCTTTCTGGAAGTATGAGTAATATTACTAGCATTCCCAATAATTTTTGTTAATTTAAAATCTCTTGTTTCTTCCACTAATCTCTTGGGATAAGGTAAATCAACATTAAAAAGATTGAGGATTTTGCCTATTGAATATCCTAAAGTTGCGCCCAATGTAGCACCCACTATCTTACCCATACTAATTTTTCCAATATTTTTCATTATTTTATCAAATTTATCTTCTTCTACTTTTTGATTATCCGACATTTTTTTATTCAGCTTTGCAATTATCCCTCCTCCAAAATAAGTTAAATCGGGGATAATCTCAAGAGCAGTTAATCCCAATCCTGAAATTATAGAACCCAAAGGTCCCAGACCAATCAGCCCAGCTAACAAAAAAGCACCTATGGCAAATGATATTGGAAATCTTCCAATCTCTCCCCCAATAGCACCAAACAAATTACCCAATACCTTGTCATTTAAAATATCTTGGTTTGAAACTCTATCCATGTCATCTACATTATTTGAATTAACAAAATTTTGAGTAGAAGAATCGACTATAAGCTTATTAGATATATTATTATTCAAATTACCCGTTATTTTCATAACTAATCCCTCCTAATATAGAAAAATCTCAACTTTATATTGCGTAAAAAATTTTTAACACTAGATTATTTATTGTAAAAAAAATGTAAAAAATTTGATTCATTTTTACAAAAATTTATTATCTGGTGAACTAACAAAAGAACGGTTTATTATTTTTAATTCAAGTAATTCAGCAAGTTCTTCTTGAGTAATCTGGAATGGTAATACAACACCAGGAGAATCCAAAACTTTTATGTTATATCTCAAAGAAATCCATTTCAAATTTCTGGTGGTTCCAGGTAAAACAGAAACCTCTGTTTTTTTCTTATTAACCAAACAGTTTATAATACTCGATTTTCCAACATTTGGTAAACCCACAAATACACAGTTTATAAATAATTCATTATCTGATAATCTTTCAAGATAATTATACAACTCTTTGCAATTCTTGTGAGATCCATATAAAACCGTGAAATCTCTTTTAATTATTTGTTTAAGATATTCCTTAAAAAGCCTATAATCAAAATCATTCACCAAGTCCATCTTATTCACAAAAACTATCAATTTTTTATCATAATCTATTTTGTTTAATAATTCTGGTATATATTTAGAAGTCAGGTAAGGGCTGCGAGAATCAGAAACCCATATTAAAACATTCAATTTCTTACCTATAGTACCAATGATATCCAAAGCTCTTTTGACATGTTTGGGATAAGAAAATTTATAAACCATTTTCCTTTATTATTTTCTGCATATCTTCAGGAATTGGCGATACCAATAATATGTTTCTGTTATCATAATTGAATTGAATTTTATAAGCGTGAAGCATTTGTCTATTAATTATTAAATTTGTCTTGGATGGTCCATAAACATAATCTCCCAAAATAGGAAACCCAATCAACTTCAAATGTATTCTTATTTGGTGTTTTCTACCCGTAAAAGTCCTTATTTTAAAAAGAGATAAACCATTATTTTTTGAAATTAAAATGACAGTAGATATAGCTTTTTTATTATCTATTGGATAATCTATCTCTTTGAACTTAAATTTGGCTTCATTTAGTGATATACAGTAATATGTTTTTTCAACAGTATTCCATTTTTCTTTCATCTTATAGAAAACTTCTAAATTTTTAGCAAATAAAACCAGTCCTGTGGTATCCTTGTCTATCCTATGGATAGCTTTGATAGAGTTTCCAAATTTTTTTCTTAGAATATTTTCCAGACTATCTGTTGAATTGTTAACGATAAACTCTGGACCTTTTGAAACAACAATGAAGTTTTCGTCTTCATAAATTATGTCATATTGTTTACATTTCTCTTTTGGAGGTGCAATTTCTACCAAGTCATTTGGTTCTAAATTGTACGAGGCTATCCAAATTACCTTTTTATTGACAAATACTCTTTTTTGGTCTATTATATCTTTAGCTTTGTTTTTTGATATTTTCAGATTTTGAGAGACCAAATCTACGAGTTTTGAATTGATATTTACTATGAACTTCAAGTTTCAGATTGTGGGGAAGGTGGGATTTGAACCCACACGGGAGTTTATTCCCATTGGCTCCTGAGGCCAACGCGTCTTCCTTTTCCGCCACTTCCCCAAAAGGGGGTATGGATTGCTAAACTTTAGTCTTCTCTTCTTCTTGAGAAACCGGTTCTCTGTGGTCTACCAGGGGTTCTGGAGCCTCTTGGTCCTCTGGATGAGCCACTATACTGTCTAAATCTACTTCCTTCTCTGGGTTCTCTGGACTCTTTTTCTTCTCTTGGCTTAGCCATTTCGACTCTCATTTTTCTACCCTTGAGCTCTTTTCCATTCAACTCTTCTAAAGCTTTTTGGGCAGATTCAGAAGATTCGAACTCAACAAATCCAAACCCTTTGCTTTGAAGCAATCTGAGTTCTTTTATACTTCCATATCCTTGGAAGGTTTGTCTGAGTTCATCCTCTGTCAATTGATAGCTCAAGTTACCGACGAACAATTTGGTCACCTAATCCTCCTTAGCACTTATAGCGCAACAGGTATTCTTTTTAGGCCCCTGTTAGGCACTTTATTATCTTTCCATACCCCCTTTTTCTATTTTATCTGTTTTAATAAATTTTACCTCTATTATTTTCTTTATTAATAAAAATATAATTAATCCCAATAAAGCACCCCAAAAAGTTCTTAAAAAACTGTAAAAAATAGGAGTATGAATATGTAAAAAACTATTAACTATACCAGCTAAACTCACAAACGATAAAGGGATAAAATATTTTGAGTAAGAAGAAGCCAATATTGAAGGGTTACCAACAAGAAACTCTTTAAATCTTGGCCTAGCTATTAAAACTCTATCCAAAAAATTTCTGACCTTATCCTCAAAAGGCAAAGCCAAATCTGTGTTACCACTTCTCAACAAGTAAAACCCAATAAATCCCAAAATTAGAAATACCAATGAGAAATCTAAAATCCTCATCCTCCTATAGAAAAATAAAATAATTTGATTATAACTAAAAACAGCAAATAAAGACATAACTATAGGTAATACAAGAAGTAATTTTACAAACCTCACTTTTTCAACACCTAAAATATAAACATTTTCAAAAAACAATGAATTCAAAATAATACCTATAGATAACGAATAAATCAAAACCTCCAAATATCTCATATAAACATTCTTTTGATACTCGAAAACTTTAAAAAATATGGTAACGAGAGCAAAAGAAACACCCACAATTAAAGCTAAATTAAAGATAACACCCAAATTAGCCAGCTTACCAACTACAACAAATAAACTATTAACCAATCCCAAAATAGCAAACCAAAAACTATTAACAGGATAACCATTGCTAGATAAAAGATCATAATAATAGCTGTAAGAAATAAAAACCAAAATAGCAAATATAATAAGATTTATAAATACAAGTATTCTCAACAAGCCATTCATTACATCTTTATTACTATCAGTCTCCAAAATGTCACGATAGAAAAAGCTATTCTTTATCTCCTTTATAACATCGAGATTTTGATACAATGAATACTTATCAAAAAATCTGAACATAACAGCATTGCAATTCCTTTCACTCAAAGCCAAATCGACAGAACCCAAAACCTGACTTATAGGCCTATTTCTCAAAACCATAGTACTGAATATTTTTATTCCCCCATTTTTAGCCAAAACATTTAATCCCAATTGAACACTCCTTGAATCATAAAATTCAGGGAACGCAAAAAGTAAACCATTATCATAAAGGAAATTTTGCACTTCGTTCAAATTTTTGGGATATCCAGCAACAAAAGGCCCCGTGAAAAGAATAACATCACCCCTCTTACAATAAACCTTCAAATAATCAAGATCATATAGAAAAGAACCAACTCTCCAAAATATTTTTTTCTGAATATCCAAATCCTCTAAGTAAAATACCTGTAGGTTAAAAAGATATTTATCACTGGCTTTAACAATTAGAACATTACCAAACCTACTATATTCTATTTTCAAGGCTTTTATAATTTTTTCTATTCTTTCCATTTTTTCTTCAATTGGACAGTAAATAAAGCTATATTTGTAATTCCAATTCATATTACTCAAATTGATATACCAAAACTTAGGTTCAACTTTTATAGAATCGGAAGTGGCCAAGTCAACCAAACCCTCATTTTTCAATTCATTAAGAGTTTTCAATCTTATGGAAATAGCATTGAAATATGGTAATATCTCTCTTCTAAAATACTCATCAGGATAATAATTAAACGAAGAAACAAAATCAACAGCTTCAAAATAATCAACTACAAAATATTTTTCTTCCTGTTTATCAACAAAAAACACTCGTATCAAAAAATATAAAAAAGAAAAGATAATGAGTAAAACCCTTATTATCATTTTTGTCTTATAAGTCTATACACAAGGTATATCATTGTTGAAAATGCAATTAGAGATAAAAAAGGAGATAACGTTCCAAATATAGGAATATCACTATCACTAGGGGAAGACATAATACCACCAGCTATTAAAAATACAAAAACTATTCCCAAAATAGTATCTCCTGCTATTAACCCTGAAGCTGTAAGCACCTTTCTTTCTTCACTATCCTTAAATTCGTTACTCTTTATCAAATTAGAAAACCATCCACCCAATAAAATTGGGATAGACAATCCCAAAGGTAGATAAACTCCGACTCCAAAAGCAAGAACTGAAAAACCAAGTAATCTGGCTATTAAACCCAACAGCATTCCAATAACTATCTCATTCCATTTAATATCTCCCTGAAATATGCTTTGTGAAAGTGTGGCAATAAGATTAGCCTGTGGTGCAGGTAAAGGATTAGCTGTTCCCACAAACCCATAAACATCATTCAAAACAAAAATTAGATAACTCAGGAAAAAGCTGGAAACCACAGCAGAAATTATACCAACTATTTGCTGATTATAGGGAGTGGCCTTAACTAGAAAACCAGTTTTCAAATCCTGAGACATATCACCAGCAATTGCCAGAGAAATACAAGCTATAACAGAGAGAATGAGAACAGCAACTATTCCCTGTTCTCCAAACAACCCTATAAACTTTAGAGTCAAAGCCACAGCTATCAAAGTAGAAATCGTCATCGCACTAACAGGTTGATTGCTAGAACCAACCATACCAACTATATATGAGGAAACAGCAGTGAACAGAATAGCAAAAACAATGAGAACCAAAAATGATAAAGCTTTCCCAAGCAAACTCTCAACAGGATTAACAAAGAAAAAAATAACACAACCTATGAGTATAAGTATAAGAGCAACACTAAATGGGATGTCTTTCATATAATTTGGATTATCATACCATAAATCCCTGTGAGGATCTTTTTTAAATTCTGTTTTAAAATCATAACCCCTGATAATTTTCAGAATAACTGGTAGAAATTGAAAAAAAGAAAATATAGCACCTGTTATTATAACACCTATACCAATGTATCTTATATATCCTCTATAAATTTGATAAGCTGAGAGCTCTGGCTGAAAAATCCCTATGGTAGGTATAATAACCCACCAGGCAAGCAAAGCACCTGTTGCCATCATTATACCTATTCTAATACCAACAATCATACCAACTCCAAAAAGAGCAGGTAAAAGTTCCAACGACAACGTGAACTTCTGTAAAGAAATAGGAATGTTTTTTGAAACCATAGAAAACGAAAACATTTCATCAAAAATCTTGTAAACCTTATCACCAAGTTTTATTTTTATATTCTGTAGAATTTTAAGAATAGCAGCAATAATAAACCCCCATAACAAAAATTTGGCATTTTCAGTGGCTTTCTGACCAGTTTTCAGAACCTCCGCACAAGCAGTTCCCTCAGGATATGGCAGAATATCATGTTCATCCACAATATGGGGTTTCCTAAAAATTATCATAAATACTACTCCCCATAAACTACCAATAAAAGTCAATATTAAAATTAACCAGTATGATGGAATAAAACCTATAACGCCAGTTTTATGAAGTATAAAGAAAGAAGGGACAGTAAATATTACTCCTGCTGCAACAGCCTGAGCAACGGAAGCCATAGTCTGAACCATATTATTTTCAAGTATTGTTCCATTTTTCAACAACTTTGTTAAGACTAACATTGATATAACTGCAGCTGGTATAGCAGCAGCAACAGTCATACCAGCTTTTAACCCCAAATAAGCGTTAGCGGAACTCAGAACAACACCTAAGATTATACCTAAAAGAACAGCCCTGAAAGTTAATTCTCTCATCTTACTTTATTTCAACAACCTTTGGATTAAAATAAAACAGAAGATACATGACAGTTTTTGTTACATAGATAGCAGTGAAAAAGCTAACAACGTTTCCCCAAAGCAACGCAAACCCAAAACCCTGAATAGTTGAAGTACCAAATATCATCAGTATTAAAGCAGCAATAATAGTAGTCAAATGACTATCAAGAATAGTATCAAATGATCTTGCAAAAGCAAGATCTAACGAAGTATTTATAGGTTTTCCCGATTTTATCTCCTCTTTTAATCTTTCAAAGATAAGTATATTAGCATCAACTGCCATACCAACAGAGAGAATAATCCCAGCAATAGATCCTAGTGTCAAGACAGCACTACTAACAGAAACTATCCATAAAAACAGGAGTCCATAGAAAACCAAAGCGAAGACAGCAACCAAACCCGGAACACCATAAAAAACTATCATAAAGATAGCAACCATAACCAGAGCAATAACACCAGCTTCCAAACTTTTTTTCAAGTGTTTCTCTCCCAAAGTTGGTCCTATTGTATAAGCTTCCAGAACTCTCGGTGGATAATCCAATTTCCCAGCATTGAGATATATTGCCAATTCTCGTGCTTCTTTTAAAGCTTGCTCCTTATCTTTAGTCCCAAGAGTTATTATTCCACTTCCACCAGTTATAACGGATTGAACAACAGGTGCAGAAATTTCATTGTTATCAAAGAATATATATATTGGTTTCTGGAGATAATCTCTTGTTATCTGTTCAAATATCTTTGCCCCTTCAGAATCAAGAGTAAAAGCAACATGTGGATAGTGAGTATTTGGATCATACTCAACAGTGGCCCTTATTATTCTGTCCCCTGTAAGAACGGTCTTCTTATTCATCACACCCGTATTTGGATCGTACTCATCAACTTTGAATTCCAATTTTCCAACTTTTGTAACCCTTTGAATAGCTTCTGAAGTATCAGTTATTTCTGGTATTTCCACAATTACCCTATTATTACCAGCTTGTTGAATAATTACCTCGTAAGTGCCAGTTGGATTGAGCCTTTTTTCTAATATTCCTATTATCTGTCTCATTTCACTATCACTTAATACCATTTTAGATGGATCATACATTTCCAACATTATGTGTATTCCATACCTGAGATCAAGCCCAAGCTTTATAGGAACCCCAACATTCTTGGATAAAGGGTAAAATAAATGGAAAATAAAATATAACATTAAAGCGACTATACCACCCGTAAATATGTACGAAAATTTTCTATCCATTTGATTTAGAATTATACCTCAAAAAAGATGTTCCTTTTAAAAAAACTGATTTATTCCTTTTTCAAGCTCACAGATCCAAAAAGATAAAAATAAATTACAAATAAGAATAAAAATGAGACAAAGAGAATCGAAAAAACCTTTGTATGATCATTAGTGTAGTAAAATATCAATTCAGATAGGTTACCATACAATCTGAGTTTTAATATAACCCCTAAAATTATTATGGAAAAAGTAGGAATAGCGTAGTAAAATAAAAGTAGCTTACGTTCAAATGAACTATGAAGTTTTTCTAAAATTAAAGTAGTAAGAAAGCTAAAAGTAAAATAAAATGGTGAAACAATCATTACAAAAAGAGGTAAAATAAAGAAAATAGCACACATAGGAGCTGCAAGACCAAAAGGACCCAGAATAGCCCAACCAATCAATTTCTTATATTTGATTCTATTTAAGATCTCTTCACTTATTTTTCCATCTTTAACATACTTCCTAAAAAATATAGAAGAAAATTGGATGGACAATTAATGAGAATAGAATAATAGTCATCCAAACAGCCAACACCTATATCTTCAAAACTTATTGGTGTACAAAGAAAAAACACTAATCCTCACCCCCTAAAAAATTATTACTAAATTTTTGTTAAAACGAATATTTCTTAACGATTCATAGTTCCAAAAAATGAATAGTAAATCCAAAATAAAAATAAAAGAAAAATGAGAACAAATGAGAAAAAAGCCAGATTTTCAGTGCTATAGTAAAATATTAAATCTGATACACTACCATATAGTGCAGTCTTAGAAGAAATACCTAAAAATAATATTAAAAAAGTAGGGATAAAATAATAAAACAACAATAACTTGCGTTCAAAAGGTTCATAAATTCCTTTAGAAAAAAGTATATTAATAAAACTAAACGTAAAGTAAATTGGGAACATAAACATTGCTAGAATTGGTAAAATTAAACCAAAGTTACAAAGAAAAATAGAAGATGGCACAGCCAGAGGAATAGCTCCCAAAATTCCGATATAAAAAAAACTTTCGTACATCACTCTTTTGATAGTTGCATAAGCTAACTTACCTTTCTTATAATAAATTGTAAATAAACCATAGAAAAATGGGTATATTAGCATACAAAAGAGAATAATTACTAACCAAACTATTCCCCAACCTCTAATACCCGCTTCATCAAAAGATATTGGAGTACATAAAAAAAACATTTCTATACCCCCTTTATAATCTATATTGTCTATGCTAATGTTCATTTTATACTTTCTTCATAAAAGCCATAAATTCCCTCTTTAATTTTTACTTTTCATAATTATAATAATAGTCAGATTAATTATGTTTCTCTGAATTAATTTTTTCTGGATACTCTAGATAGATTATAAAAAATTAGAAACCCCAAAAAGAATACGATAAAAAATATGATAAAAATTAACATATAATAATTAGCATAGTAAAAAACTATATTGGAAAAACTATGATACAAGGCAAATTTCATCAAAATTCCAGAAACTATAAGAAAGTTGGAACTCCATAATAATAAAGAAGAAGTTTTCTCTCCAATGGATGCCAAAAATTCTTAGAAATTAAAACAGTCAGGAAACTATAAGTAAAATAGAAGGGGAAAATAAACATCATAATAGCCGGAATAACAAAAAGAATAGCGAAATCTGGCAAAAAAAATATTATCGAACCCAAATAGCCCAAGATAAACCATTTTTCTAGTTTTATTCTACTATATAATTCTTTACTTATCTTTTCTTTAATGTACAATTCATGGAGATAGCGATAGAAAAAATAATGTACGATAATTCCAAAAGGAACCCCTGCCCAACCAATACCGACATCAAGAATTATCGAAGGGTTACACAGAAAGAACAGTATTAATCACTCCCAAATCTGATAAATAATCTATCTTTTTTTATATTCTTAACAGATATTAATTTATAATCCTTTCTGTCTTCAATTTTGTAAGGTAAAATATTCATAACGATCAGATTTTCCTTTGTACTAACTATTAAATCATGTTCTATGAGAGCATTACTAGACCAAAAATAAGGTAGATCAAAATAATGAATATACAAATTTTTTTCTTTTAGTTTTCCTTGTATATACATAAAGCAGTTATTGTGAAAGTCATTATAGTTTATATAGGCTCTAATTTCAGATGGATAATTATCTTTGGTCTCTAGGATCAAATTTTCAAAACCTCCATATTTAAATTGGATAACACTTTCTATATTGGAATTGAGTAAAGGAAAACTTAGAAATATTCCCTGTGGTTTTAAAGGTAATTTAAATAAAAACTTTTCTTTGTACTCCAGAAAAGAATATATTTCTATTTGATTTTCTCGATTTTTGTTAAAATATATATATGTTTTTACTCTGTTAAGTTCTATTGCATATGGTGGCAAATCGGTATGTAAGAGATCGACAAATAGGTAAAATATAATTAGAGATAGAAGCGAAAGTATTATGGTATTGAAGAAACTTTTGAGTTTAATATTCACTTTGTTAAGAAGAAGGCTGGCACCGACCTACTCTCCCACTGGGTCGCCCCGTTAGTACCATCGGCGCAGGTGGGCTTAACTTCCGGGTTCGGAATGGAGCCGGGTGTTTCCCCACCGCTATTGGCACCAGCCAATAATAAGATTTCTATTTTAATTTAAATATACCTTCTTCTAATTTTCTCTATTTTTATTGATTTTTATCAATAAAAATATAAAAATATAAAAAAAGGTTTAATAAAATCCTTAACAAAATATATATCGTCGGTGCTTAGAGGTCAAAATTAAATCAAATGAGCTGTCAGACAAGGAGGTAAGAAAAAATGTTAAAAGTAGGTCAGAAGTTCCCATATTGCAAAGTAAAAGTATATCACAGTGGAGAAATAAAAGAGATTAATTTAGAGGATTTAAAAGGCAAGTGGTTGGTATTGGTATCACACCCTGCAGCATTTACATCAGTTTGTCAAGACGAGCTTGTAGAACTCTCAAAAATCTATGAAGAGTTCAAAAATTTAGGAGCAGAAGTCATGTCCATAAGCACAGATAGCGTATATACTCTGAAAGCTTGGAAAGAATCAACAGAATCAATGAAAAATATTCAATTCCCAATGATATCAGACTCAACACATACATTAACATCTATGTTAGGAACATACGAAGAAAGTGTAGGATTAACAAGAAGAGGTACAGTTATTATTAATCCCGAAGGAACCATTATGCATCTGTGCATAAATGATTTTCTTATAGGTAGAAATACGAAAGAAATATTAAGAACATTAAAAGCTTGCAAATTTGTTTTTGATAATCCTGGTAAATTCTGTCCACCAAACTGGGAAATGGAATTAGTAACAAAATAAAATTCCTCAGAAACCAAAATTAATTAAACTAAAAACTAAACAATCAAATATATCGTGCAGTATAATTAACAATAAAAACAAAATAAGATAATAGAGAATATAAAATTATAGGGAACGTCTTAATTAAAAGGAAACAGGCATAAAAATCTGAAACACGAAATATATAAATTATGAATAAAGTAAAACTGCGAATAATTTGAATGGAGGTGATAATAGATGGATTTCTTAACAGTAATAGCAATAATGATGGTAATTTCTGTAATTTTTGTCATTCTTTTCTTTACGGTAACGTTATACAGGAAAGTTCCACCAAACAAAGCTTTGATAATAACTGGTATGGGTAGAAAAGTAGTGGTTGGAGGGGGAACAGTTGTCATTCCATTAGTTCAAGCAGCACAAGAATTGTCATTGGAAGCAAGAATTATTGATATAAGAAGCCCACAAATATTAACTCTTGATAAAGTTCCATTAGCAGTGGACGCAGTTGCTACAGTAAAAATAGATTCATCAAACACAGCAAACATACTGAGTGCAGCAGAAAGATTCTTAGGCAAAACAGATCAAGAAATAGACAAAAATATAAAAGAAATATTAGAAGGTCATACAAGAGAAGTAATAGCTAAAACAAGACTTCAACAGCTTCTACATGACAGAGACGCTTTCATACAAGAGGTTAACAAATCAGCTGCAAAAGATTTAGGAATACTTGGGTTAAGAATAGACGCTTTTACAGTAAAGGACGTGCTTGATCCAACAGGATCAATAAAATTAGCATTAACAAGTTTAATAATAGATGTCACAACTGCAAAAATATTAACAGCAGATAAAATACCCGTAAGCGTCAGCGCAACAGCTGCTGTAAAATTCAATCTCAGTGACTTAGAAAAGGCTGGAGAAAGGTTCCTAAATCAAAAATCAGAAGCCGTTATTGCAAGTATAAGAGAAATATTAGAAGGTAAAACCAGAGAGGTTATTGCTGCAGTTAACCTAGAAGAACTATTACATAAACGAGAAGAAATAGTTAAAAAAGTTGAAGAAGCTATAAAAGATGACTTTGCAAAAATGGGATTGATTCTTGACACTTTTGCCATCAAGGACATAGGTGACCCCGAGAAAGCCATAGAATTCAGAGTAGCTCCCCAAATAAAAGAACAAGAAACACAAGCAAGAATGAAGCAAGCGGAATTAGAAAAAACAGCCAAAAATTATGAACTAGAGCAATCTTTAGAAATAGCTAAAAGACAAGCAGAAACAGAGAAAGATAAAAGAATATATACGGCTCAACAAGATGCTGAAGCCAAATCAAGGGAAGCTGAACAGATGGCAGCAGCAAGAAAAGCAGCAGCTGAAGCAGAAGCTCAGGCTTCAGAAAAAGAAGCAGAATCTGATCAAAGAAAGAGAATAGCACAAATAGAAGCAGATATAAGGGTTTCTGAAGAAAGAAGAGTAGCAGAAGCTAAAAAAGCAGAAGCAGATATGGCATACTTCATAACAGAGAAAGAAAAACAAATAGAGTTACAGAACTTGGAAGCTCAAAGGAAAGAAAAAGAATTGGAAGCAACGGTAAAAAAGCCTGCTGAAGCAGAGAGATTCAAAATAGAACAATTAGCCGAAGCAGAAAAAATGAGACAAATAGCATTGGCACAAGCAGAGGCAGAGAAAATTAAACTAAGCGGTCAAGCTGAAGCTGAATCAATAAAAGCAAAAGGTATAGCAGAAGCTGAAATAACAGAAGCTCAGGGTATGGCAATAGCAAAAGCAATGATGAAAAAGGCAGAAGCTTGGAGA
Organism: bacterium; assembly: GCA_026418475.1. Taxonomy (GTDB): domain Bacteria; phylum DRYD01; class DRYD01; order DRYD01; family DRYD01; genus DRYD01. The sequence continues at coordinate 29,572 of JAOABG010000001.1, read as the reverse complement.
ATATACAACAGTGCAGCTATAGCAGAAATAATGATTGAAAAATTACCAGATATAGCTGAAAAAGTAGCTAACCCATTGAATAAAGTAGAAAAAGTGATAATGATAGGAGGAGGAAACGGAGCTGGATTCTCCAATCTAACTAAAGATATAGCAGGTACAGTAGCAACAGTTCCAGAAGTATTAAAAAATATAACCGGTGTTGACTTATTAGAAATCATCAAAAACTTAGCAGGTCAATCACAAACACAGCAAGCAACTCAAACAACCTCTCAGTTACCAAGCCAACAATTAGGACAACAAAGAACAACACAAATAAAATAGATAAATTTTAAAACCAAGGGGGATTTTTTAAACTCCCCCTTCTTTAATTTTCATGCAAACATATTTTGAAGCTTTAGAAATTCTACAAGAGTATATAGAAGAGTATCAAAAGCTTATAGTCAACTCTAAAATAAATAAATATAATTCCCCTCTTTTTCTTCAGTATAGAAGTGAAATTCAGGATGTAATAGATTTTTTTAATGAAAATAAAAAAGAAGTCCCTTTCAGTTTATATCAAGAATTCCAAAAAGTTATACAAGATTTACAAGAAAATGATCAAATTCTGTTGCAGATACTACCTGAAATAAAAAGGTTCATAAATTTGAACCATTATAGAGCCAAATATCCTAAAGACCATTGGTGGTGGTATAGCTGAACAAGTTAATTCTCTTCAACTCTCCAATAGGAAATCTGAAAGATATAACCCTAAATTTTTTGGAAAAAATTAAAGTTGTAGAACTTTTATTAGCAGAAAATCCACAAAAAACTATTAAAATACTCAACCATTACAATATAAAAAAAAAGATGATAACATATCATGAATCAGATTGGTACAGAAACAAAGAGAGAGTGTTATCACTTCTGGATCAATATGAAACAGTTGGATTCATAAGTTCAGCAGGTAGCCCAAACTTAGAAGATCCTCCAATTAATCTAGTAAAGTTTGCCATAGATAATAAGATAGAAATAGAAATAATACCTGGTGCAAGTGCTTTGTGCTCAGCTATATCGTTAAGTCCCATACCACATACTCCTTTTGTATTTATGGGTTTCTTAGACAAAAAAAATAAGTATATAAAAATTTTTCAAGAAACACCATCTTTCGTAAGAAGCTTTATATTTTTTGAATCCTGTCACAGAATAAGAAAAAGCATAAATCTGATAAAATCTTTCTTCCCAAACAATTTTATACTCATATTACATGAATTGACTAAAATTAATCAAAAAGTTATTTTTTCAAAAATATCAGATATAGATGAAAAAAACCTAACTGAAAAAGGAGAGTATACAGTTATATTATACACAAGTACATGACCCTTAAAAATATTAGGGGAACAAAAAAGGAGGAAAAATGATAGTAATCACAGGAAACTATCCAAGATCAGAAAATTTAATTCAAAAAACAAGAGATTTTGATAGAAATAGAATAGATTACACCCAATTACAAAATGAATTGGAAAAAGAGTTTCATAACTTTTTGCAATTTCAGAGAAGTATAAATCCCCCATTTTACTCAACAGGTTTATTTAATTACCAGGATCTTATAAGACCATTCTCTACATTCATTGAAAACTCATACACTAATACACTCATTAGATTTGAAGAAACCAATATATTTTGGAGAAAACTGGAAGTAGAATTAAATAAAACAAATCATGAAAATCCAATTAATCGAAATTTTTCCAAATATCTAACCGAGTACTTAAAGATCAACATTATGAAAGATTTCAATTATCTCGTTTCTTTACCTTCCCCATTGACACTAACAAAGTATTCAAGCCTATCCATTAAAGACTCCAATAACTTACTAATCGAGATCTCTATAATGATACAAGAAGAATGGGAAAAAATATCTAATAATAAATTAGCGTTAACTTTCATAGAATACACCGAAGTTAATGATACTCAACATTTGATTGAATTTTTCAATAAAATGAACCAAATAAATTTAGATTCAAACATTAAACTATTCCTATTTCTAAAAAATAAAATAAAAAATATAGATATGATAGATAAGATCAAAGCAGATGGCATATCTATCAATTTTTATTCTAATCCAATAAACAATATTAAAGATCTGTCAATATTTAATAATTTTGAAAACGTATTTTTAGGGATTATTAACACAAATACTACTCTATTAGAAGATTTACAAAAAATCAGAAGTTTTATAGAATACTTTAAAAAGTTTTATAAATACAATGTATTTATCACTGATGATTTTTATGCAGAATTGCTACCGCGTGAGGTATTGGACCAAAAGTTGGAGAACCTGATCAAAAATCTAATATTAACCTAATTTATTTTATTTTTATTATTTTTTTCACTGCTAAGTTAACACCTATCAAAACTAAAGCTATTCCCAATATTTGATGTATACTAAGGTTTTCCTTTAAAACAATGGAGGATAAAATGATCACGGTAGGCTGTTGTAGCATATTCAAAACAGAAACCTTTGTGGAACCAAGAATATTCAGAGCGTACAAGAAAGATATATTTGCCAAAGTTCCAGCAATACCCCCGTAAATCCCTATCATTACCCCCTGCTGATTAAAATCAAACAATGGATTAAAAATAATAAAAAAAATTGTAATCAAAATTGAGTTTATCAGAAAAATGTAAGTAGAAACAACAATTGGAGTATATTTATTGGTCAACTCATCAAGGGTAGTCCTGTAAAAGCTCGAAGATAAGACACCACAGAATGCCAAAAGAATACCAAAAAAAAATTTCATATTGAAAACAAAATCTTTACTGTAAATATCAAGCAATAGAGTTATACCAATGAAAGCTGTCAGGAATCCACTCCAAAACATAACATCAGTTCTCTCTTTTCCTTTTATATGATTTATTATACTAACAAAAGCAGGTGTTGATGTAAAGATGGTAAGCATAACAACAGCAGGTATGAATTTTAATGAAACTATCATCATTGAAGTAGTAAAAAGCAACAAAACAGAAACCCTTGAAATACTTAATATTTCATGTAAATTCAAAATTTTAAATCTATTTCCCAAGAGAGTTGTAAGAGGAACAATTATCAACCCCCCAATAACATTTTTAAAAAGTATAATTGATAAAGGATCTATATTAGATGAGTTATACCCAAATTTTACTATTATTGGTTCTATAGATGCGAGAAATATAGCAAGAATAACAAAAATTGAACCCACTTTTATTCAACCCATTTTTTTATTTTATTTGATCTGTATATTTCAAAATTCAGTTGATTTATAATACCCAACAAAAACAAGGTTACAACCATATTTGTTCCTCCATAACTTATAAGCGGCAATGGTAAACCTGTAATTGGTCCAGACATGGTATTCATTCCTATATTTACAAAAGTCTGGACAAAAATAATACCCAAGACATACGAAGAAATAACCTTGTTCTGAGTTAATTCAGAATTTTTGTAAACCCAAATAATAGATAAAATGAGTATCATAAACAGAAAAATAATGAAAGTGGCACCGATTAAACCCACTTCCTCAGTTATCAATGAAAATATAAAGTCCGTATCCTTTTCAGGTAAGAATCCAAGTTTTGATAACATTCCATTTCCGATTCCTTGTCCCCACAATCCACCATTTATTATACAGTTAACACTTTGGATAGTTTGCCACCCACTACCCAAAGGATCTCTGTATGGATCCATAAAGGTTATCAACCTCTCTAACTGATAAGGTTTGATAACTATACTCCCAATAAAAACAGTAAACAATAAAATAACGGTAACTACAAATCCATTAATTCCTACTAAATAATTCATTATTAAATTTGTAAGAAATAGAAGTACTGAAAACCCCAAATCTGGTTGCAAAAATATAGGTAAAATTGTAACACATGAGAGTATCAGAGAAAAAGCAAAAAATATATTCTTTTCTTTAAGTTGTCGCATGGCCCATAGAAATAAAAATAGTAGAGACAGCTTCGTTAATTCAGCAGGCTGAAAAGAAAAATTACCGATATAAATCCAACTCTTAGAACCATTAACAGTGGTTCCTATAAACAGGTTAAGAATAAGAATTCCAACAGTGATCAACCAGAAGAAAATTGAATAATCAACTATTTTTTCTATTTTTATAAACCTCAGAGAAATAAGCACGAAAGTAAATAGTCCCAAAAAAACAGAAAGTAAATGTTTATAAAATTTGGTATCAAAGTTATTTGCACTACCTACAAAAACTGCTCCAATAATTAGCAATAAAAATATTGAAAGATTAAAGAAAACCAGGTTCAGCACCTACATATAAAGTCCACCACTTATGTTTATAACCTCACCTGTTATATAGGATGAAAGTTCAGAGGCGATAAATAGAACCAAATTAGCAACTTCTTCAGGTTCCCCAGCTCTACCAATAGGAATACTATTTATAATGGCTTCTTTTATTTTGGGAGCTAAATTCTTGGTCATATCAGTTTCAATATAGCCAGGACATATAACATTGGCTGTTATCTTTCTTTTAGCGTATTCTTTAGCAATAGATTTGGTAAAACCGATTATACCAGCTTTAGCTGCAGCATAATTAGCCTGTCCAGCAGAACCCATTAAACCAACTATAGAAGAGATGTTAATTATCCTTCCCCACCTATTTTCAAGCATATCTTCGATAAAAACATGACACACATTATAAACGGAGTATAGATTAGATTTTATAACATTATCCCATATTTCAGGGGTCATGTTTCTCAGAAGTTTATCATTGGTAATACCTGCGTTATTGACAACTATATTTATTGGTCCCAGTTCTCTGTTTACCACTTCTTTCATCTTTTTCACTTGCTCAATATCGGACACGTCAGCTTGAATAGGAACAACCTTAATCCCATATTGTTTATTTATTTCTTCGGCTAGTTGGTGAGCTTCATTTTTACTGGATTTGTAGTTGATTACTATGTTAGATCCTGATTGTGCAAGCTTTAATGAAATAGCTTTACCTATTCCTCTTGATCCACCAGTTATAAGAGTATTTTTACCTTCCAAAGTAATCATAATTCAGGATTTTTTTTGAGATGGTCCACAGCCTGTTGAATGTTTTCAACTATTTTGAACACTTTAAATAATCCTGTTATCTCAAAAATTTGGTTTATATATGAGTTAGGTGAGACTATAATCATTTCTCCTTCTTTTTCTTTAACTTTCTTGAGAACTCCTATAAGTATACCGAGTCCAGTACTATCTATAAACTTAACTTTTTCCATTGATATAACTATTTTAGGGGTCTGGTCAACAACCTTAAGAATATCCTGTTTTATTTTTGATGAAGTGTAAGTATCAACTTCTCCCTCTATTTCTATAACTGAGATATCATCTATTTTTTCTGTTTTCAGACCTATATTCATTTTTCATTTTTGGGGAAACTTTTATTCCGCCAATTCTTCCCCTAAAAGCGGAGATAAATTTTAATCTACTTTTGATTCGCTTTTCTTTTCAAATTTATCTGTGAATTTCCCTAAGAGTTCTCCGGTAAATTTAGATGCTTCTTTTCTTAATTTTTCAAATTCCTCTTTCAAATTATTTATTTTTTGATTTAGTTCTTCCACAGTTTGGCTACCCTTTTCGGAGAGAATCTTTCTTGTTTCCTCACCACTTTGAGGAGCATAAAGTACACCAATAACTGTTCCGACAGCAACACCTATGAGAAAAGCACCAATGACATCTCCAACATTTTTCATTTTCATCCCTCCTTTACAATACTCAGTGCTTCTTATTTTTTACCATTCTCTGGATAAACTCAATTATTCTGTTAAAAACATAATTTCCCAATTTTTCGATGGTCTCTATTGAATTCCTCCCCTTTTTGGTTATAAAATTAATATCTGAGGTAATTTCATAGACGTTTCCTGTTATTTTTTTTACGTTATTGCTAACTTCTTGAAGATTATAAATAACGGGTTTTGTTGTTTCTATTATTTCTTGTATTTTCCTCAATGTTTGATTCAATTCATCAGTTGTAGTAAGGAGTTTGTCCAACTTAGTATTAATGGTATTAAGAAAATTGTTAAGCATAAAGAAAAGTACGAGTCCTATCACTATTATTCCCATTATTATTAAAACACTTATCAATATTTCATTATTCATATTCCAAATATAAAATTCTATACAATTTTTTTAGAACCTTTTGATTTTTACCATTCATCCTCTTCATCCTTTTCCTTAAAAATTGAATCATATTTATCAATCTCTTCAAATTCAGATATGTTCAAACCACAACTGGGGCACTCCTCAAGTAACTTTAATCTTTCTATTTCTATAACTTCACCACAACTGGGACATATAATCAAGTCATCTTCAGATATAAAAAAGTTAGAATCTTCCATATCAGTGTATTCATCTTCCAACTCTTCCAAATCATCAAGATCGGTAAGATTATCAATATTCAATTCATCCCCGTCGTTAAATTCGATAACTTGTTCTTTATTTTCTATACTTTCAATTATATCCTGATCATTATCATTATTTTCTTTAGTAAGTTTTTTATTCTTCAGCGTATTGTTATCATCATGTTTTTGTTTTTTTCTTGGCATAACATTCCCCCTTCTAAAAACTTTTTTTCATCATCAAAATTTTTTCTTTAATCTTAGAGTAATCTTCATAGAGATATGAAGCGCATACTATATAATTGGCCCCCCTTCCTAAAACTATTTTATAATTTTCCGAATTAATTCCTCCATCAACAGATATAATAGGTTTATCTTCCCATTTTTCAGTTATTTTTTTTACCTGTTCTATCTTTTTCAGTGTATTATTTATAAATTTCTGGCCCGCAAATCCTGGTTCAACACTCATTATTAAGATGTTGTCCAAATGTCCCTCCAGATTTTCCAAAAATGAAATAGGAGTACAAGGATTAATAGCAATACCAACTTTTATTTTGGGATTACTTTTTTTCATAGTTTCAATCACTCTGATAGGAAAACTTGTTGCTTCTATGTGGAAACTTATCATATCACAATAATTAGAAAACTCTACATATTTATCAGGATTTAATACCATTAGATGTACATCCAGAGGCAAAAAAGTTTTCTGCTTTATTTTTTTGACAAATTCCAACCCAAACGTTATGTTGGGAACGAAGTTACCATCCATAATGTCTAAATGTATCCAATCAACACCATTTTCCTCCGATACCTTTAAAATTTCTTCTATATTGAGTAGATTACCTCCTATTATTGATCCAGCAACAAACATAAACCTACTCCTTTCTGTTTTTTTATTTTTCTATACAGTTTTTAAATTACCTCTATTATGTAGGAAAAATATGAAATATTGTAGAATTTTTTATTTTGAAGAAAAATCAAAGGAGGTCACCATGGATAAAAAATATATAGAGCTTTTAGAAATATTATGTTGTCCCCAATGCAAATCAGATTTGGAGTTTATTGAAAAATATTTGTTCAATGAAAATACAGAAGATGAATTACTTAAAAAAATAAAAGGTAAAGAGATAAGCGGTTATAAATGTTCAAAATGCAAAATTTTATTTCCCATTATTGAAGAAATACCCGTGTTCCTAATCGATAAAACAATAAAATTAGAAAATGGATAATATCAAATACATAGGAATAACAGGTAACATAGGTAGTGGTAAAAGTACAGTAGGGAAATACTTAGCAAATAAAGGATATTTCGTTTTTGATTCAGACCTTTTTGTTTCACAAATATACTCATCAAAGAAGTTCCAAGACACAAAAGAAAAAATCAAATCTTTATTTCCAGAATGTGTCAGAGGTAAAAATCTTATAAAAAAATGTATAAAAAATATCATTTTTGAAAATAAGGAAAAAAGAGAAAAACTTGAAGAAACAATTCACCCAATAGTAATAGAAGAAATAGTAAATCTAAAAAAAAAGTTGAAAAATAATGCCAAATATAAAAAAAAGTTCGCCTTTTTTATAGTACCTCTACTTTATGAAAAAAAATTGGAGTATCTTTTTGATGAGATATGGGTAGTTTTCACTCCAATCAGTGTTTCAATAAAGAGAGTAATAGAAAGAGATAAAACAGAAGAAAAAATAGTAAGGAAAATAATTGAAACACAAATGAATCCCTTAGAAAAAGTAAAAAGGGCAGATAAAGTAGTAATAAATGATAAGGATATCCAATCTTTATACAGTCAAATAGATAAACTTCTGTTATGAATATAATAAAAAGAATACAGTTTGATAGTAATGTATATGGCTCAATTTTTTTTCTGTTATCTATTATCCTTTTATCAATATTACTAACAGAACATTTAATCATTAAAATAATAGACATAATAATATTATCCATTACACTATTAATAAGGAAAGAATTATATTTTCATAGAAACATAAGTTACAGAGTTGATTTTTTTAGGCTAATATTTTTTTTCCATATCTTGCACCACGGTTTCGTATACACAATAATAATAACTAATATAAGCGTTATTAGCATTTTTATAATAAAGAATGTTTTCAATCTTGATCAAAACACATACCTAATAGGTAAAGAAAAATTTTCCTATTTAGAAGTTATACAAAAAGATATAGAAAAACAAAAAATGAACAACTATTTTATTGAATATACTTTGTTTTTTATTTCATTTTTCTTTTGTTATTTCATCTTTGAACAAATACCGTTTATTAGAGATAATGGTATAATTTTATTTACTCTATTATTTATGAGCTTATGGGTTATAGTAGAAAAATTCCTATTATCACTTTATGAAAAATTTAAAATACAAGGATTAAACTCATACGTGAAGAATTTTTTTTCGAGAGACGACAAAAAAGTTATCCCAATAACTCTGGAAATTACTCTACATTTTATATTTTTTATATGTCTTTTTTATACATTTATTAACTCAAACCTTCTACTTGGTCTACTTTTAACAATATTTCTTATCTCTTTTAGAGATAATACCTATATTTCTAATCAAGTATTGACATTCATAATATTAATAGTAGAACTGTTAGAAAAAAAAGACAGGTATACTTTTGACCATTCTTATAGAGTAGCTCTGATAAGTTATAACATTTCAAAACAATTAAATTTAGATATAAATGATGTTGACAGAATTTACAAAGCAGCCATAATACACGATGTTGGTAAAATAATAATTCCCGATGAAATATTACAAAAGAAAGGTAAACTAACTAAAGAAGAATTTGAAACAATAAAATTACATGTTAAAGAGCTTAAAAACATTCTCAACCCAATATATCAATTTATAAAAGAAATAGTTGATATAGCTGAGCTGCATCATGAAAGACTTGATGGTAATGGATATCCATATGGATACAAATCGCCCAATATACCCCTTGAAAGTAGAATATTAGCAATAGCAGATACTTTTGACGCTCTTATAATTGATAGACCATATAGACCAGGCTTTTCATTTCAGAAAGGTTTATCAATACTAAAAGAAGATGCTCAAAAAAATAAACTTGACATGTTGCTAGTTGACATATTCATAAAAACAATTCCTCAAACAGAAATAATAGAAAGTGTTAAAAGAGTTAAAACAATGCTAAAAATATATCAAGGGAAAATAATAAATAATATGATAAGTAGCTTATCGGATTTCATAGATGAAATAATATAAAAGGAGGATAAAAAAATGTATAATTTTATTAAACTTCTTGAAATAATGAACGATAAAGATGTAAATGCAACAGATTTACATATAAAAGTTGGCCTAAAACCAGCTTACAGAATAAACAAACAGCTGGTATTCTTTGGTAATGAAGTTGTCTCTTATGAAAATATAATACAAATTTTGAAAGAGAATTTTGATACAAGATATCTAAAAGAATTGGAAACCACAGGATCATTTGACTATGGAATAAGTGTAAGTAATATAAGATTCAGAATTAATGTATTCAAAACCCAAGGGGCTATAGGTATATCGGCGAGAAAAATTTTAGAGCCACCAGAAAATTTTGAATCCCTTAATCTTCCATTAGAACTTATAATAAGGATAATTGAAAAACAAAAAGGATTAATACTAATATCAGGAACGGCAGGTAGTGGTAAAACAACAACAGCATCAGCAATCATACAATATATTAACTCAAACTACTCAAAAAGAATAGTTACAATAGAAGATCCCATAGAATACGTATTCACAGATAGAAAATGTTTTATTACCCAGAGAGAAATAGGAATAGATACAATATCTTTTGAAAGAGGCTTAAGAGACGCACTAAGACAAGACCCAGACATAATATTTTTAGGAGAATTGAGAGACTATCAGAGTGCTTGGATAGCAATAAATGCAGCTGAAACCGGACATATGGTAATAACCACACTGCACTCAGATTCTACAATTAAGACTATATACAGAATAATGGACATGTTCAAAGAGGAACAAAGAGAAGTAGCTAAAGAAGCGTTGATGAACTCACTTAATGCAATAATATGTCAAAAATTAGTTAATAGTATCAAAACATCTAAGTTGATGCCAGTAGTTGAGATAATGGTATCAACCCCAACAATAAAGGGACTCATAAGAGATAATGAAATACTCAAAATATACGATTACATACTAAACGGTGAGTACGATGGTATGATAACCTTTGGTAAAAGCTTAAGAAAATTGGTAGAGGAAGGTCACTTAAGTAGAAAAGTTGCAATAACCCTTACTGAACATCCCGAAGAACTGCATCATGTTGAAGAAAACAGAGGATCAATATGGTAAATCTATAAAGAAACTTTGGTATTTTTCTATTTGTTTCTCGTAAAAGATACTGAATTCATAGAGGCAAGTAAAAAATTCCCCTTTATTAAAAAACTTCCAAAATCCAAATATGAAAGAGATAAATTGCAAAGTGTTTTTTTTATTGGTATTGAAAACTGACCTATCAAAGTCTATTATCTTTATACTCTCTCTTGTGAATATTATGTGTTTGAAAGGTCTATTCCACTCATCTTTATAAATTTTTTCCAAATCCATTATAAAACATATTTTGAAAATTATTTTGAAAATACTCAAAATAAACTCTTTAGAAAGCCTATTTTTCTTGTACAGCTTAATTATAGTTAATAAATTCACACCTTCAATTTTTTCCATTTTGATTGTTAAAAAGTTGTGGTCAGATCCAAGAAGTTTAGGAACGAAATGATAGTTTTGTAATTTCCTGAGGGCAATCTCTTCCCTAAGAAAGTTAGAATAGAACTCTTTTTTTATTTTCTTTTCTGCGTATGAATTTGAAATTATAACTATACTGTGTTTCCCCTTAAATTTATCTTTTGAGTTCAACATTAGCCTTTATGGTAGATTTTATGGTATAATTTAGGTTTCTTACTTGATTTTTTGGTAAATTGGAGTTTAATTCAAATTTTATAAATCTTTGACTAATTGCAATAAACCCATCAGATATTTGTAAACCATTGTAATTTTCCGTAACGTGAAATTTATCAGATTTCTTAGAAAAGGTAAATTCACTTTTATTCGTGATAAGTTTAAAATCTTTTCTCAGGTTGTAGATAATAATTAGTGGTTTTATGAAATTCCATGGGTTATTATCCTCATCATTCTTATCTATCAATTTATTTGATTCTAAAGTATAAATAAAATTCTTTTCATAGATATCATATTTATCAATTGATTGTATTTTGTCTTCTTTATAAATTTTAATTTCAACGTCGTATAATTTCACAGAAATTTTTACTTCTGAAGGACTTGAATAGAATTTAGAGTAAACCTTCGTATTTAAGAGTATTGTACTTGTTAGTTTTTTCTCTGGTATCTGGATTACATGTTTGGAAGTAAGATTTCCTTCAAATCCAAGTGTAAAGCTCCCAAAAAATAATAGAAACAAAATAAATAAACATAAGCGTTTCATATTAATTAAAATTCTACTTTTAATTTTTGATAACCTTTAAAGGTTATGATAATTAAGATATAAAAATATATTTTTATGAGGTATTGTTTTGCAGTAGGAACACGTCCAGAATTAATAAAGACAGCCCCTGTAATTAAAGAATTTAAAAAAAACAATCAAGAAGTAGTCGTGTTATCAACTTCTCAGCATAAAGAACTTTTAAATATGGCAAATAAGGTCTTCAATATTAGTTTTGATTACGATTTAGACATAATGAAACCCAATCAAGATCTGTTTGATATATCAGTAAATGTTCTATCAAAGATAAAAAGTTTTTTTGAAAAAATGGTGCCAGATTATGTCTTTGTTCAGGGAGATACAACTACTGCGTTTATCATTGCTTTATCATCCTTTTACTATCAGAACATAAAGGTGTGTCATATAGAAGCCGGGTTGAGATCATTTGACAAGTTTCAACCCTTTCCAGAAGAAATAAACAGAAAACTTATAAGCGTAGTTGCAGATTATCATTTCTGTCCAACAGTTTTGTCATCTCAAAACTTGAGAAAAGAAAATATAAAAGATAATGTATTTATTACTGGTAACACTGTAGTTGATGCACTTTTGTATATTGATCCATTAATAAATACAATCGATATAGAAAAAATTTACAACGTAAACAAAAATTCTTATATCTTAGTAGAAGTTCACAGAAGAGAATCATTTGGAGGAAAAATGGTAGAAATAATGGAGTCAATTAATGAAATTCAGAGGATAACTGGGGTTCCCGTGTTATTTCCTGTTCATTATAACCCAAATGTAAGGAAACCAGCGTTTGAAATTCTATCTCCTAACAAAAATATAAAATTGATAGAACCAGTTGATTATTTAACAATGTTAAGCTTAATAAAAAATGCAAAGATTATAATTACCGATTCTGGTGGTATCCAAGAAGAAGCACCAACATATAAAACTCCTGTAATAGTTGTGAGGAATAAAACAGAACGGCCAGAAGGAATCAAATATAAATTCATCATAATAGCAGGGACAAGTAAAAAACAAATAATAGAAAAAACAATTAAATATTTTAATCATAAGGATAAACTTATAAAACTGGATGTACCAAATCCATATGGTGATGGGCTCGCTTCTGAAAGAATATTAAATGTAATTCTAAAAAACAAATATATTCCATTTCAATCTCAAAAACATGCTAAAGTACACTAATGGAATAATAATCGAAAAATCTCATTTACCCAGAGGTAGAAAACTATTGTTGTTTTGCAAAAACATAGGGCTCTGTTGGTTTTTTTACCCCTACAAAATCAAGAATCTCAACCTGGATACCCTAAACTTAATATCTTTTCAAATAAAAAAAAACAAAGACTATATGTTCATATCACAATACCGAGTAATCAATTATTATGAAAAGATTAGAAGATCTTTCAATAAGAAAATAATAGCTCAAACAATTTTTGAAATAATAAAAAAAACTGTCCCAGAAAACCAAAAAGAAAATAAATTATATAATATGATCATTTCTTTTATTAACTATTTAGAAAAAACAGATAATAATGAATCAATTTTTAAAAATTTCAATAAATTGTTGGTATTACTTACATTGGAAAACGGTTATACAATTCAACCAACTGACAACACAATGGAATCAATCTGTAAGATAGAAAAATTAATAGGTATAGAGATAAATTCCAAAGCTCTATTATCCGAAATTTTAATTAATGAAAAAGTACAGATTAGATGAATTACTTGTTTTGAAAAATTTAGTTGATTCAAGAATAAAAGCACGGGAATTCATATTAGATGGTAAAGTTTACGTTGATGGTCAAGTTTTCTATAAACCATCCAAAAAACTTAGAGAAGACGTTAAAATAGAAATTAACAAACCCACATGTTTCGTTTCAAGAGGTGGATACAAACTTAACAAAGCCATAAATGATTTTAAATTAGATGTCAAAAACAAAGTATGCATAGATATCGGTGCCTCTACAGGAGGATTCACTGATTGCCTACTAAAAAATGAAGCTAAATCAGTTATAGCAGTTGATAATGGCAAAAACCAATTACACCAATCTCTTATAAAAAATCCTCAAATAATTAATATAGAGGAATTCAACGCTCGGAACATAGAAGATTTATTTAAACATCCTGAAAAATACAAAATACCAAAAGAATTAATTAATGATACAGAAATAATAACAATAGATGTATCTTTTATATCTGTTACATTAATAACCCAATCAATAAGTTTTATAGAAAATAAAAAAAAGTTAAATATTGTTATTTTAATAAAACCCAACTTTGAGTTAACTAAGAAGGAAATCAAATATCTTAAAAAAGGAGTCCTTAAAGACAGAAAAACAATATTGGCTGTTCTCCTCAGAACTTTGAAAAAAATAAGAAATCAGGGATTTAAATTCATTAATGTAATAGAATCACCGATAAAAGGAGATAAAGGTAATACTGAATTTTTAGCGTATTTTATAAAAGAATGAAAATACTTGTGGTAATGGGTGGAGTCTCATCCGAAAAAGAAGTATCAATAAAGTCAGGTGAAAACGTATATAATAAACTAAAAGTGCTTTATCCACAAACTCAAAAGTATGTATTAAATTATTTGAAAGATTTCTACAGGTATATTCTTGAAAACCATTATGATTTTATCTTTATTGTTTTACATGGCAAATATGGTGAGGATGGAAAAATACAATCATTTTTAGAGTCAATAGGAATTCCCTTTTCATTTTCCAACTCTGAATCGAGTATGGTTGGTATGAACAAAATGCTAACAAATCTTCTAATAAAAGAGTTTATAAAAAATTATAATGTTACCAATCTCCATTTGCCACAGACCGTCTACATAAACAATATAGAGTATGAAAAATACGGAATTGATATAGTATTTTCAAAATTGAAGAGGAATTTCATTCTTCCGCCTTTTATAGTGAAACCCAACTGTTCTGGAAGTAGTGTCGCTTTATCATTAGTAGAAAACTTTCAAAAACTAGAAAAAGCTATAGAACTCTCATTCAAAGAAGATAGTAAAACAGTAATAGTACAAGAATATATTCAAGGAAGAGAAATAACAGTCGGCGTATTACAAAAAGGTAAAGAAATTTTACCACTTGAGCCATGTGAACTTGAACTTCAAAATAGTAAACTATTTGATTATGAAAACAAATATATAAAAAAAATAAACCATATAATCCCCCCAGAATTACCTGAGGAAGTTATACTATACTTAAAAAATATCTCCTCACAAATATTTGAATTCATGGGATTTAAAGATGCTGTCAGAATAGACTATAGAATAAGATCAAATGCTAATACTCATGAAATATATTTTCTGGAGGTTAACACCATTCCTGGCTTTACAGAGGTTTCATTACTACCACAAGAAGCTGAGAAAACAGGAATAAGTTTTGAAAATTTACTCAAAATAATCATAGAAAATAACTTAAACGACAAACAAATATTATCAAACATTTAAAATTATTAGATAATTTACTTATTTTAAAGTGGGGATAAAAAAAATATTAATAGTATCAACTAAGGATCCTTTTATAAATGGAGGAGACAGTTTTTTAATCAATTCGCTTGCCCAGGAATTATCCAAAAATTTTGAAGTTGAAAAAATTTTTATTCCTTTTTCAACAAATCCAGAATTAATAGAAGAACAAATAGATGGTATAAGAAAGCTGAAGTTCAACTATGGTGATCTGGCAATAACCAGTAGACCATTCAGCTACGCTATAAAACATCCCAACAAAATTGTTTGGTTCATGCACCACCTGAGATACCTCTATGAACTATGGGATACCGAGTTTAACCCATTAAGAAAAGAAAAGACCAAGTTCTTAGAATTGAGAAAAAAAGTTATCGAATACGATAATAAATTTTTAAGAGAATGTAGAAAAATATTTGCTATATCTGAAAATGTAAAAAAAAGATTAAAAGAGTATAACAATATCAGTTCTGAAATAATATATCCACCAATTTTTAATCCAGAAAAATTTAAATGTCGCCAGTATAAAGATTATTTTTTTTACCCAAGCAGAATGACTTCTAACAAAAGGCAGCACCTGGTAATTGAAGCTCTAAAACATACGAAAGGAAAATTCAAGTTAATCTTAGCCGGACAAATAGATGACAAATATTTCAACAAAAAGATTAGGCCACTATTGGAAAACACCAATATAAAAGAAAGAATAGAAATACTGGGCTACATAGATGAAGAAAAGAAAATAGATTTATACTCCGATTGTTTAGGAGTCATATTTACACCATTTGATGAAGATTACGGTTATATAACTATTGAGTCTTTTTATTCTTCAAAGATGGTGATAACAACCAATGATAGTGGTGGACCATTAGAATTTGTTAAAAATGAACAGACTGGAATCATAACAGATCCAGATCCAATTTCCTTAGCCAAAGCAATGGATAACATTTTTGAAAACCAAGGAAAAGCAATAAAGATGGGAAACAATGCCAAAAATTATATATCCAGTTTAGACATTTCCTGGGAGAAAGCCATTAACAAATTGGTACCCCAAAATATTATAGACAAAGTAATAAAGAAAATACTGAGATAGCTTCTATGGTTTCCAGAGAAATAGGTTAAAATCTGGACTATATATTCTTTCTATTCTATCACCAATTGTAAATATTGCGACTTCTATAGTAACTCCGACTATTGCTTTTTTGAGATGTCCACCAATTACACCGAAGTCTCTGTTCGATAGAGTTACATGTGCGTGAATAAATGGCTTATTTTCAGCATACTGATAAGAAATATTCCCCATAAGAGAAACAACTTCCATTTCTTCATTTATCTCTTTATCAATATAGGATTTGGTATTATAATCGTAGAATGAAATCAAGGCATTTTTAATTGCTCCAATACCCATAAAAAATCCAGCTTCTATTTTAGATTGTATAACAATACTCTCAAGTGTGGAAATAATTTCTTCATCTTTATCAATTCTGATTATAACCACTCTTTTATCCAAATTCGTTTCATAGAATTTCATAAAATATTTACCTCCATTAGTATTTCCAGTTCATTTCAATTTTTTCGAATCCAGTATATGGTATCAAAACTTCCGGTATTTTTATATTTCCGTCTTTTTGTTGAAAATTTTCAAGTATTGCTATAACAACTCTTGGCAAGGCCAAACCAGATCCATTGAGGGTATGAATGTATTCCGGTTTAGAAGTAGGGGTTCTTCTGAATCTTATGTTAGCCCTTCTGGCTTGGAAATCCATAACATTGCTACAAGAGCTGACTTCAAGCCATTCTTTGCATCCAGCAGCCCAAACCTCTATATCATATGTTTTAGCAGAAGCAAAACCCAAATCCCCACTACAGAGCTTCACAATCCTGAACGGTAAATTCAGTGCTCTGAGTATATCACAAGCATCCTGAACAAGTTTTTCTAATTCGTAATCACTATTCTCAGGAAGGGTAAATTTATATAGCTCAACCTTATCAAATTGGTGTCCTCTCTTTATACCACGTACATCTCTACCAGCAGCTATCTTTTCTTTTCTAAAACAAGGTGTATAAGCGACATAATACAGAGGTAAGACATCAGATGGCAATATTTCATCTCTGTAAATATTGGTAATTGGAACCTCGGCAGTTGGAACAAGCCACATATCATCTTCTTGATCTTTATACAAGTTATCTTCAAATTTAGGTAGTTGTCCAGCCCCTTCTAAGCAATGCCGTTTAACTATAAATGGTAAGTATAGTTCCTTATAGTTATGTTTTTGGGTATGAAAATCCAAGAAAAAGTTTATAAGTGCTCTTTGAAGTTTAGCCAGCTTACCTTTCATTATGTAGAATCTGGAGCCAGAGAGTTTTACTCCCCTTTCGAAATCTATGATACTAAGATTTTCTGCTATTTCCCAATGTGGTAAAGGCTCAAAGCTGAATACTGGCTCTTCACCTTCATTATAAACTATAATGTTATCAGTAGAATCTTTACCAATAGGAACATCATCACAAACAACATTAGGAACAATAAGTAATAGATGTTTTATACTCTCTTCAATTTCAGACAAAACAGGCTCTAAGCTTTTTATTTCTTGGTCTATGGTGTTTGATTGTTGTATTAGCTGTTGTTTTTCTTTATCATCTGAATATTGTTTTCTACCTATTTTATCAGAGATAGTGTTTTTTTGATTCCTGAGATTATTCAATTGATTTATCAATTCCTTTCTCTTTCGATTTATTTCCATGATTTGATCAATAATCAGAGGATTCTCATTTCTAACTTCCAAGTAATGTTTGTATTTTGTTGGACTTTGGGAAATAAGGTTTAAATCATGCATAAAAACACCTCTTTTAATATGACTTTTAAGAAAAATATTATCCTCACTTCCAATTTTCCCTTCAATTTAAATAAATTTCATTTAAATAAATTTCATTTAAACTTATAAGGAATTTTTTCATCTTTTATACAATAATAAATTAGGAGGTGACAATATGAAAGAAAAGGGTATTCTTTTATTAAGTACATTATTCTTCATAGTTGTTTTAATAATGATGTCAGTTGCGTTATTTGGTCTTACACAGAGTAATTTTAAAACTCTCAAAGATTATGATTCAAGGCAAAAAGCCTCTCTTCATGCAGAAAACTCTATTCAAATTCTAACCTTCCTAATAATGCATAATAATAGTGCATTTAAAATCAAAAACGATAATACCTTAATACCCTTGAGAGATAGTATGCTTATACCTAAAATTTTAAGTAATAATGATTTTAATAATAATTTGCCATATTTTTATAGCATTATTGATTTATCAAATGGAGGAATTGTAGAAACCAATAACAGTAGCTATAATCCTTTCAACTATGGAAGTTCATCAAACGGCTACTTAATAATTTTGTGGGATAAAAAATATGGAAATGACCCTACCAAAGAAGGATCCATAATTTTCTTTGGAAACTACATGAATGACACCAGTAGTGCAGATTATCCAAATAATAGATATAATAATAATGGATTAGCTAATTCAATACTAATAAGTTTCAATGAAAATACTAGGAAAGTAGACGTAAGCTTTACTGCAGGAACTTTTCCTCTTTATTCATCATATAATAGATTAAAAGTCAGCACAGATGATTCAATTCAAGGAGATGTGAAAGTAAATGGTAGAAGAATACAAAAAGAATACATGTTGGATATAATGGCTATGGGTTATTCAAAGGTTCCATCAACGTCCAGATATGTTGTTACATATATAGACCAGTGTTTTATAAACAAGGGTTATAACTTTATAGGATCACTCGTAACAGATGGAAAAGTTGACATAGAAATGCAACAAAAGCTAAGAATAGGAACATATAAAGAATACCAAAACCTTAACCAATTCATTGGATCAACACATTCAACAATTTTGACATCAAGTAATACAAACCAATTCACAAAATTCTATACAGTAGAAAAGCAAGATAGCAATACATATAATATTAAAGAAACCGGTATACAAGGAAAAATAATAGCAAAAGAAAATAGTGGACATTCACTAAAAGCATTTATATCCAACAAACAACAAACATTTTCGAAAATAGAACCAACATCATCAGAAGATGCAACTGCAATTAAAGGAAACCAATCAACATATAACTCTATCAAGAATCTAATTGGAGCCGAAATTGAAGTGAATAACAATATGAATTCTCAGATAGACAAAGTAAGAAATAGAATATTAAATCAAGTATCAAGTAAATTCGGAAGCAATAATTATGTTGAGCTAAATCCAGGTTACTATGTATTTATATCAGACGACACCTTGGTATACTTTCCTCCATCATATAACCAAGTATTAATCAATAATTACCTAAAAAATGCAGTAACAGGATACAGTATAGATCAGTCAAAATTACCTTCAGATTCAATAATAATGACAAGCAATCTTTTAGATAAGTACGGTAGAGTAATAAATGAAATATACATGGAATCATTTAACCTAGTTATAGGTAAAAATATCAAAATAAGTGATACAGGGAAATTTTTATATATAACTTCTTGGTATAATTCATCATATCCTTTTGGCTACAACGAAATATCTTTATTAATGGAAAATGGGTCTATACTGTGGTACGACAAAGGAGCAATAGTTATAGATGGTATAGTAAATAATGATCCTGAAAAAGGAGGCGGCATAATAGCCACTGCAGACTCAACCAATAATTCCCTCATACAACAAGTATTAGCACCAACATATATTAGAAACAACGATACAGTTATAAATAAATATTGGTCAAGTTATAGAGCATCAGGATCAGGCACATCAATAACATTAACAGAATCAGGGAAATCTACTATTTCAAGTAGCTTAAAACAAGGAGATATTGTAGCTAGATTCTCACAATTTTCACAAGGGACACAAAATACAGCAATATTAGCAGATAATGATATATATATAAACCCTTTATACCAATCAAAAACTGACATACAACAATATATTAACATCCTCAACAAAGGAATATGGGAAAATAAAATAGGGAGTGTTAGTATAAATAACTCATACACTTCATCAGGTTTACAAAGTAACGGTAGCTGGCTACTAAATACAGGAACATATGCGGGAACAATATCATCAGGAATAAATTTCACAATAGATGGCAATAATTACACTTTTGTATTTTTCACGAAGCCTTATACATATACAGAAGCAATAACAAAACCAGCATACGATCCTGTAACTGGTGAATATATAGGTGAAGAAATAATAGGATACAATACATATACAGACAATACAAGAAATGAAAGCAAATTATATATAGATATATACAGTGATGGTATAAAAGTTAATGTGAATCCATTAACATTATCCCTTGATGAAAAGTCAACCAGAATTGTTATAGACGCTCTAGGAGCCAGTATCGGAACAACAAGTACAAACAGTAGTAACGATATTCACTATAAATATGGTAAAGAAAAAACAGCTCAGGCAATAGTTAATATCCTTTCGGCTTTACAAACTGGGAAAATAGACTATGTAACCAACTGGATTAATACATCAAATGATGTAGGGCATTCCAACTTAGTAGCTACAGTAACAAGAAACGGACAGACATATGATCTAATAGGAATAGTATACAGACAATTGGGATGGGGAAACTCTAATTCACAAAAAGAGAGAGAGAAACAAAAAAGAGGGATGACAAACTATGAAGAAAAATCCACTGATATTAAATTATATGGACTAATACTATCTAAAGGTAAATTCAGGGCTTTAACAGGAGTAGGTAACAACCTATTTATAACAGGCATGTTAATGACAGGACGGGGAATTAACATCAAGGGAACTAACAATATTGAATTTTTCTTTGATCCATCAATATTAGACTCAATAGGATCCGGAAGTAAAGCAAGTTTATTAGAAAGTTATTCATATAGGATATACGATAAATTACAGAAATAATTTTTTACATTTTTTTTACAAGTAAATAAGCAAATTTTACAGTTAGCCCATATATTTTTATTATGATATATGAATTTAATAAATAAAAAAATAAAAAATAATAAAACACTTAGTAGGAGGGGATGAAAAATGGCTGGAGTAGAAGCAGGAAAAGTTAAAATTCAAGCAGGTAATATATTAATAAAGAACAATGATGTTGGTATAAAAGGTAAAACAGTAAAAGTAGGAGGAGGAAAATTAGATATAGTTTCAAACAACAAAGGTATAGAAAGCACAAACTTATCAACCGATACTGATAAATTGAATATCAGTTCAAATCAAATCGGTATTGATGCAACGAATGCTGGTCTTAAGACAAATACATCAACAGTTATATCCAATAATACAAAAGGTGTAAATTCTAAAAATTTGGGTCTCAAAAGTGAAGGAATAATAACAATAACAGGAAACCATGTAGGTGCAAAAGGAGAAAATGTGGCATCTGTAAAAGGAAAAACAGTGGTTATTAACTCAAACAGCACAGGTCTAAAAGGAGAAAATGTATTCCTAAAAGGTGAAAAGGTAGTTATAAGTGAAAACACAGTTGGTGTTAAAACAAACTCTATGGATGCCAAAGCAAATGAATTTCAAATGTTCGACAACGTCATAGGTATTAAACAGGAAAAAGTAAAGAAACAAAAAACCAAGGGATAAATAAACATGATAAACAAATATAAAATTAGGTGACAAAAAATGAAAGTGAATAACAACCGAGTGATAAAAGGTAGTGAACAAATAAAATATAGTGCACACGATTCAGCTAAACACAAAGTTAACCAAGTAGGTATAAAAGGAGAAAATGTAGAAATAAACGCAAACAATGTTTACATAATAAATAACAACTATAATGAACCAGTATATAACAATTTCAATAACAAATTTTATAATACGTATAGTATTCCTTATTACAATAACTACTATAATTTTTATCCTTCATTTTTTGTCACTCCATTTTTCTGGTGTTATACCTTCCCATTTGTTCCTTGGTTTCCAATAGTATTACCCTTTATGTGGAGGTGGTAAGAAATGACAGAGATAAACAAAGTTAGTGGAACAACTTCTAATCAACAAGTTCAAACACCCCAAATTCAAAATCAGGTATCTAGTCATCAGATTGGTAACCAACAAGTTTCAAATACTCCCAACGACACAGTTATTGTCAACAATGTAGATAATTCAAAACTGATTCCTCCAATAGGTAATGAAAATCCATTTGTTCAGAATCCTTTTTACCAAGCTCAACAGGCCAACATGTTTCCAAACAATCAACCTTTTATGAATCAGTTTAATCAAACAAACTATGTACCAATGAACCAACCATTTATAAACCAAGCAAACTATTCAGAGAACACAGGTAATAATCTGTGGAAATACCTCCTAGCAGGTGGTTTGGGATTGTTTACTGGTTTGGCACTGGGTTCAATGATGCCATATAGTTATTACTGTTACTATCCAATGTATTATTCATATTTTTATAGTCCCTGCTGGTACAATTTTGGGTGGAATTATTGGTGGTGGTAAAAACAATATTTCTTGATAGAGATGGTGTAATAAATAAGTATTTAAACCAAGACTATGTGAAATGTTTCGGAGAATTTATTTTAGAAAGTGGTTTTTTAGAATTTTGGAGACTACACAAAAAATATTATAAATTCATTGTTATAACCAATCAAGCAGGGATAAATAAAGGGATAGTTAGCCTATCTTTTTTTATAGACTTATCTTTGTTTTTGATCAGAGAATTTTTGATAGATGCTGTATATTTCTGTCCACATAGAGAAGAAGAGAATTGCAGATGCAGGAAACCCAAAAATTTGCTTCTCAAAAAAGCCATAGAAAGATTCTCAGTGGATATAGAGAATAGTTATTTTATAGGGGATAGTTATACAGATTTGGAATGCGCACAGAGTTTAGGTCTAAGTTTCATTTTAGTTCTCACAGGTAAATCAACAATGGAAGATGTGAACAAATGGGAAAAGAAACCATACAAAATAGTAGAAAATCTATCAGAATTGAACTTGATAAAGTAAATATTGAAACAATACTTAAATTAATATTTACTTACTATAATTCTTATCAAATACCTTCTGTTAAGATACTGATCTCCTCAAGTCTGAAACAAAAAATAAATGAAATAAGAAGTTCAATTGAAAACATAGATAAACCAATATACGGTATAAATACAGGCTTTGGTAAACTTTTTGATAAGATTATATCTATGGAAGATTTAGAGAAGTTGCAATCCAATTTGATTTATTCCCACAGTGCAGGTTATGGTAAACAAGTAAGTAAGTTTATAGTTTTTTTAACCATTCTCATAAGGTTGAAACAGTTATCAATAGGTTACAGTGGTGTAAGCCTAGAACTATTGGAACATTTATGTGATCTGTTAAAAGAAATGGATTTACCAGATATTCCTTGCTGGACATCAGTAGGAGCCAGTGGAGATCTAATCCCTCTATCTCACATATTTCTGAGAGTCTTAGAAAGATATAATCCAAAAATAAAAGAATCAATAGCATTTATTAATGGAACATCATACTCATTATCAAATTTCATTGTTGGGTTATTTTTAGTAGATCAACTAATAAAGTTCTCAAACTTTACACTTATTTTAAGTTCAATAGCCAATAATGTAAATTTTTCACACTTTAGTTCGAAGCTAAAAAGAACAAAGAATAGTAAGTATTTCAGTAAAGTTATAGATGACTTAAATGAACTAATGGAAAAATTAATCCCTCAAGGAGAAACCAAATCCGCATTGCAAGCCTCTTACTCATATAGATGCTATCCCCAAATACTGGAAAGTTTCTATGGAATATATGACTTATGCGTTAATTTTGCAGATAGTGAAATAAAAAGTAATACGGATAATCCTCTGTTAATAGATGGTGATTTTATTTCAGCAGGTAATTTTCATGGTAATACGATTTCGGTTTTATGTGATCATTTGAAAGTTCATATTTTTCAGTTATCGAATTTATCTTTTCAGAGGATGAATTATTTACTCAGTCCCAATTTTCTCATATTGGATGAGGGGTTAAACAGTGGTTTTATGATAAGCCAATACTTGGCATCCCACATTTTGGTTGAACTAAAGAATACATGTTATCCTATAAGTATTGAAAACTTTCCTGTGAGCTTACATCAAGAAGACTTGGTAAGCTATAGTGAAAACAATTCCAGAAATCTTATGAAATCGGTTTATTTCAGTTTCATAATCCTTTCAATTGAGTTATTACTGTCAATCCAAAAAATCAAATTAAACAAAAAAATGATGAATTTTGAAGAGTTAGAATCTCATTTATTAAACTTTTTTAATATCGGTATAAAGGAATTAATAATGGATTTACCTATCTTAAATGACGATAACTTTAAAAAATATGGTTCATTATCTGGACTGCAAAAGATTTTTATCTCAAACAATAAAGTGATTTCATTCTTCGAACAAGAGTTAAATTTGTGAAAAGGAAAGTGATAAACAAAATCAAATTATATAGAAGATGTTTTAATTTCAAGGAAAGGGGAATTGTTTAATGCCAGAGCTAAGGAAAGACCCAATATTGAAAAGGTGGGTCATAATAGCAACTGAAAGAGCTGCAAGACCCAACGATTTCAAACAAAAAACCCAGGATCAGCCTGGAGATACATCAAAATGTCCTTTTTGTACAGGTAAT
Source organism: bacterium (assembly GCA_026418475.1). Taxonomy (GTDB): domain Bacteria; phylum DRYD01; class DRYD01; order DRYD01; family DRYD01; genus DRYD01. Next base: position 4,561 of record JAOABG010000001.1, on the reverse strand, counting down.
GAATACATGACTCCACCAGAGGTACTGGCATACAGAACCCCTGGGACATTGGCAAATGGTCCAGGTTGGTGGATAAGAGTAGTTAATAACAAGTTTCCAGCTCTTAAACCAGAAGGAGAATTAGACAAAAAGGGAATAGGAATATATGATTTCATGAATGGAATAGGATACCATGAAGTCTTAGTAGAAGGTGAAGATCATTTTGCAACTCCATTAACAACATCAAAGGATCTATATACAGAAATAATATGGGCTTATAGAGATAGAATAATAGAATTATCAAAAGATCAAAGAATAAAGTATGTAATAATATTTAAGAATCATGGTAAAGATGCAGGTGCTTCTTTATTTCATCCGCATTCCCAAATCATAGCAACCCCAATAATACCATCTGTTATAAAAAACGAAATAGATAGTGCAAAAGAATATTATGATATAAGGGACAGGTGTATTTTCTGTGATATAATAACCCAAGAAAGAGGCCATCAGGATAGAATAGTATTTGAAAATAACTCTTTCATAGGGTTTTGTCCATTCGCTTCAGCTTTTCCCTTTGAAACTTGGATTATACCCAAAAGGCATTACCATAGGTTTGATGATATAGATAAAAATCATGTAGTAGATTTGGCAGAAACCCTGAAAACTGTGCTTTCCAAAATATATTTACTATTAGATAATCCTCCATATAATATGATGCTTCACACTGCTCCACCAAATTCAAATAGTAAAGAGTATTTTCATTGGCATATAGAGATAATTCCAAGATTAACAAAAGTAGCGGGGTTTGAATGGGGAACAGGTACATATATAAATCCGATGCTACCGGAAATAGCAGCAACAGAATTAAGAAAACAACAAATATAATGAAATATGTAATAATAATCGTATTAATAGTGGCAGTATCAGCCATTGGCTACTATGCAGGACAATACTTTTATAAAGAAAAGATTAGCACTGCTAAAGATGTAGAAAAACCTCTAATATCCCCACTAATAGAAGAAAAGAAATACAACACATTTCCAGAAAATAACCAACCATCAGTAATAATACCCTCAATAGAAAAAGAGGAAACCATCAAAAATAAAGATGATAAAAATCAAACAACAGTCAAATCAACAACCACTACTTCCACAACCATAACTACAACTACCACTATAACAACAACTAATGAAACTATCAATCAAGAACAAGAACAAACAACAAATGAAAAAACAATAGAAGAAAATACATTAAAAGATAATGAGGAACCAGCTGAAAATAAAGAAAATACAGAAAAAAATACATCAGGTTTATATTATATTCAGCTTGGTTCTTTCTTATCAATAGATAACGCACAGTCAACCAAGAATCAGTTAGAATCAATAGGGTTAAACCCCAAAATAGAACAGATTATAACTGGAGGAAACACAATATACAGAGTTGTTATAGGTCCGTATCAAACAGAAGATGAAGCATTACAAGAAAGTAATAAGTTAAAAAAAATGGGATTTGACAATGTTGTTAGAGTATACTGAAAAAAGAAATTACTACCATAACCGCTTTGGGTAAAGAGCGGTATATAAAAACTTTACCCCTTAGAAAAAGGGAGTGTTATGATTCTGTATATAGAGGCAAAAGTAATAGAAGATAAACCCGGTATATTAGCAAAAATTACATCCATACTTGCAAAAATGAATGCAAACATAGCAGCATTCACAACAGGAATCGAGGGAATCATACCTTCAGAAGTTAAACCCAAAACTATAAGAATGTTAATATCTGTAGAAGATAAGGAAAATTTGATTCAATCAATAAATGAAGAAATGAAAAGCATAAATGAAATATCGGTAACAAATATAAGAAAACCCACCTCAATAGATGTAGTGAATTTAAAATATGGATTGGAAAGTGTTATCGCCTCAGAATCAGAAATATAAACAATAAAAAACTAAATATAAGTTTAAACATCTATGTTAGTCTTATTTGTTGGTGATGTAGTTTCAACAGCAGGAAGGAAAGCTTTACATCATTTCTTACCAATAATAAAAGAAAAATACAATGTTGATTTTGTTATAGTAAATGGAGAAAACAGTGCAGGAGGATTCGGAGTAAGTAAAAAAACATACAAAGAATTAACGCAGTACGGTGCAGACCTTATAACCACAGGAAACCACGTATGGGACAATAAAGAAATATTAGAATTAATCAAAGAAGCTGACAATATAATAGTTCCATATAATCTTTTCCCCTGGACACCAGGTAAAAAAATATATACAAATGACAACCTCAATTTGGCAGTAATTAATTTACAAGGAAAAACTTTTCTGGATACTCCTATAAGTCCATTGGTATCAATAAAAAACCTTCTGAAAGAAAAATTTTTCGAGAAATATGAAAACATCATAGTTGACTTGCATGCTGAAGCAACAGCAGAAAAATATATGATCGCACATATATTAGATGGAAAAGTATCCGCAGTAATAGGAACACATACACACGTGCAAACAACAGATTCAAAGATCCTACCAAATGGAACATTCTACATAAGTGATATTGGAATGTGTGGTTCATACAACTCAATAATAGGATTTAAAATATCAAACATACTTGAAAAATTCGAAACAGGAATATCTAGCAAATTTGAGCCTGAAAGAGAAAAACCTTACATCTTCAACGCAGTCCTACTAGAAATAGAAAATGGTAAAACTAAGAATTTCACAGTATTTAACGAAAAATTGGAATAGATAACACTATCTTTCTTTTTCGCGGTGTAACTTTTTACCTTCATCTTCATATGTATCAATCAGATGGTATTTAACATCTTCCTGAAGTTGTAAAGGTATTTTGGAAATTTCTAAGTAATTCATTTTCTGTTCAGGTTCTACCAATTTTTGGTTCTCAACTAGTATTCCACTGTCATGAAGCAATTTCAATAATTTTTTATAGTCAGAACACCATTTTTTTGCAAAAGAAATATCTCTTCTCTTATCATACTCGGTTGGAACATATCCATCAGGAATAATCCTTACAAACTGAACATTTAGGCTATTATCAGTTATCTTTAACATAATTTTATATTCCTTGGAGAACTTAGTATCTATATATATAACTTGTGTTTCTCGGTTTTGGGATATCAATTTGTAACCCAATTTTTCCAGATTTTGTCTTAGTTTTGTTTCAATTTTTTCCCTATATTTCTTTCTATTTTTTAGTTCTATATATTCTATCATTTTTTGGGTAATGTCATTAACCAAATTGGAAACAATTTTATAATCCTCTTCGGTAACAAATTTTTTACTTAATACATCATTTATTTTGTTAACAACGGAATTATATTTTGGGTATAACTCAAAATCTTCTTCATTAATACCTTTAACTATTTGTTTAAATTCATTTAGGATGTTAATAATTTCCTGCCTATATACCATATCTTCTGAATATCTTTTTTTCAATTTTAGGTATTCCACTTTAAGTGAATCAAGTATTATTCTAAGTTTAGTTAGGTTATAATTTTCCAATTGGTTATAGTATTTATTTTTTATATTCCCGTACTCTTCAGGAAAATTAGATTCAATCTTTTTAAAAAATAATAGTATTTTCTCTTTTATGTTTTTTGTGGATTTTTGGGTTGTAGGGATTTGCTTATCGTTTACAGTCCTTTTTTTATGGATTTCTTGTTTAAGTTTTTCAAAATACTCATCTACCTCTTGGTTATATAGTTTTTCTTTCAAAGAACGTATATAGTTATCAAACTCTCCTTGAGGATAAATGTAATCAACCTTTTCCAAGAATAATACGAAACTCCTTAAATCACATGATTTATCTATATGAATAAAATCAAGATTATTTATAAACTTATTGATCTTCTGTATCTCATGCTCAAATTCTTTTGAAAATACAGTAAAATCATCAGTTAATCTTTTTAAAGTGGAATGAATATCTTTTTTTAATAATTCATAGAAATCAAATAATAGTGGATTGTTTAGTTTAGAAAATTTTTGATCCAGATTTAAAATCAGTTTATCGTATTCCTCTTTAATTGTCAGTTTGGTAATCTCGGATTGAAGAAAATTTCTTAGATTATGCAGAATTTGTTTTTTTGAAAACCCAAAATTTGAAAGGTACTCAAACAAATCAGAAGAAAAACTATCCACAATTCGTAATATTTCACGGATATCTTCTATTGAACAAGAAAAATCAGTCTCAAATGAAATTTCTTTAGCAAGCCTTTTAATGATCATTGAAATGTTATTAATTTGGGCTATTTTTCCATCAAACCAAATTGTATGATGAGACGATTTTACTACATCAAGCGTGTATTGTTCATTGAAATAATCAGTAATTTTTTGAAATATGTTCCTTACATCTTTCTTTAAATTAGAAGAAACATCAACAATCTCTTTCTTAGATTTTATCTCTTTTTTAGATTGTAAGAGGTTATCTATGGTTCTGATTATTTCCTCAAGTAAATTTGAAACCTTATCCTTAAAATACCTTTTATTGTTAGAAAGTATTTCTTTAGAACCTTTATTAGAATACGACCCCCCTCCAATAGCTATGGAACTCATAGTTCATCTAACAT
>JAOABG010000019.1 GCA_026418475.1 bacterium | reverse complement strand
CAATATGTCGTCGATCTATTTTTATCAAAATTAGCTCATTTTTATTGATAAATTGCAATATTTTTGGAAATTTTCCACGAAGTTTTTAGAGGAATTTTTTATCTTTTTGTCTAATAACTGAGATGTTCTTGAATATTAAATTTTTTTGGAGATTTAAAATAAGTTTATAAATGAATTAAAAATAATTAAAAATATTGTTTTAATCTTGGTAGATTGTAAAGATTGATATTTGTGAGTTGAGTGTAATTTGTTTTTGTTTATATTTAGTGTTTTCAGTTAACTCATCTATAACTTTAGGGTTTTGTGTAGAGATTAAAAATGTTATCTTATTGGAGTAATCTTTTAAAATTTTCAGGAATGATGTGTATGAAGAATAGTCCAAACCTAAGAATGGTTCGTCTATTATTAGGATATCTGGTTCTGTTATAATTGCTCTGGATATTAGTGTTCTTTGCCTATATCCGTAGGATAGGTTTTTTATTTGTTTGCTTAGATATTCTTTGAAATTCCAGTATTTAAAGATATTTTTTAAATTTTCATCAAAGTTTAATTTTTTTCTGATATTGAGGTTGAAATAAATTTTCAAGTTCTGCAGAACTGAAAGTTCCTCATAGAAGTTTTGAAATTCCCAAACGAACTGTATATCTTGTGTTTTGAAGTATTTTTCTGAATTAAAGAATAGAGTTTTTAATAATGATGTTTTTCCGCTTCCGTTTGGACCTACTATGAAGTTTATTGTATTTTGTAATATTTCAAATGATATGTTTTCAAAAATGGTCTTATCTTTGTATGATAATGATAAGTTTTTTACTACAAGTATATTTTTATTCATTTTATTTTTTTACAGAAGGTGAGAAACATTGAGTGTGCTTGCATTTCATGGAATGGTCTACTGTAGTTTGTGCGTATCAGCCATTTTCTAACCCAAGTTTCTATTGTTCTGAAATATGTAAATTTTTTTTGTGATAGTATTTCACGGCATTTTTTTACCTGTTCTATGTTGGGAACAGCAAAGATCAAATCTCCTCCGTTTTTTAAAGCAGTTTTGCAAAAATCTGCGTATATTTCGGGCTCAGGTAAATCTATAATAACTGCATCAAATTTATTTTCTTTTACAAACACTGTGTTATGATTAGAAAGAATTATTAATATATCTTCATTTATACCATGTTTTTGGATATTTTTTTTTGCGTTCGTTATATTATAGTGATTTATATCTATTGATATCACTTTTTGGACAAAGTTTGATAAAAATATTGTTCCTGCTCCGCTTCCTGTACCTATTTCCAATACTATTGAATTTTTGTTTAACGAGCTATATCCTAATATAATGGATAAATCTTTTATTATAAAGGTGTTGGTTTTCCTATTTATTTTGGTGTTTATATCTTCATTTGTAGGATTTAAGACATAGTATTTTTTTTCTTTTGTTGTAAATAGAGTATCTCCATATTCAATTGGTTGACTTATTTCAATTTTTCCCTTGTGGGTATGAATTGTTTTGGAATTTTGGGTGATTAGTATTGATGATTCTTCAGAGTTCCAGAGGAGATATTTTTGCATATTATGAAGTTTTTATCGATAGGTAGTCGTGATTCTGCACTATATATGTTTTCCCAAAGGTTTTAAAAGGTGGAAGTTTATTATCTTTCATTTCTGATATATTACATACCTCTGCTTGGATAAATTTTTTTGCTATATCAGTATGTATTTTTGAGCTTGCTGTTAATACATCAGTATTATGTGGAACTAAATATTGCTTGACTTCTTTTTTATTTCCTGTGTAGAATATTGTCCAATGATTGAGAATTATTTTTATAATTGTTTCAATTATTTCTTTAATTTTTTCAGATATTTCTGTGTTTATGTTGTATAATTTTAGAAATTCTTGGGATTCCTCATTTGGTAGATCTATTATCTCCGATATTACTGATAATGGATATTCTATGATTATATTATTTGTTTTCTCTGTGTCTGAATCAAGGAGTATTAGGTTGCTTTTGATAGACACTAAGCTGAGTAAAGTTATTATTTCTCTGTATCTGCAATTTAACATTATAGAATCTTGTATTGTCAGTTTAGGAAATTTCTCTATGTAGCTTACTATTTCTTCTATTGTTGGTTTTAAATTGGGATTTTTTAATATCGCTTTTGAATTAAGATAATTATTGATTATTTCAATATCTCTATTTTTGATTGTTTTTGTTTCTTGTTCTAATTCTTCATGGGAACCAAAAATGAAAATGTTGAAATTGCTTGATACCAATTCTTTAATTGGTTCGGAGTTTTTGGTATAGAAAACAATGGTTTCATATGTTGTCTTTTGGGGATTAAATAATTGTATTAGTTTATTAAACTCTTCTGTTTCTATATTTAAACTTAGTGTATTTATATTCTCTTTGTATTCTTTGTCTAGGTATTTAGACAGGATTTTAAAAAAATCTTTTTTACTTGTGTATACAAAAGTATTTATCATATTCTATAGAATTCAATTCTGATACTTTTTCAACCTTTTGTAATTATCGTTAATTTATATAATATGAGAATTTTATCCGAATAACATGATGGCAAATGCTTTAGTCCAGTATTGTAAGGCTTTGCTGTATTCTTTGTTTTGGAAATATATGACTGCTATGTTAAAGTAGGCGGGCCAGAAGTAAGAGTTTATTTCTATTACTCTTTCCCATTCCATTATTGCCAGTTTATATTTTCCTTCAACGTAATACGCTTCTCCGAGGTTGTGATGTGCTTGCCAATGTTTTCTATTAAGTGTGGTTACTTTTTGCCAACTTTTTATTGCTGTTTCTATGTCTCCTAATTCAAAATAGCTTATGTTACCTATGTTCCAATGAGCTTGCCAGAATTCCTGATTGTATAGAACTGTTTTTTTCCAGTTTTCTAAAGCTAATTCTATATTTCCTTGTATGTAGTATACATTGGCAATGTTGAAATAGGCTTTCCAAAAAGATGGCTTTAAATTTACACACTTTAGCCAATAATCAACAGCGGTATATAAATCAGAGTTGTTGAAGTATATGTTACCTAAGTAGTAGTAGATCTCTGCGAAATTTGGATTTATTTCTATACACTTGTTAAAATTTTCAAGTGCTTGATTGATATCTCCTGTTTCTAAATAATACAGTGCTAAACTGTAGTAGGCCATTACAAAATTTGGATCTACTTCTATTACTTTTTGCCAGTAATGTAGAGCTTCTTCTAATCTATCTTGAGAGAAATAAGCGTTAGCTAAATTGTACATTGATTCTACAAGGTTTGGGTTAATAACGAGAGATTTTTGCCAATTTTCTATTGCTTCTTCTGTGAACCCTCTTTTGTAGAGGGCATTTGCCAAGTTGTAATAACCTGCTGCAAATTTGGGATTCAACATTACCACTTTTCTATAGTGGTTGATTGATTTATCTATTTCTCCGATTCTGTAGAGAGCAGATGCCAAATTGTAGTGTGCTACGAAATTCGCAGGGCTTAATTCTACGGCTTTGCCATATTCTTTGAGTGCTTCTTCTAGATGTTGGACACCATCGAATGCAGTTCCCAAATTATTGTGAATAAGTGGGTTGAATGGGTCAAAGTCTGCTGCTTTTTGCCACTCCAGTATTGCAAGCTCAAGATTACCTTGTTTAAAATAATTTGTTCCCAATGTGTTATGCATTGTTGCTTTGGCAGGGGAAATGTTATATTTTTTACTTTCTTTCTTTATTGAGTATAGGTTTTCTACTATTTCTCTGAAGTTATCTGGTCTGTTTTCTGGGTCTTTTGACAAACATTTATCTATTAGAGAGGAAAGCAGTGGATTGATGTAAGAAATGATTTTGTTTAGGCTTTTGGGAGTTTCTTTTACAATTGATTCAAGAGTTTCTGTTAAACTTTCCTTAATAAATGGGTTTATTCCTGTTACGAAATAGTAGAAAAGTAATCCCCAGGAGAATATATCCACTTTTTTGGTTATATTTTGAGGGTTTGATATTTGTTCAGGTGCCCAAAATATGAGTTTCTCAGAAAATTGATTGCTCTGAAATAAGAAATTGCTATCTAAGTAGCCAAAAGCGATATTTGAAATTTTAATGTTTTCCGCATTTTCCCCAAGTAATATGATATTCTTGGGTTTTAAATCTTTATGAATTATGTTATATTCATGAATATATTGTAATATTTCTGCTATTTTAGTAAATAGATCAATATATTTGTTTAGATCGTTTTCGGTTATATTCTTTTGGGGTTTGAAAACTTCTTCTATTTTCAATCCTTCTAACTTTTCTAATGATACAAAATAGATTCCTTCTTGTTCTTGAATTTCATGTATTTGAGATATGTTTGGGTGTTTTATTTTGGTTGATAGTTGGACTTCTTTGAAGAGGCTATCTCTTTTCTGGTCGTCTTCTAATATAAATGGACTTAGTATTCTGAGGTAAACTTCTCTATCAACTATCGGGTCAAAAGCTAAATAAATTTGTCCTAATGGGGTACTATCTATTTCTTCTTTTAGTTGATATCTACCTATTGTTGCTGCAAAAGTCATTTATTCGGTTTTTATTATTAGGTTTTTGTAGTAATTGATTCTATAACCTCTTTTATTTTTTTTGTTTCTTCTTGATTAGCTTTTCTCAGTGGTGGTCTTAAGTTGTTAACATTGAATCCTAATAGACTTAGAGCATATTTCACAGGAATTGGGTTGGTAGTTATGAATAGTACCTTGAATAATTTATAAAGTGAGTAATGAATATTTTTGCTTTCTTCAGGATTGCTTTGAAAACTGGTTACCATTTTTTTGATCATATTTCCTGCTATATGGGAGCAAACTGATACCACACCTTTAGCTCCTAGAGATAGTGCAGGTAAAGTTAATATATCATCACCAGAGTATATATTAAAGGAGGGATTTAAAGATAATATTTCAGATATTTTGGTGATATCACTATGTGATTGTTTTAAGCCTATAATATTTTTTATTTTTGATAATTCAACTATTGTGGTTACTTCTAAATCGACCCCTGTTCTTGAAGGAATATTGTAAACTATGATGGGTTTTGAAGTTTTGGATGCTATATTGCTAAAATAATCATATAACGCATCTTGGGGAGGTCTATTGTAATAGGGTGTAGTGACAAGGAATCCATCAACATTTGTTTTTTCCAACATTTCTAATTCTTTTAGTGACTTTTCTGTACTATTTGAAGATATGTTTGCAATAACTGGGAGTTTGGTAGTTTTTTTTGCAAATTCTGATATTTTAATTTTTTCTTCCAGTGATAATGTTGGTGATTCTCCAGTTGTTCCAAATACCAGGATACTATCACTATGGTTTTCCAAGTATAATAGTAATTTTTCAAATTCTTTGAAATCTATTTCTAAATTTTCGTTAAATGGAGTTATACTTGCTGTTATTATATTCCCGAAATTAACCATTTTATCAACCTCCCAATATAAAATTGAGGAAATTTGTTGCAAATGAACCCCTACCTAAAAAAAATTCTATGTTAAGTTTATAATAACCTTCAAATAGCTCATCTTTTTCAAAATTATACTTATAAATTAATGGTTCCAAGAGGGGGTTTCTATTTTTTAAATCTTTTAATGATAGTTTTTGAAAATCCAATTGAACTAAAGGATAAACCAACTCTATCTTGTTTTCAAAATTACAAAATAGGTCATGGAACTCTTCAGGAATATTAATTTCATATTTTTGAATAAAATAGTTCACATCTGAGTTCTTTATATATTCTGCCAAAGATTTGTTAAATTTATAGGAATAAAAAGCTTCCTTGAAAAGTGAGGTCCATTTGTATGGAAATTCTTTCCATGTTTTCTTGAAATTGTTATTCTTTGAGAGAATTTTGAGAAATATTTTTTCTATATCCATGTATTGTGGCATTTTTATTTCGAGGGCTTTATGTATGTTGAATGACTGTCTGTTGAAAAGCTCTTTCAATATCTTTCTAACTTTTTTTACTTTGTGATTTTCATTTTTACTGTAGGCACATAAGAATAAGTATGTTGCTTCATAATACTTGGAATTTAAAAGGTAGTACCCAATGATATGATTTATGTACCTTTTCCCAAATCTTTGAATATCATAGTAATTGGGTATTTTAATTTCCCTGTTTATTATTTTTTTTATTTTTTCTTCTACTTCTGTGGTGTTACTTATTTTCCTTACTGTTATATTGAATTTGTTTCCTATCATCCATGATGAATCTATTTCTTCTACATCGAATAAGTGAATCAACTCGAAATCTCTTGAATTAATGTGTTCTTCAAGGAAATTCAGTTTTGGAGTATATACTATTTGTTTTGTTATTGCATATTTATCTTTTTCTCCGAAAAAATGAAAATTGGATATTGGAACTTTGAGTATTTTTGATAATCTCATTATCACATTAAATAGGGAACAGTTATTTTTTTTAAGTAGAAAAACGGAATAGTTTTTACCTTTAAGAGATTTTATAAAGATCTTTTCGGATACTATGAAATCTTGTTCTTGGTATTTGACTATTCCTTGTTTGTGAGTTATCACTATACTGTTGATAAAGGCTTGGATTCATTGTAAGAGAATAGTTCATCATCTTGGAAGAAGATTTTTATTTCTCTTTGTGCATCTTGGATTGATTCACTGGCATGAATTAAATTATTTTGTATTGATAATCCGAAGTCAAATCTTATTGTTCCGACTTCAGCTTTTTTACAATCGGTATTTCCTACCATTTTTCTGACTTGTTCTACAACTTCTGGCCCTTCGAGAACCAATACAACTACAGGTAAAGATGTTATGAATTCTAATAATGAATTAAAGAACGGTTTATTTATATGAGCTTCATAATGTTTGTAGGCCAATTCTTTGTTTATCCATATCATCTTCATTCCAACTATTTTGAATCCTTTGTCTTCAAATCTTTGGATTATTCTTCCTATCAATTTTCTTTGGACAGTATCTGGTTTCAAAATTATTAGCGTTCTTTCCATAACCATAACTACCTCCTTAGAACGTTGTTATTAAGGCTTATATTAATAAGGTTTTATTTTGTTTGTTTTTTCCCTTTAATTAAGATCCAAGATCTGTAACAAAATAGTAGAATAATGATAAAAAGACATATCAAAGGAATGAATAAATACATTTTTTCTGCACCAAATAAAATAAAAATCCCCAGAATAAGTAATTGCGTTGATAATCCCATATTTACTGTAATGTTTAAATATCTTTTATTCCAAAATAACTCTTTATATTCGTTTTTTTTGCTGATTATGTAATTCTCTATATTCTGTACAATTTTGTCTTGGTAACCAAGTAGGAAATTATAGATATATCTTAATATTTTTTCACTCTTTTCTATTTTTTCTACATTTTTGGATTCCACATTATCAATTCCCTTACATAATTTTTCAAAATTGTAGTCGTATGAAAGTACAACTGTGAGAATATAAAAAGTGAATATTGAAAAGAGCAATTCTCCATGTTTAATTCCAATTGCCATAAATATTGATAGGTTACCTATATAATCCATTAATGTATCAAAATATCTTCCAAAGGAAGATTCAATATTTTTGTACCTTGCCAATTGACCATCCAAATTGTCTAAAACTGTCTTTAATTGTAAAAATAGAAAAATAAGTAAGTTAAGTATGAAACTATTTGAAATCAAAATAAGTAATGAACAGCAAAAAATGATAATTGTATGTATCACTACAATCATTTCAGGTTTTATATTTTTGTTTTTTATTTTTAGAAGAATTATGTGTGCTAAGGGTCTAAAGATTTGAATATTAACTATCTCTTCACAAAGTCTAATTTTAACTGATTTTTTGAAAATAGGGTCATTCTCATATAGTTTCAGCATTTTTATATAAAATAATTAATTTTACATAAAAGTCTTTATATGAGTTTTTTGGAAATTGCTATACATATTGCACTCAGGGTTTTTGAGTCTTTAATTTCGTTGTTTGAAACTATTTCAAAAAATTCTTCTTTAGAAAAGAATTTTATTTCTTCTATTTCATTATTATCAAGTGGTTTTAAATTGACAATATTGTGTAGGTTTGTAAAAAATAAATGGATTATTTCATTTGAAAATCCTGGTGTTGTGTATATTTTACCCAAGTAAAGTAAGTCGGTTTCATTGAGTTTTATTCCAGTTTCTTCTGATACTTCTCTTATTACTGTGGTCAAAGGATTGGGATCATTTTTATCTATTTTACCAGCTGGTATTTCCCAAGTGTATTCCATTAATGCTTTTCTGTATTGTTTTACTAATAGTATTTGGTTTTTGTAACATATTATGCAGGCACTTGCTCCTGGGTGTTCTACTAACTCGTATCCGTCATCTATTTTTAGTTTTAGTAGGTTCCCATCAAATATGTACATACTGAAATTCCTCCTTAAATTGTATTTACAATTTTACAATATATTTATTCTTTTCAAATTAGATACTTTCTTTTTAATTAAATATTTTTTAAACTTAACTGTTATGTTAATGATTTTTTGTTAACAATTTTTTTATTAACAATTTTTTAAAGAAAAATTGTTAGGTTTTTTATTTAGTTTTACTAAACTAATAAATAGGAGAACTATGCGTGGGGTGATTGAGTGGGCAAAGTAGATTCAAAAACGTTGTTTAACTTATACATAAAGTCGAATAACAACTCTTATATTTTACCGGGTGAAATTTCACAAAAGTTTGTTGATACTATTAGCACTATAAACAGGATTGATTATCTTAATTCTTCTACTTATTATAATAATCTTTTAACTGCTTTTACTCAGTATCTAACACCTGATTTTGAGTATTTACTTACTGTTGGGCTATATTCTTCTCTGATTTCTGCAGGAAATGTGGTGTTTAACAACAGTTATATAAAGAATATTATTGAATTAATGTCTAAAAAGGGTGATCCTCTGAAGGATATCATTTTTCCTACTAATAACCTTGAAAATATTAATAAACTTCTTAATAGCTATGTTAGCCCTGTTCCAACAAAGATGTTTGAATTTTTAGGGGATAATTTTGTTGGTCAATCTGCTTGGGTAGCAAAAAATGAACAGTTACCAGATCAAATGAAATTAATCGAACTGTATATGAAAGCCAGAAATTTGCTGCTTATTCTTGAAACAAATATCTATGTTGACGCTTTTTTACAAAAAGAACTACAAAAGTTTTTGAATGATTTTTCTGACAGTCTGGCTAACTTGACTGAAATAAAAAAATTCGTTGAAAATTTTGAACAAGATAGTCTATTGCGTAACGATATAAATGTTTGGAAAAAGATAATTGGTTCCATAGCAGGTTCTTTGGGAACAATTAATGAATTTATAAAGCCTTACTCTATTAAATCTGACCAAGAGTTGAATCAGACTTTAAATGTTATGAATTACCTCAATTTATCTACTAAAGATCCAACTCAATTTTATATGGTAATTCTAAATATGGGAAATGATAAATTCAAAAATTTAATAGATGATTTAATGATAACTGGGGCACAATTAAACGTAAATAATTCTGAGTTGATTAAAAATATATCAAAGGATATGTATTCAACTTTTGTTGGGATTCTTGCAACACATTTCAAAAAAGCAATAAGAACAGGGGATCTGAAGTATGGTGATTGCTTCCACTTCCTACAGGTATATTCACTTTCCTCTATACTATTAGAATTGTTAAATAACAATAAGATTAACACTATAGAATATAACAATGTTAAGCAACAGCTTAAGAATTTGCTTATAACTAAGAAATTTGCTAATAATATGGTTAATCTACTTGATAATCCTGACAAAAATGTTGTTATATCAACTTTAGAAGTTATAAGAAGAATGGGAAATAAAGTGGCACCATGGGTAATACAAAAAAGTCCAGATATGCCCAAAAATAAGTCATTTTGGGTGCGGCTTAACCTCTGGAGTAAAATATATAATTCTCTTGATAAAAATGATCCAAAATATAATAATAACAAACAGTATATGCTCAACAAATTGAGGAACATACTTTCATCCTATTCTGATACCGCGAAATTTTCTATTTTTATTAATAGTTTGGTGATGAATGAGAATAATTTTGATATTTTTGTAAAAAATTTGGACTCCATTTTGAATACTATAGCAGGTTTTCCAATAGCTAATTCATATGAAGATACAGATTACCTCTATTCTCAAAATGTTAGATTGTCTTTTCTTAATAATGATAAAAATAACAATAATCAATTTATGAAAACTACCATACATAATGAATTAATCACAAAAATTATTACAAAAGATCAAACGCTCAATGTTTCTATTATGGATTTTAATGATTATAAAATGAATTTGAAGAATGTTAATAATTTGGAAAGTCAGTTATATAAAGTTTTAAATACTTTTTATGGTGCCAGTATGTACTATTCTTAATTCATAGGTTTTATTTTGAAAGGAAAGTTATTTTGTCTGAAGAAAAATATCGGAGAAAACAATGGATTTTATCTTTCTCGGAGGTGCTGAATGAAAAATGATATTCTTAGGTTTATCAGCTTTACGTTGAAAACATTGGTTTTCTATTTTCTGGTTTCGTTTATATTAGTTTTACTATTTTTACCATTTTACTTGGTTCTTGATAAATTTGGAGTTCTGGGTTTTATTAATAATTTGTTGGGGATAAATGGTGGTTTTTGGAAAGGATTTGGAACCATAACTTGGCTGGTTTTTTCTTCCGTGGTGGGAACACTGATTATCATTACCGTATTAATGGTAAGTGTTATAGTTAATGTTTGGATAGAGAGAAAGCTGTCTGCAAAGATTCAGGGTAGGATGGGACCAACTCTAATAAATATTCCTTTCCTTCTTAAAGCTGGATCAAAAAATATGTGGTTGGGAGGGATAATCCAACCAATTGCCGACGTTATTAAACTTATTCAGAAGGAGATAATGGTTCCACAAGGTTCTTATCCTTTCTTGTTTATTTTGTCTCCTGTTTTGGCATTTGCTACTGTGGTAATAGCTTTTGGAATGTTCCCTTTTTCAAATAACTATATTTTATTAAATCAATTGGATGTGGGCTTATTGTTTATTTTTGCTGTCTCAAGTTATATGGTTTTGTCTCTTGTCATTGCTGCTTGGGCTTCCAATAACAAGTATTCTCTTCTTGGTGGTCTCAGAACAGTGGCGCAAATGTTGAGCTATGAGATACCTCTTCTTTTATCTTTTTTATCGGTTATGGTATTCACAAGTAGTTTTAAAATTGTTGATATAGTCAATTTTCAGAATACCTATTTTTGGCTAGTGTTCTATCAACCACTGATGTTTATAATATTTTTGTGGTCTATGGTTGCAGAGAATAACAGGGCTCCTTTTGATTTACCCGAAGCTGAGTCTGAGCTTGTTGCTGGATTTGTAACTGAATACAGTAGTATGGCTTTTGCTTTGTTCTATCTGGCAGAGTATGGCTATTTGTTCTTCAACAGTGCTATTATAGCCACAATATTTTTGGGAGGTTATTCTCTTATTCCTCATTCTTTGCTTAATACTATCTCTCCTTTTTTGCAGAACTGGGGAATATACGAGTATATATTGGCAGTAAATGATAATTTCATTTGGATTATTTTTAAAACTTTCTTAGTCGTTGGATTGATAATGTTTTTCAGATGGACCTATCCAAGGATAAGAATAGATCATTTGATGGACTTGGCATGGAAAGCTTTTATACCTATAACTTTAATACATATGTTATTCGCTTCTGTTGATGTATTGCTATTCAAGAATCAAAATGTGTTTATTCCTTTATTTTCTTGGATTATATTTGCTATAGTTATTTATTTAGCATCTTTGAAAAATATAAAATTGTCAAGTAAGTATAAAAATGTTCCTAAGTACACTTAGGAGGAAAGGAAATTATGTTGGGTAGTTTAAATTTCTTGGCTGATTCTCTTAGAAGACTGATAGAGGGACTAAATATAACGTACAAATATTTTTTGAAGGAACCTATTTATACTATCAATTACCCTTTAAGTATAAGGGAGCCATTTTCACGTTGGAGAGGCAAAGTTAGAGTAAGAGCTTTTAATACTAAGGAAACAATATATAAAAGGACACAGTATCTTAATTTTTCCTTTGATCTACCGCCATGTGTTAGGGGATGTCCTGCTAATGTTGATGCCAGAGGCTATGTTATGTTAGCTGGGGAAAACAACTTCATTAAATCTCTTGGTGAAGAAAGTGTCAATAATCCAACTGCTTTTTGTTTCGGTAACCTTTGTACTGCTCCGTGTGAGACAACCTGTAGTAGGGGAGTACAGGATCATAAACCTATAGCTATTAGATTAATCAAAAAAGCAATCAGTGAATATAATATAATGAATTATTATCAGAATAAGGATACTGTTAAATATACGATTGTTTCTGAAGTAACTAATAAGAGGGTTGCTGTTATAGGTGCTGGCCCTGCTGGAATTGCTGCTGCTCACAGATTATTGAGGTTTGGACATAAGGTTGACTTATTTGAAAAATACAATTTTTGTGGTGGATACCTTTACTCTGGTGTTGCTTTTTTCAGATTAGATAAAGATTTGATGAATAAGGAATATGAAAATCTCATAGTTTTTACTGAAAACGGTAGAATATTTTATAATGTCAGTGTAATTTCTGAGGAGGAGAAAGATAAGTGCGCTAAGATCATTTCTTTTAATGATTTACAGAATTATAATGAGCAGATTAATCATTTGGAACCATGTGGTATACTATTCAGTGAATTGGAAAATAATTATGATGCTGTTGTTATTGCTGTTGGTGCTACTAAGCCAAGAAAACTTAATTTGAAGAATGCTGAAAAGGTTAACCTCATTCAAGCTGAATGGTTCTTGGAAGATTGGAATCTTGGTATAAGAAGTTACAAAATAGGAAGTCAAGTGGTTGTTATTGGAGGTGGGGGAACTGGAATAGATGCTGCAAGAACTTGTAAAAAAGTGTTCTCTGATAAAGTGGTAATAGTTGATATATTGGCCAGAGAAGACATACCAGTAAGCGAGGAAGAAAAAGTGGAAGCTGAAGAAGATGATGATATAGAATTTATTTGCCAAGTTATGCCTTTTGAGGTTGTTGTTGATGAAAATAATCATATAAAAGGGTTAAAAGTTGCAAAATGTGTTTATGGTCCTTTACTTCCGAATGGAAGAAAAAAAATAATTAGAACCTCAGAGGAGTTTGTTGTTCCATGTGACACTATAATATTGGCAGTTTCAAGAGATATAGATATACCTTTTGTTCCCAAGGATATTGTAGGTAGTAGAGGTGAAATAGTGGTTGATGGCTTTGATACAATGGTAAATGGTTTTGTTTATAGGTTTGGTCAGACTATTAGGCCAAAAGTTTTTGCTGCTGGTGAAGCATGTTATGGTCCTCAACCAGCTATAGTGGCCTTAGCAAGTGGTAATAGAACAGCTGAAAAAGTTCATTATTACTTGACTAATAATGTTCCTCCTGTTTTGAGTAATGACTTTTTGAGGATACTCGGACCTCTTAATGTTCATAAAGTATATAAAAAAGCAGTTGCTGTCTAAAGGAAAAGGGGGATTTATGGCTAAATTACCAGAATATGTGAAGAACCAGGTGGACATTAATGACTACAGTATAGAAGAGGGTATAAGATGCCTGAGTTGTGAAAGTGGGGTATGTATTGCTTGTGGATATTGTGCTCAAATATGTCCTGTGAAAGCTATAAGAATGGAAGTTTTGCAGGATAATTTGGGTAGAACGGTGGTGGAAAAATTTGAAATCAATGTCAGTGCCTGTATATTCTGTGGTCTATGTGAGCAAATATGTCCGACTAAAGTTATAGAAATGGAAAACACCTACGAATTTGCAATTTATAACCAGCAAGATGTAGTTAGAATGGATGAATATTTTGAATATGATGAAAGAAAAACATTTGATCACAGGATAATCATTAGAAATAAAAAATGAAGAAAAAAGATGCTAAATATAAAAAAATAAATAAAAATATAACTGAAAGTGTATTCTCAAATAATGAGTTGGAAAAGCTTGCTGATGAGGAACTTGTTGAATTATCTAAGATTGGTAATAAAGAAGCTATGAAGGTTCTTATTAAGAGATACTCTAAATTCCTATTCTCCAAAGTAATACCTTTTTATATACCTGGAGGAGAAAGAGAAGATATAATCCAAGAAGCATATATAGGTTTCCTTAAAGCTGTTGAAGATTTTGATAAAACCAAGGGCAGTTTTTTTAATTTTGTTAATTTATGTGTTCAACGCCAAATAACTACCGCTATAAAATCTTCAAACAGGAACAAAGCAAGAATTCTTAGGAATCCAATATCTTTGGAATCAAATTTGTTTGATGAGGATTCTGGAGAAAAAAGTCTCTATGATTATATCTCTCCCTCAAGAATTATACAAGGCTCTTATCAAGAACCTTCAATAGAGGATACCATAATAGATTTTATTGAAAAAAATAGAGTTAAAGAATCTTTACTATCTAAGTTGACTTATAGGGAGAAAGAAATACTTAAGCTCAGAGCTCAGGGACTAACTTATGTTGAGATTGGTAAAAAAATTAATGCTTCCCCTAAGTCTGTTGATAATGCTATCCAAAGGATAAAGAAAAAAATAAAAAATCTTATAGACAACATTGACTAATTATTTGGAGGTATGAATGAAGATTATAAAACCCTCAAGTGAATCAATAGAAGAAGCAAAAAAGTATTTTGAAAATCTTTTAATCCAACAGTTTGAAAGGATAGAAAGAATAGGAACTAATAGGGAATTTATAGACTTTACAAAATTGAGACCAATAAAAATAGGTTTTGTTGGTGGAGATGGAATAGGCCCGTACATTCTAGAAGAAGCACAAAGGTTACTTAATTTTTTACTTAAAGAAGAGATAGAGAAAGGTAATATCATTTTCCAGGAGATAGAGGGACTTACAATAGAAAGAAGAATAAAAGAAATGAGTTCTGTTCCCAAAGATGTTCTACAAAAAATATTGGAGTGTAATGTTTTATTGAAAGGTCCAACAACTACACCAAAAGCTGGTTCAGGTATTCCCAATATAGAAAGTGCAAATGTTACACTTAGAAAAGTTTTGGATTTGTTTGCTAATGTTAGACCTGTTAGGGTTCCTCAAGAAAAAATAAATTGGATTTTTTTCAGAGAAAATACTGAAGATTTATATACTTTGGGTTCCCAAGGTATTGAATTTGAAAGTATGTTTGGTATAGATTTTAGAGTTATTAGCTATTTAGGTAGTTATAGGATAATAAAGATGGCTTTTGAATATGCTAAAAACAATGGTTTTAATAGAGTAACTGCTGTAAATAAAGCAAATGTTATAAAAGTCACAGATGGGATATTTTTGAAGGTTTTTTATGATGTTGCCAAACAATATCCTGAGATACAGGCAGATGATTGGTTTATTGACATTATGACAGCCAAGTTACTTGATAAGAAAAGAAGAAATGAGTTCCAGGTTTTTGTTTTGCCTAATTTATTTGGGGATATTCTTACGGATGAGGCTGCTGAGATTCAGGGTGGTGTTGGCACTGCCGGCTCTGCAAATATTGGAACTAAATATGCCATGTTTGAGGCTATACATGGGAGTGCTCCAAGAATGGTTGAAGAGAATAGACATCTTTATGCTGACCCTTCTAGTATTATCAAAGCTTCATCAATGATGTTGGAGTATATTGGATTTCATGATTTCTCAAGGAGAATAAATATGGCTTTGGATATAGCTCTTCAGTTTGAGAAAAAGGTCTGTGTCACTGGTAGAAATGATGGGGCTACTACTAAAGAGTTTACTGATTACCTAATTTCTATTATTAGTGACAAAAATTTGGAGCCAAGGTATCTGGAATTTACTAAATTTTTATGAATATTTGAAATATTACCGCTTACTGGGAATGCGGGATAAAAATGTCCCAGAAAAAGAGGGAGTTTGTTATGAAAAAAGTTAGTGTAATTGGTGCAGGAAATGTCGGAGCCACCTTAGCTTCATTAATCGCTATGAATGAGCTTGCTGATGTTGTTATGGTTGATGTGGTCCAAGATATGCCCAAAGGTAAAGCTCTTGATATGATGCAAATGCTCTCAGTGTTTAATTACGACATAACGGTTCAAGGAACTAATAATTATGAGGATATAAAAAATAGTGATATAGTTGTTATAACTGCTGGTATTGCAAGGAAACCAGGAATGTCAAGGGAAGATTTACTTAATACTAACGCCAATATAATGAAAGAAGTTGTTTCTAACATTTATAAGTATTGTTCAGATAGTATAGTAATTGTTGTTTCCAATCCTTTGGATGTTATGACATATTTGGCTTATAAAATTCTGAAAGATTATGGATGGACAAGGTTTAAAGTCATGGGTATGGCCGGTGTTCTTGACTCAGCAAGATTCAAATATTTCATTTCTGAAAAATTGAATGTTTCAATGGATAACATAAACGCTTTTGTTTTGGGTAGTCATGGTGACACTATGGTTCCCATAGTCAGTTTTACCACTGTGGCTGGAGTTCCATTAAGAAACTTAATAGAAGAGGAAGAATTGAAGCAGTTAATAGAAAGAACAAGAAATGGTGGTGCTGAAATAGTATCTCTTCTCAAAACGGGATCTGCTTACTATGCTCCTGCTGCTTCTACTTTCATAATGATAAAGTCCATTATTTATGATAAAAAACAAATATTACCGGTATCTGTGTATTGTCAAGGAGAATACGGATATGAAGATTTAGTGTTGGGTTTGCCTGTAGTATTGGGTAAAAATGGAATTGAAAAAGTTGTTGAATTAAACTTGGAACAATCGGAGAAACAGGAATTAGATAAATCTGCAGAAAAAATTAAACAACTTTGTAAAGAATTATACATGCTGAACATCGTATAGAAGGAGGAATATTATGAAACTGAAAGTTAGCCTTTTTGAAAAAATGGAAGATATAGTTGAAAAATGGAGAAAAGAATATAAAGATATCAATTCTACTTATGGAGAAAGAATTATATCTGATATTAAGGTTTCTCAAGTTTTGAGTGGTATGCGAGATATTCCTTCTCTGATTTGCGAAACCTCATTTGTTGATCCCTATGAGGGTATAAAATTCAGAGGTTATTCTATTTCTGAAACGCTGTCTTCTTTACCAAAAATTTCAGAATTACCTTATGTTTTAGGTATTTGGTATTTACTTTTAACAGGTGAGGTTCCTTCACGTGATGAAGTTGAGGAATTAGAAGAATATATAAAAATCCGAGAGCGGTTACCAAAGTATGTTATAGAAGTTTTAAGAAATACTCCTGCTAATACTCATCCAATGACTCAATTTGCTATGGCTATTCTTGCTATGCAGAGGGAATCAGTGTTTGCTAAGAGTTATTATGAGGGGATGAATAAAAGGGATTTGTGGAAACCCATGTTGGAAGACTGTATTAATTTGATAGCTCGTGCTCCTGTTATAGCTGCTTATATCTATAGAAGGACTTACAGAGATGACGTTTTTGTTAAACCTAATGAAACTATGGATTACGGTGCTAATTTTGCCCATATGCTAAACGTCAATGATGATTTTGTTTTGAATAAAGATTTTGCTGATTTGATTAGGTTGTATCTCATTCTTCATAGTGATCATGAGGGTGGAAATGTTAGTGCTCATACATGTTTTAATATAAGTTCCGCTCTTTCTGATATATATTACTCTGTTGCTGGTGGTATGTGTGGATTGGCTGGTCCTCTACATGGGAATGCAAGCAGTGAATCCCTGAGATGGATTTTAAATATAATAAAGTTTTTCAATGGTATACCACCTAAGGAAAAATTAATTGAATATATTCATAACCATCTTGCTGCTGGTAAAGTTATACCGGGTTTTGGACATGCTGTTTTGAGAGTTACTGATCCAAGATATACTGCTTTTTCGAATTTTGTGGATGTCAAAAAGTTAGATTCAAATGTTATAAGGATGGTTAAGTTACTATATGAAGTCGTTCCTGATATTCTTAAATCTACTGGTAAAGTAAAGGATCCTTATCCAAATGTTGATGGACATTCAGGAGCAGTTCTATATCATTATAATCTAAAAGAACATGAATTTTATACTGTTATGTTTGGTGTTTCAAGAATAATGGGAATGACTTCCCAAGTTATCTGGGCAAGAGCTGTTGGATTCCCCATTGAAAGGCCTAAATCTTTGACATTGGGACATTTAGTAGAAATGGCAACAAAGAGGTAAATCTATTAAATTGTAGAATCCTAAACAATAGGAGGGGAAAGTAATGTCTGAAATGTTAAGCAAAAAACAAAAAAGAAAGCTAAAAAAAAGAAAGTTGCTCAGAAAAGTTAGCAATAAAACCGAAAAAAATAAACAGATAACCAAAAAGATTAAAGTCCTAATGAAGAACTTCAAAAAAATAGTGTTGGGATTTAAATCAAATTTTTCTGAAGAAAGTAAAATTAAAGCTGAAGAAATGTTAAAACAGATTTATGAAGAAGTCGATAAAGCTACAAGTAAAGGTGTATTTCATAAGAATGAGGCAGCAAGAAAGAAATCAAGAATAACCACATTTTATAATAAAACTATTGGTAATCTGCAAAACCTTACGAAAGTTTAAGATCTGAACTAAAGTTTAAGATCTGAACTAAACTTTAAAAGCTGAATTAAAGTTTAAGATTTAATTAAAATTAGAAGGAGAGATAAAAAATGAGAATTAAAAGAGCAGGAATAAAAAAGAAAGCTCATAAAAAAATATTGAAACTTGCAAAGGGATACAGAGGCACTAGAAGTAGAAGATTCAAAACTGCCAATGAAGCTTTAATGCACGCCAGTAAATACGCTCACAGAGATAGAAGACAAAAGAAAAGAGATTTTAGAAAACTGTGGATAGAAAGAATAAACGCAGCTTGCAGAAACTGTGGTATATCATATAGCAAATTTATTAATTTACTGAATAAAAATAATGTAAAAATAGATAGGAAAAATCTACAACTTTTAGCTGTTGAAAATTTTGATGTTTTTAAGTTGTTGGTTCAAAATATAACTATATCAGTTAGTTGAAATTTATAATCTTCTAAATAATTATTAATTCTGTTTTATTTATTTTATCTTAATTAAGAAAGTATCGTAATTTGTTATGTTGAAATTATTACCAAGTAAAAAAATACTATTGTTATTTACTGTCATTGACTCGCATCTATCGTCACCATTTTTGTTTCCTACATCTTTTATGATAACTTTACCCTGATTACCAAAACTAGTATCTACTTTACCTTTTCTATTAAGTCTAATTATATATATATCATAATTATTATTTTTTCCTGTTTCCCCAGATATATATATTTTTTCTTTTCTATCAACATATATACAGTTTCCAAAGTCATCTATATAAGGGTCATTAATTTTTCCAGGATTATCAATAATTGCTTTCCCATTTTCTCCAAAATTGTTATCGATTTCTCCTTTATTATTCATTTTTATTACATATGTATCAAAATTGTATCCATTCCAAGTACTACCAATTAAGTAGATATTGTCATTTTTTGATATATATATCGATCTACCGATATCTCCATTGTTTTTTAGTATGTTTTGTATCAGTTTACCTTGTTTTGCAAATGTTTTATCCAGGTTACCTTCATTATCAATTTTTATTACAAACATATTATATTTATTTCCAGCTGATGTGCATCCTGTTATATATATTTTATTATCTTTTCCTATAACAAAAGAATTAATGTAATCGCTTCTTGTTTTTTCTTTTATATTATCTAATGATAGTATTCCTTTTTTTCCAAAGTTTATGTCTAATTCACCATTTTTGTTTATTTTCATTATATATCCATCATAATTTTGATCATAATTCCAGAAATGGCCTGCGATATATATTTTACCATCTTTATCTACTCTCATACAGTTGGCATAGAAACTTCTATTTTTTGTAATATTTTCATCTAAATAAAAAATTCCGTTTTTTCCAAAGTTTTTGTCTATGGATCCATTTTCTT
The DNA here is from genome assembly GCA_026418475.1 of bacterium. Lineage (GTDB taxonomy): Bacteria > DRYD01 > DRYD01 > DRYD01 > DRYD01 > DRYD01. Next base: position 567 of record JAOABG010000019.1, on the reverse strand, counting down.
TTAGTTTAACTATGTATAACGTTTTTCCTATATCTTTAATAACTTTTGTATCATCAACTATACTATATTTGCTATACTTATCTGAATATCCAAGGATATAAATTTCTTGTTTATCATTAACACATATTGAACTTGAGTAATCATTTGTTTCTTCTTGGAATATATCTTTTATAATTAATTTTCCTTTGTTTGCAAAGTTTTCATCCAATCTTCCTTTTTTATTAAATTTCATAATAAATATGTCATAGTTATTACTGCTGTTCCAGCTATGACCTATTATATAAATATTTTGTTTATTATCTAAATATATATATTTTCCCCTATCATCCCAGTTTCCATTAGCAACATTACTTATTATAACCGCACTATCATTATTATTATCTAAATCTATATCTTTGTATAAATTTATTCCGAATTCATTAGAGATTATACCTTTTATGTCTGTTGATAATATCTTTGTAGCTATAAAAAGGGAAATTACAGAAAATATTGTTATTATTATCAAAATTTTCTTATCATTTAGCATTATTTTGTTTATACTTCTATTTCTGTCTCTTATACACATCT
>JAOABG010000018.1 GCA_026418475.1 bacterium | reverse complement strand
CCTATACTCTCTCTCCATTTTACTATTCCTCTTGCCCACAATTTATTACCTCTGTAAAGATCTATAAACAGATAATTTGGGTTTGGATTTGTACCCCCTTCTACTATTCTTATTTCATACCTTACATTGTAATTCACCACACCGTTAGCATAACGATAAGAACCTTGTCTTATACCTACATCAGATGGCCTATTAAAATTTTTTTCTCTATATATTTCAGTAATAGCAGACAAAATAGATTTTATATCGTAATACATTCTGGATTCCTTGTATATAGACCTCACAGCTTTTATATCACTACCCACATAATTAAATAGTATAATACTGAAAAAACTTATAAATATGGCGAATAACGCAAGCCACAAGTATAATGAAAAACCATATTTATATCCTTTGCCTGTTGTTTCTAACATTCCATTTAATTCCATATCACACCCCTCCAAAACTATGATTTAACTTAATCCTATTTTATCTTTATTCAAATCCAGTCTAAATTCCTACACTTAAATCATCTGACTAATTGTTACCTTTTTCATATAGCTACTTATTTATTGATATACAATAAACTATCCTTTCGTGATATTTATCAACTTTTTTATTAGATATCAAAAACAACTCAATATGTATTATAATTCTCATCAATACCCGAATTATCTAAGAATAGTATCTAAAGAATAGTATCTAAGAATAAAATATAATAATACTAAAGCGAGAGAAAAAATAAAAACCCTTTAAAGACGTTATTTAATATAACACGAAAATTGTGTCCTAAAATGGTACCAAATCTTCTAACTTGTAATTTTCTTCTATTTCTTTTATAGTGTATGCAATTATTTTGACAGCATTGTCTAGGTCATTTAGGTTACATATTTCAACAGGAGTATGCAAGTACCTTGTGGGGATGGATATCAATGATGTAACTGGTCCCTCACGAGTTAATTGAATAATATTAGCATCAGTTCCTGTACCTCTTGGTGCAGGTTGTATTTGATAGGGTAACCCATATTTTTTAGCCACACTTAAATGAATTTGAAAAATTTTCTGATTAATATTGGGACCTCTTGTTATAACTGGACCTTTGGAAACTTTTATTTCACCAATTATCTTAGCAGAATCCTTAGTTCCAGGATCATCAGATACAAAAGTGACATCAACAGCAATACCAATATGGGGATTTACCCGATATGCACTTGTATAGGCTCCTCTTAAACCTATTTCCTCTTGAACTGTAGCAACACTAACAATATTGGAATTAACTCCTAAATCTTTTGCCAATCTGAGAGCCTCAGCCACTGTAAAAGCCCCCACTCTATTGTCTATTGCTCTTGACATAATATTATTATTCATTATATCTATAGGAGAAAAAGCTAAAACAACTGGATCACCTATATCAATTAACTCCTCCACTTCAGATTTAGAAGAAGCACCAATATCTATCCATAAGTCTTCAATTTTAGGAATTTTGTTTTTTTCAGTTTCATCTTTGAGTAAATGTATAGGTTTTTTACCTATCCCTCCAGCTATTAATTTTCCAGTTTTAGTTGATTTAATCCAAACTCTCTGTCCCTGAGGTATTTGAGAATCCCAACCACCTATGGGAACAAACTTTATAAAACCATCTTCAGTAATTTGCGAAACCATGAACCCTATCTCATCAATATGTCCAGATAACAAAAATCTAATTTCAGCACCCCTATTTATTTCAGCAAAAGAATTTCCATGATAATCAGTAAAAACATTATCAGAAAACTTAGAAACATATTCTTTCCATATCTTAGAAACATCATTTTCAAATCCCGATGGACCAACTTGTTCTAAAAGATCGAACAAAAACTCCTTATTTATAAACATATTTCTACTACCCCCAATGTTTTATCATATTTTAGGTAAAGATTTTATTATTGTAAGGATTATATCTTCACTTGTAACGTTTTCAGCTTGTGCTTCATATGTAAGTATTATCCTATGCCTAAGAACATCAAAAGCAAGGTATTCAATATCTTCGGGAATAACGAAATGGCGCTTCTCAATAAAAGCTAAAGCTTTGGATAACTTTATAAAAGCCAAAGTTGCTCTCGGACTAGAACCATACATTATATACTTTGACAAAGAATTTAACCCATAAAGATGAGGTTTCCGTGTAATAAACACTATCTTTGTTATATAATCCTCAATTTTACTGCTTACTTTAACTTTTTCAACTTCCATTTGCAAATCTATTATTTCATTAATTTCTATTACTTTTTCAACATCAGGCAGATCGAAGTTACTTTGCATTCTGTGCATTATTTCTTTTTCTTCATTAAAATTTGGGTAATCTATTTTGACTTTCATAATAAACCTATCAAGTTGTGCCTCAGGCAAAGGGTATGTACCTTCACTTTCTATGGGATTTTGGGTGGCCATAACTATAAACGGCCTTGGTAATGGAAAAGATTGGTTACCAATAGTTACCTGCTTTTCCTGCATTCCCTCCAAAAGTGCACTCTGAACTTTAGCAGGTGCCCTATTTATTTCATCAGCAAGAACAAAATTGGCAAAAATAGGGCCCAATACAACTTCAAATTTAAGAGTTTGCGGATTAAAAATTCTCGTTCCCGTTATATCAGCAGGAAGTAAATCAGGAGTAAATTGAATCCTCTTGAAACTGCCACCCGTAGAAGCAGCCAAAGTCTTAAATATAAGCGTCTTAGCTAAACCAGGAACACCCTCAAGCAAAACATTCCCATCAACAAGAAGTGCCAATATACATTTCAATATCACATTCTTCTGCCCAACAACAACTTTATTAACTTCAGAAATAAGCTTTGAAATTTTATCAGCTAACTCTAAATTTATGGTTGTTTGCATACCTTCTATAAGAAATTTCTAATCCTACTTGTTTTTCCCTTTTTATCATAGAGATATTATTTTTCTTAATTCCTTAATCATTTTCTGGGATGCCTCTTCAGGAGTCATCTTTCCAGCTATGACACCAGATAAATAAACTTGAACAATGTTGGAAATTCTCGGATAAAGGGGATGTATAGTTCTTGGCTTTGATAAATCAATAGATTTCATTATAATTTCCGAATAATCTATCCTCTCCTGTATCTCTTGGTCTTGGAAAAGGTCCATTTTGGTTGGAATATCCCCCCTTTTTAAAAACAGAATCTTCAAACCATTGTTAACAAGAAAATCTATAAACAACCAAGCCTCCTGTTTATTAGGAGAGTATTTAGAAACTGCTATTGCCCACCCTCCCAGAGTTGGACTACCTCCTGGCAAAACTGCAACCCCAAACTTGTCTCTCATATTTTCATCTTCCAAAAGCATTTTTATTGCATAAGGCCAGTTCCTTGCAAAAACAGATTTACCTTGCTGAAAAACTATTCTTGACTCTTCCTCTTCAAAATTTATAACAGAAATTGGAGAAACACCTTCCTCAATCAAACTATCAAAATAACCAAAAACGTTTGTCAATTTCTGTTCATCCACAGCAAGTTTAAAATTTCCTTCCTCCTCAACGATCAACTCATATCCCATTCCTCTGAGAACTTCGTAAAAATTACATACCAAACCTTCATATTGTTTACCTTGGAAAACAAAACCATCAATAATATTACCACTTTGATTTTCTCTTAACTTTATTTCTTTAGCAACACTTTTAAGTTCTTCCCAAGTAATAGGCACAGAGTACCCATACTTTTGAAGCAAATCTTTTCGGTAGTAGAGAAGCCCAGCATCAGCCTTTATAGGAACTGTATAATACTCTCCAGCATAAAGAGAGGCCCAAAAGCTGGACTCAGCCAAATTGCTTTTCCTGAAATAATCAACAGGATTAACAAAATGGGAAATGGGAGTTAGCCAACCCGCAGAAGCAAATTTCCCCAACCAAACAACATCGAGATAAACCAGATCAAAACCTTTGGTCTTTGTCAATAAAGAGATCGAATACATTATCTCTCTCGCATCAGTTGAAGGCGGCCCCTGAACAACACTAACCTTTATACCAGTTTTAGTATAAAAATCATCCACTATTTCTTTCCATCCATCCCAAGAACCACCTATCAATATGGTCAAACTCTTTGAATAAACATTTACTAAGGATAAAAATAAACAAAATAAAATGATCTTTCTCATTAAGCCTATCACCTCCCAAAAAACTTTTCAACAAATAATATAAAAATACTCCTGTGGAAATTCCCCAAAAACGAACAAATACAAAAAGCAGAGAAATTTTAAAAATTGTAAATTTATTACAGGTTTAGATCAAGTTCCTCATTTATTTTCCTTATAATCATAGAGTAAACATACTTTATATATGGTTTAAAATCTTCAGGAACAAACATTTTTTTAAAATGTGGCAAATTATATGGATAGAAAAATATTACAGCATCAGTCCTAAAAATATTGTTTTTATCCCTCTCAGGTATAAGGCACGGAAAATAGGCAGCAGGAATAAAACCATTATCCAACAGAACAGAGTGGTTAAAATAATTGGGAGTCATAGAAACAATCTCTAAATACCTGGCATCCAACTTATCAACAATATAAGGAATATTAAAAAATAAGTTATACACTCTTTCCAAATCTTCCCTTTTGGTATCTATTCCCATAATGGCACAGTGCTTATCTATCATGTTAAGATGTAAGAAAACAGAACCAAATTCCGTGGATATTTTAAAATTTGGCTTATGAAAAGGGAAAAATTTAAATCTCAACTTGTCGTAAACCTCAAAATAATCCTTTTCAACATTTATAACTTTTATATCAACTTTTTTTGCTTCCTTAGGATCAATACCAAATTTCTCCCTGTATACTATATCATATTTTTCAGAAATAAAAGGTTCCAAATGACTATACTCCAGATATCTATCCTTAAGAACTCCCAACAAAAATTTTCTGATCATTATATCTTTGAGAATCGCAAGCAAGTTCTTTATTTCAGGTAAAATATTATTAATTTTTCTTCTTAATTTGAAAGCTTCAGGCTTTATCAAAGCATATAATCCATGATTTTCATAAGCATAAACCCTTCTAACATTCGGGAAAATACCAAGAGGAACAAAATTATACCTCAACAGGAGTTTCTGTGGCTCAGGGGAAATAGTTCTCGTCAAAGCATATATTATATCAGTATCCACAAAATTTAAACCGAACTCAAACATTCTACCAAAAATTCCCTTCCCTCTGTGAGAAGGCATAACTATAGCCCCCAAAGCTTTAGCTAAAGAAATAGATTTACTAACTCTGAATATCAGAGAACCTATAATATCATTTCCATCTCTTGCAACAACCCAACAATTATTATCATCCAACAAAATTTCCTCCATCAATTCATCATCTATAATCTCTGGCAAAGAATAAAAGCTACCATAAACTTTATAGTAAAGATTTTTTATGTCTTTCTTAAAACTTATATCGGCTTTTTCTATTTTTATCATTTTTCCGTTCTCGCCTTTACAAAAGATACATATCCTAAATCTTTGGAAATAAAACCTGAACCTTTTCTAATCATTTTTTTCAGTTTCTGATATCTGTCAGATTCATCAATCGGAGCAATAATTACATTTACTTTTTTCAAAATAAAATCAGGTATTTTTTTTATAGCAAAACTGAATACAGCTTTATCTATTCTACTTTCCAACCTTATAATCTCATCAATTACTCCTTGAGATTTAAATATATCCATTCTATACAGATGTATATCCAGTTTAATATCGGGGTTATATTGCATAAATCTGGCAATATTTTCCTTAGCAGCTCCATATATTTCATCATCTATTTCAAAAGAATAAACTCTCTTGGATAACAGAGCAATCAAACAAGTCTGGAACCCCGAACCAGTTCCAACCTCTAAAACTATGTCATCTTTGGTTAACTCCAACTCATCAATAACATTAGCAATAACCAATGGTTGAGAAGTTGTCTGACTGAAAAAAGGTAAAGCCTCGTTAAAATAGGCCTCCTCTTTGTTGAGAACAAAAAATTCCCTCTTCACAACCATCATGGCCTCCAAAGTCCTCTCACTAATATTACATTTTCTCAATTCTTCTATTAATTCACCAAGAGTACGATTCTTCATATTAAACCAATTTATTGAACAAAACTTCATTAAGTATATAATTTTTCAATTTTCTTTCAAGTTTGGTAAGTACTATGTTGTTTTGTGGCATCCTGTAATACAAAGCCGGTAAATTGGACAGTGATAATACAAAAGAACCTATTTTAATCAGTTCATCAAGATCATCCTGCCAAATTTCTAACCTTATCAATTTACCGATATTCAAATAAAAGCTCAGAACCCTAAATCCATTGTAAATAAGATAAAAGGCAGAGCTCCTACTACCAAAAGGTAAACCATGTAAGTAATAATTACCAAACTCTGAAAGATAATTTCTTTCTATTTCTTTTACCAAGCCAACAAGAATCATATTTGAAGGTATAGAAAACCTATGAAACTTAGATAAACTCCCATCAGAAACAACAATAAACCTCTCATCACAAATATTTTTACAGAAACCGTATACAGATAACGATTCCAAATTAAGCATATAATTATTTGTATATTTTTCTACAAAATCTCTGAATTCGTAACTATCAAAATCAGAAATCTTAGAAAATATTGCAAATACATAATCTCTATTAAAATTACTTAGATCCATAATATAATTCATTAAGGAGTCATAGTTTTGAAAACTTCCTGAGAATTCCAAACCGAGATTCCTAAGTTTACTAAAAATATCGGCTTTTAAAGTTTCATAATAATTATAAATATAAAAAGAAAATGTGTTAGTATATTTGGGAAAAGGTTTAAGCTCTATCCCACCTATAACAGTAATCCAAAACAAATCAAAATCAAATCTTATTATCTTCTTGACAGCATCAAAAAAAAACACTTTATCATTTATATGAATTTCTGTTAACTTATAGTGCTTAGGTTTCTCAATTATTTCAACTTTTGGCATATATACTCTGAAACCCTATTGAATTCATTATCAAAATCCTGAAGATCTATAACATCAGCAGGTATCTTTTTTATAAAAGACAGCTGTCTTTTAGCAAACCTCTTAGTATTCCTTTTTATCAAACTAATTGAAGTCTCCAAATCATTATTTCCATTTATGTATTCCATCAATTCCCAATATCCATAGGTTTTCATGCTCCTGAAATTATGTGAATCAGGAAATTTTCTTAATATAAATTTTACTTCATCCACCAACCCTTCCTTTATTTGTCTATCAACTCTATTATTTATATCCTGATAAATTTTTTGCCTATTATTTGTCAAAACAAATGCAAAATCTATTGGAAATCTAAGTTTTTTCTTCCATAGATCTACAGGATTCGTATTTGTAATTTCAACAACTTCCAAAATTCTTATCATTCTTCTCCTATCCTTATAAATTTGGGAAAAATTGGTATTAAACCTCTTATCAACTCCAACCAACAGCTCTTTTAAATCCCCAAATTTCATCTTTTCATACTTAAACCTAACATGTGGATCAGTAGGTAAAAGACTATAACCCTCAATCAAAGAAAGTATATACAAAATTGTTCCACCTACAAATATTAGATTCTTTTTTTTTCTGATAGCAAAATCAACTATCTTTTTTGATTTATCTAAAAAATCAAATAAAGAAAATTCCCTATCAGGATAGATTATATCAATAAGATAATGAGGGATCTCCCGTCTGACAACCTTAGAAACCTTATCAGTACCTATATCCATCAACTTGTAAACCTGTCTACTATCAACAGAAACAATATAACAATTTGGTATTTTTGCAGATAGAATCAGTGATAATTTCGTTTTACCTACAGCAGTTGGACCCGTTATAACTATAATCACATTACCAATTGATGATCCTATAGAGAATATCTGCGGCTTGATCAGATGGCCTTTTAGCTAAATATTCTTTGAGTAAGCTTTTTGCCTTCTCAAAATCCCCAATTTTGTAGTATCCCAAAGCAGAATTGAATAAAGCTTCTAACAACTGTGGATTCGACTTATAAGCCTGTTCAAAATAAGAAATAGCAGTTTGTATCATCTTCACGTCTTGCCTTGCTGTCATACTCATACCCAAGAAAAACAGTTGTTCAGCCTTTTTCACAGGGTCCTCTTTTTCTTTTTCTTTTTTACCCAAAGATAACAGTTTTTTCCACCACGGCTCTTCTTTCTCAATAGATTGAGCTTTAGCCTTTACCTGACTCTTACTAAGAGTTCTAAATTTAAATATAACATTACTATCGTATTCCTTTCGTTTTTCTTCATCTCTGAGAAACTGGTGTGCATCAACCAACTGCTGATATATTTCTTGTAGTCTTTTCTTTTCCACAGGATTCTGTGTAGTATCTGGATGGTATTTTCTGGCCAACTTCCTAAAGGCTTGCTGGATTTCTTCAGTAGTAGCAAGAGGGCTAACTTCAAGAATTTTGTAATAATCTTTTTGAGGTAGTTTCATATCTAAACTCCACCTTTCCTTTTACCTATCTCAAAAAGAAATCCACTTCATTAAATCCCAATATAAACATTAAGTTTAACAGTTCCTGAACCTTATCAAAATTACCAAGTAAATAATTAATTATAAAAAGATTAAATATAACATGAGGATTATTAGGATCATACTTTAAAGACTCTTCCAAAGATTTCTTAGCATCAATATAATTCTTATTTTTATAGAAATCATATGATAATTTAAAACTGTAAGCGGCCTTAAATTTATCTTGTTCATATTTATCAAAAAGCCCTTTGACTATTATATTTTGAGATAACTCGAGTTTAGCGTCAGATATTTTTAATCCCCTATTTTTTTTGATTTCCTCAATTAAACCCTTTTTCTCTGCATCCTTCAAAACATCAATATACATATCGGGAAGACTCAAAAAAGAAGATGAAATTTGATTAATGTACTCTTTACCATAGCGTCTTAAAAAATCAGCATATTTGGAATCATTATCAGTCGGAATATCATAATTCAAAGGTACCAAATTAAGCTGAACAAAAGGATCTTTATCAATTAAATTTTTATAATAGTTTACTATTGAGGAAAGTTTACTAAAAACATCACTCATTCTATAGTACTCTCCATATTATTAATTTGCTCTCGTTTTGACTTTTCCTTATATTTCTTATCAAGATTCTTTTCAAGGTATATTATATCATGACTATATGGAAACCTCTGTTTAATTTTACTGATAAGTTCTTGAGCTTTCTGTAATTCATTTATTTGAATGTATATTAAGGTTAAATTATAATAAGCTTCAAAAAACGAGTCATCCAATGAAATAGCCTTTATCAAGTTTTCCTCGGTTTCTTTTATATTACCTTGTTTATAGTAAGCCAAAGCAAGATTATTATAAACCTCTGGTATTTCAAGCTTTAGGTTTATAGCCTTCTTGTAATTTGCTATAGCAGCATCATAATTAGCTTTAGCAAACATTATGTTTCCCAAATTGTAATAAGGTTTAGCAAAACGAGGATTGATAGATATTGCTTTCATATAGTAAGATTTAGCCTGCTTTATATTCTTAAGCTTTTCATATATAACTCCAATATTGTTATAGACATCAGCAAAACTGTATCTCACCTTGGTTGCCAACAATGTTTTATACTCAATAAGTGCCTCCTGATATTTACCAAGTATTATCAAAATATCGGCTAGTTTATTTCTTGCCTGAATATAGTCAGGATTTATATTCAAAGCCTCTTGTAGATGCTCAATAGCTTTATCATACCTTGCCTGGACTTCATACACAAGAGCTAACCTATATCTTATATCAGCATAGTGCGGTCTTTCCTTTAAAATATTCTCATAAATCTCAATGACTTTATCGAAGATATTAACCATCTCATATCCCAAGGATATTCCAAGTAATTTGGATATTTCTTTGTTCTTTATATGTTCTTTCAATGGATAAGCACAGTTGTAACAATAATTATAATTTTCCTGATTCAGAGTTTGACATTTAGAACATTTAATCAAGTTATCGCCTCCCTAAGGTAAGTCTATCCCCCCCTTACTAAAAGGATTACACCTAATAATTCTCCAAATAGATTTAATTAAACCTTTCCAAAAACCATGCCTCTCTAAACTCATTACCATATATTCTGAACAAGAAGGATAATATTTACAAACTGGATAAGTTCTTATCCTGTATTTTTTGTATATTGTAATAATAGTCTTTACAAATTTAATCATTCACATTCCAATTTTATGTAAAGCAATCCCTTCAAATATATAGCCTGTTCCTCTTTAGGTTTTACCTTTTTAGGTAGCTTTATTTTTCTATAAACATTACCATAGTAGTTCTCAATGTAGATAGAATTTTCTGTAATAAAATTCAACATATCCTCTTGAATGTCAAGCATATTGACTGGGAAAAATAACTCTTTTTTACCATTAACAATAACAGTATCTCCACTTATTGAAATTTCTACAGAGTTTTTATCCAATCCAGGTAAAGATAAAATTAAAATGTAATATTCTTTATCATTTTGCTTAACATAGAAAACATCTGTTTCAACTTTATATTCTCTTTTTATACCGTAATTCTTAACAAATACAACATCAAGTATTTCAGAAGCTATATCTTTTATTTTTGACAACTCAAAAAAAGGTTTCTCTTTATCTATAGACATAAAAAATATCTTCTTAATTTTATTCTTTACAATATTGGTTTCTCCTTTTCATTTTTTAGATTTATTTACGAAAAAACTCGTAAACAGCTTTATTATTAAGACAGTTAAGTGCAATCTTATAATGTTCAGGATAGTAACCATTTCCAATTATCAGTTCTATATTTTTTGCCAATCCCTCAGCCTGTAAAGCAGCTTTCTGGAAAGAAGTAGCCATAGAGAAAAAGTAAGCTTTTCCTCCATCTCTTGTCAACAGAATAGTAGCAGCCTCGGTATCTGAAACATTGGTACAATTAACCACCAAATCAGCCAACCTATCGCTAATCTCTAAATACTTAGCAAATGTATCCACTGGATTGGTAACATCACATAAAATAGCATAATCACAAAGATCGTTGTTTTTAAAATAATCCAATTCTTCCTGGAATTTAGATATGACAAAAACCTTACCAGTGGGTTTTACACGCTTATAAGCCTCATAAGTTGAAAGTATAGCAGACTTACCTGCACCAAGAATAACGACATAATCTGAAATTTTACAATAACGTGCCACTTGAGCAGGGGCCCCAGCAACGTCCAAAACCTTCATAACAACATCATAATCAAATTCAACATCGTCTATAATAGCAAAGGGGCTATTCAAAAAAAGAATAGCATAACCTTCAACATAAACAGTGGCACTATGAATATCAACATCCAACACTTTTTCTATATACAAAGGAGTAAAAGTAAGAGAGGTAAGTGAAACAACATTCGAACCCTCATCATACTTATCACCGTGGAACTCTTTAAAATACTTTCCCATTTGTTTTATAACTCCCCTGAACACCCCACCCGAATTGGTATATGGATTATGCATCTTACCCTTCGATTTAACAATCTCAAAAACAAGCTCTTTTAACTTCTCTTTTGATCCACCTGATAAATCAAGCAAGTTCTTAAAACTTGCAGAATCTATATTCAAAGAATTTATTTCAAAAAGTATTTCACTGTCAAAGATGGGCAAAGAATTATCAACAACATTAGCAGATTGTGGTAATACGTTTTTGGGTTCAACTGACCTGTGAATCCCTAAAAATTCCAATTGAATCTTCAAATCAGAAATCATAAACCATCCTCCATTTACATTCTAAATATTGCATACGTGGTCTCATCAATAGGTGAATAGGCTGCTATACTAAGTAATTTTCCTAATATTTTCCTCGTATGAATGGGATCAATAATTCCATCATCCCAGAGCCTAGCTGAGGAATAATATGCACTACCCTCATAATCATATTTGTCCAATATCTTTTTAATAAATTCTTGCTTTTCCTCATCATTCATATACAAACCTTTGGATTTTAGTTGCTGTTCTTTCACAGTCAATAGAGTCATAGCAGCCTGCTCTCCACCCATAACAGATATCTTGGAATTTGGATACATAAACAGGAACCTAGGATTATATGCTCTTCCACACATACCATAGTTGCCAGCTCCAAAAGAACCCCCAACTATCACCGTAAACTTTGGAACCTCAGAATTGGCCACGGTATTAATCATCTTAGCCCCATCCTTAGCTATACCTCCATGCTCATACTGTTTACCCACCATAAAACCTGTTATATTCTGTAAAAACAATATTGGTATCTTCCTTTTATTACAAAGCTGTATGAAGTGAGCACCTTTAAGAGCAGATTGCGAAAATAACACCCCATTATTAGCCACAATACCCACGGGATAACCATATATTCTGGAAAACCCACAAACAAGCGTTGGCCCATAAAGAGGCTTAAACTCATGAAAATAACTACCATCAACTATCCTAGCAATCAATTCCTTTATGTCAAAAGGTTTCCTCAAATCAGAAGGCAGGATACCATATATTTCATCAGGATCGTAATACGGATCCTCAACCTCAAACTGCTCCAATGAAGGGTTAACAACATAATTAAGGTTTCTAACAATATGTCTGGCTATCTGTATTGCTTGTTTATCATTATCGGCAAGGTAATCTGCTACACCAGATATTCTGGTGTGAACATCTCCTCCCCCAAGCTCTTCTGCACTTACCTCCTCGCCAGTTGCAGCCTTAACAAGAGGAGGACCACCCAAGAATATAGTCCCCTGATTCCTCACAATAACCACTTCATCACTCATAGCAGGTACATAAGCACCACCAGCAGTACAAGAACCCATGACAACAGCTATCTGTGGAATACCCAAAGCAGACATTCTCGCCTGATTGTAAAATATCCTTCCAAAATGTTCTTTATCTGGGAAAACCTCAGCTTGAAGAGGTAAGAAAGCTCCACCAGAATCAACAAGGTAAATAGTCGGTAATCTATTCTGCATTGCTATTTCTTGTGCTCTAATGTGTTTCTTAACAGTTATGGGATAATAAGTTCCACCCTTTACAGTGGCATCATTAGCAACAATCATACATAATTTACCTTCTACAATACCTATCCCTGTGATAATACCACCTGCAGGGACGTAATCTTCGTATATCTCATAACCTGCAAAAGGAGACAGTTCCAAAAACTCAGTTCCAGGATCTATGAGCTCCTTTATCCTATCTCGGACCAAGAGTTTCCCCCGTTTAACATGTTTTTCTTTAGCCTCAGCAGAACCACCTTCTCTTATCCCATCCAATCTGGTATTTAACTCATTCGCAATTTTACGATGGTATTCATAGTTACTCTTATATTCAGCAGAGTTTTTATCTATTTTACTTTCTATGCGATTAAACTTAATATCCATTAACATAACTCTCTCCTCTTGAAAAATTTTTTGATGTTTTCTTTTTTATAATTTTCTTTACCTCAATTTTTGTCCCTCTAAAAGAACCCCCCACCAACCCAAAAGGATAATCCACTAACCAATAGAATTTCTAAATTGAAGAAAAATGTCCAAAACAATACACCAAATACTAAAATTCATAGAGGAAAATAACAAAACCATTATCTTCAGAAATATTCTGCAAGACTGTCAGGTAGATTCAATAGTTATGAATACCAATGTAGCAAATCTGTATAAATCTGAAAAACTTTGTTTCGTTGCACTCAAAGGACAAACGGATCCATTGGAAAAATATCTTGACAAAATATTGAGGTTAAATCCTTCACTTTTAATTGTTGATAAAGATTGCAGATATCAGAATATTCCTCAAAGCTTTAACCTTATAGTAATCAGAGATTTAAGAAAATTCTTACCATCAATTCTAAATTTTTTTTACGAAATAGAAAGCCAAGAATTCAACATTTTTGGAGTAACAGGAACTAACGGCAAAACAACTGTAACAACCCTTTTATACAATATCTTTGAAGAACTATCAAACACAGATCCCAATTACAAGTCGGCTCTAATAGGAACAGTAAAGTATGTCATAGACAAAAAAGTTATTTCAGAATCTTCAGTTTCAAATATCCCATTGACAACACCAGACATATGTACAAACTACTACTTGCTTTACTTATGCAAAAAAGAAAATGTTAAGAACGTCTTTATGGAAGTCTCCTCACACTCCCTAGATCAAGACAGAATTAATGGAATAGACTTTAAAATAACAGCCTTCACTAATCTTTCCAGAGATCACTTGGATTATCACAAAACCATGGAAAATTATTTTGAAGCCAAAAAAAAGTTGTTCACAAAATATAAATCAGAATTTAAAATAATAAACTCTAAAAAAAGATATGGTAAAATGCTTTTTGAAGAGCTTAAATACAATGGATTTAAAAACTTAGTGAAATTCAAAATAAGAAGATCAAATTCCAGAATATGCAATTCAACCTTACTATCAAGTTTTGATTTATCGTTCACCGATCCCATCTCAGGTAAAGAAATAAAAGAAAGAATAGAAACAGATCTAATTGGCTTCTACAATTTTGAAAACCTATCAATCTTATACATAACCTGCTACATATTTTTCAATTACATTTTAAAAACGAATGATTTACATAAAGTGAAAGAATTAATGAAAAAATCTTCAATCTTTCTCAAAAATACAGGTAGATTAGAATTAATAAATCAATCTCCATTCGTTTTTATAGATTACGCACATACACCAGATGCACTAAAAAACACATTAAAAACATTACTAGAATTTAAAAATACCATTAAAGCCAATAGGTTGATTCTTTTATTTGGAGCTGGTGGAAACAGAGATAAAACCAAAAGACCTCTAATGGGAAAAATAGCAAGCAAATATTCGGATCTCATCATCCTAACTTCAGACAACCCCCGTAACGAAAACCCATCTAAAATAGTAGAAGACATAGAAAAAGGAATACAAAAAAATAAAAAGTACCTAGTAGAAATAGATAGAAAAAAAGCTATAGAAAAAGCATTGGAAATAGCAAATAAAAACGATGTAATCCTAATCGCAGGCAAAGGACACGAAAAATACCAGATAATAGGTAACCAAACAATACCATTCAACGATCACCAAACAGTTTTAGAATTTTTTTTCAAAAAAGAATTTTTTTCAAAAAATACAATAAAAACATAAAGGAGTTTTTTATATTTCTAAATAATATAATAAATGTAAGGAAGGGGGGGTTAATAAATGAAAAGAACACAGAGAGGATTAAGCTTAATAGAGCTCTTAACAGTTGTTGCGATTATCGCCATACTAGCAGCAATATTACTGCCATATACACTAAACAGATTAGAAGATTCAAAGATAGCAAAAACAGAAGAGGAAATATCATCACTAATAAGTGCAACCGCATTGTTCTATAATGATAACTCAACAATTCCAAATATATGGAACGATTTCGTAACTCCACCAACAGGTTTCACAAACTGGAGAGGACCTTATATAAACAAAGCACCTAATGCAGGGAATACTGCTTTATGGACTGCAGCATCGGCCTGGAAAACTGATTACAGAATATGGCGTTTAGTAGGAGCCACAACAGATAACAGATTCGGTTCAACCACTAACCTGTATCCATTCAGGAACGCTCTCGCTTTAGAAATCACAAATCCATTAGCAGGAACATCACCAATAATACCACTGACTTCTTTACAAAGAATAGATACAGACATCGATAATAATAATGCAAGTAGTGGTTTCATAATAGAAGCAAACGCAAATACAACTCCATTTATTACAACAACTAATATGGGTGGACTAACAACAACAGCAACTTATGCAGGTGGAGGTAGATCAGTTTATATTCTGTTATTCACTTATTACTAATATATCAAAATTACTATAATATAATAACCGTACATGTAAAAAGGAGGACTATAGTATGAGGAAAGGTTTTACTTTAATAGAGCTGTTAGTTGTTATAGCCATTATAATAGTATTGGCAGCAATATTGTTACCCTATATAATCAACAGGGTGGAAGAATCGAGAATTAGTAGAATGACAGGAGAAATAAGGTCTCTCAAAACTGCAGCCCTACTTTATTACAATGATCTAAATGTTTTTCCAAATACATGGGATGATTTACTTACCAACGGTCCATCAAATAATCAGTGGAAAGGACCATATATTGAAAAGGTAACAAATTCTACTAACTCAACTTGGCCAAGCGCAAGCCCATGGAGAACTGATTTTGGAATAATGGTCCAATATAATACCAACGGTTTCAATTTTGCAGGACAAAGTGCCTACCAATTCACAAAAGCAATAGCTCTGCAAATATATAATCCGCAGATAGGAACAGGTAACAATACTATTACTCCATCAAGTCTTTTAAAAATAGATACTGAACTTGACGACGGAAATGCACTAACAGGACTAATAGTTGGTGGACCAGCTGGGCCTGGAACCATTTCAGGTATAATCCCACAAGCATATACAACAGCAAACGTCTCAATGTATGTCCTACTACAAGGATTAAGATAGAATATTGGTCTCTGAATCAAAACCAGTTAAAAGAAAAATAGAACCATCAAATTGAGAGTCAAATCTCCTATTTATTCCACTAATCTGTACCACTTCGGCAAACAGCTGAAGTGGTACTTCCTTTCTTCTAATTCGAAAGAAATTTGGTGTGAATGAAGTAGAAAAATATCCCCACGATTTATATCAATAGAACTAGAATATTTTATATCACCAACTATAGGGTAACCCACAGAAGATAAATGAACCCTTATTTGGTGCGTTCTACCCGTTATTATTTCAACTTCCAAAAGAGTAAAATCCTTAACATCTTTTCTAAATACAGCACTATTCCCCAAAAAATCCCTAATGTCATTGTATAATAAGTATCTTTTAACTTTAACAATGGTGGTAGATTCTTTACCATATGAAACTATCTCTTTTTTTAAGGGTGTTTTACTATGATATATCGGGGAGTTTATACACAGATTTTGATTTAGTATACCCTCAACAACAGCAAGATACAATTTCTTTACTTTTCTCGCCTTGAAGAGTTCAGAGATTTTGAGAGCTATTTCATAATTCTTGGCAATAACTAAACAACCTGTGGTTTGTCTATCCAACCTATGAACGATAAACGGTTTTTTACCTTTATACAGAAGATACTCAAAAATACTCGGTTTATTACCTACGGGATTGACATTGATAACAGGTTTATTAATGCAAATAATGTTTTGATCCTCAAAAATGACAGGAATATCCATTTTTTTATATAATTCCTTGTTTTCTTCAATAACGAGCCAGTTATCAAAATTTTTCTCCCTGCTGTAGTTTTCAACAACTATAGAATCACCAATCTTAACAGGCTTATTCAACTTACTGACAAGCACATTATTTAATTTTACGAATCCTTTAATAATGTATTCCTGTGCCAAGCTTCTGGAAATCTTCAAATAACTTGCCAAGAACTTATCTATTCTATCAGTTTTATCAACGATTATAGGATCCATATTTAGAGAGTGTACAAACCCAATCTTTTATTTTCTCAACAATATAGTCAACATTTTCTAAATCCATCAGATGGTACATAGGTAAACTGACTATTTCTTTAGAAATTTTTTCAGTAATCGGCAACCTATAACTCAAATCATTATATAAAGGTAGCTGATGGATAGGATACGGATAATAAACAAAAGTGTCAATACCATTATTTTTGAGGAACTCTCTAAATTCATCTCTTAAGCCATCGAGAACTCTTATAGAATACTGATGGAAAACATGTTTATAAGCACTGCTATCAAATTTGGGAACTTTTATGTAATTATCTAAATCTTGCAATAATTCGGTATACCTGTTTGCAATTTCTATCCTACTTGCATTAAACTTATCGATATATTTGAGTTTTGTTTTCAATATTGCAGCTTGGATTTCATCAAGTCTTGAATTATACCCCAAAATTTCGTTGTAGTATTTGACTTTAGAACCATGGTTTTTCAGCATGGAAGCAACATCAAATATTTTTGAGTCGTTGGTGATAATTATTCCTCCGTCACCATAGGCACCCAAATTTTTAGTAGGGAAAAAAGAAAAAGCTCCAGCATCACCAATAGAACCCGCTTTTTTAAACTCTCCATTGATTTTAACTTCAGCTCCAAAGGACTGTGCATTATCCTCTATAACAATCAATCCATACTTTTTAGTTATATTCATTATTTTTTGCATATTGCAAGGAAGGCCGAACAAATGAACGGGCAGTATTGCTCTGGTCCTCTCAGTTGTCTTACTCTCTATCAAATCGGGATCTATATTAAAAGTTTCTTCGTCTATATCAACAAAAATGGGAGTAGCACCAATTATACTAATCGCTTCAACTGTGGCAAAAAAAGTAAAAGGAGTGGTTATAACCTCATCACCAGGCTTTATACCAGATGCTCTTAAAGAAATGACCAACGCATCAGTCCCTGAATTAACGGAAACTGAGTGTTTGACACCAAAATATTGACAAATGAGATTCTCAAATTCTCTGACATTGGTATCCATTATAAACTTACCTGATTCCAAAACTTTCATTATTTCTTGTCCAATTTCATTTTTCAAGAATTGTATTTCATTTTTCAAACTGAAAAACTCTATTTTTCTCATAAAATCACTCCTAACCACTTTCCTTTTTTTTGTAAACGTCTTTTTCAACATAAGAAACAAAGTTTATAAAAGCAACAATAAGATCGTAAGCAGCTGGGGGTAATGGGATATTTATATCGAAGCTTATTAGTTTATCTGTCAACTCTTTATTTTCATAAACTGGAATATTATGATCTTTGGCTTCCTTCTTTATCTGTTCTGCAAAATATCCTATACCAATAGAAACCACTTCTGCAGACTCTCCCTCCAGTTTAAAAG
Source organism: bacterium (assembly GCA_026418475.1). GTDB lineage: Bacteria > DRYD01 > DRYD01 > DRYD01 > DRYD01 > DRYD01. The sequence continues at coordinate 2,317 of JAOABG010000018.1, read as the reverse complement.
CAACAGCTTTCTCAATATCATCTTTTTCAATAAAAGTATTACTGTGAATATTTACATTTTTCAGATTTTCTATTTTTTTCTTAGGTTTATCAATATCCACTATTACTTCCCAATATTGTATATCATTTTTTCAATTCTATTTAACCCTTCTTCAAGATTCTCCATTGAAGTGGCGTAGGATATTCTTACATATCCTTCACCATATTTTCCAAAAGCTGTTCCGGAAAGAACGGCAACGTTATACTCATAAAGAAGTTTTTCAAAAAACTGCCTTGAACTCAGATTAGTATTAGTGATATTCACAAAAGCGTAAAAAGCACCCTGAGGTTTTATCATTGATAGTCTATCAATTTGGTTGATTCTGTTATATACGTAATCTCTTCTTTTTTTAAATTCTTTAACCATAATATCAACGCTATCTTGAGGGCCAGTAAGAGCCTCTATACCACCATACTGAGTGAAAGTAGGAGGACAAGAGTACACATTTATGGCAAGTTTCTGATAGGTTGGAACCAAAAATTTAGGTACAATTACCCACCCCAACCTCCATCCAGTCATAGCATAAGTCTTAGAAAAACCATTCAATATAATACACCTATCCCTATTAGCTAATTCCAAGTAACTATCGAACTTGGAGTCATAAACTATTCTGTCATATATTTCGTCGGAAAAAACATAGAACCCGAATTTGTCGGACAACTTAGATAGCTCAACCAAATCTTCCTTTGGAATAATCCCACCTGTTGGATTCTGTGGATTATTTATTATGACAAGTTTCGTTTTATCAGAAACCAAACTCTTCAATTCTTCTATATCAAAACTGAATCCTTTACTCTCTTTAAGAGACAAAAATTTGACATTAGCACCAACATAAGAAAGTATAGACTCATAAGCAGGATAAGAAGGATTTGGACAGACAACTTCATCACCCTTATCCACAAGAGCTAATATAGTAATCAATATGAGGGACTTTCCTCCAACACCAACAACAACTTCATTAGGATCAACATTAACACCATAGTGATCTTTATAGTAATTCGATATGGCACTTCTCAACTCCCATATCCCTAAGGAATGGGAATAATGAGTTTTACCTTCTTTTAGAGCTCTGTAGGTAGCTTCTTTTATGTTAGATGGTGTATCGAAATCTGGCTCACCTATTTGGAAATGTATTATTTTTTTACCCTGAGCTTCGAGTTCTTTAACTTTGGCCAATACTTCGAAAGCTCCTTCCGTTCCAAATCTTTCAATAGCGTTAGAAACCTTCAACATGTATTTTCACCTCTTTATGGGAATATTCCCCTTAACTCAAGTGCTCTGGCAACCTTACTAACAGCATAAGCATAAGCAGCCATCCTCAAAGAAATATTTTGTTCCTTAGAATAGGTCCAAACCCTGTCAAAAGCTTTAACCATTATTTTTTTGAGTTTATTATTTATTTCTTCTTCTTCCCAGAAGAAAGACTGTAAATCCTGGACCCACTCAAAATATGAAACTGTTACTCCTCCAGCGTTAGCAACAACGTCTGGAACAACAATTTTTCCTTTTCCAAGAAGCATTTTTTCAGCTTCAGGAGTTGTCGGCCCATTTGCTCCCTCTATTATCATCTTAGCTTTTATATTATCGGCATTATTTTCAGTTATAACACCTTCCAAAGCAGCAGGTATAAGAACATCTATATCATCCAACTCCAATAAGTCTTTATTGGTTATCTTTGAGTACTCAGGATATGAGGTTAAATGTTTGTTTGGATTCTGCATAGCCCAATCAAAAAGAGTAGGAATATCCAATCCTGAAGGATTATACAAGCCTCCACTAACATCAGAAACAGCAACAATTTTGCATCCGAGTTTGTAAGCATCGTAAGCGGCGTGAGCACCAACATTTCCAAAACCCTGAATAGCTATCTTAACATCATTGGGATTCATTCCAACCCTATTTAATATTTCATTGAGTATAAAAACTACTCCTTTGCCAGTTGCCTCGACTCTACCTTTTGAACCTCCAACCTCTATTGGCTTACCAGTCACAACTCCCGGAGAAGTATAACCAACAGACATAGAATAGGTATCCATAAACCAAGCCATAGTTCGAGCATTGGTATTCACATCAGGAGCAGGAATATCCTTCTCAGGCCCTATTATAGGAATAAGTTCAAAAGCGTACCTTCTTGTTAACCTCTCAAGCTCATTTTCTGATAACTGCTTTGGATCAACCCTCACTCCACCTTTAGCACCACCATAAGGTAAATCCATAACAGCACACTTCCAAGTCATCCACATGGCTAAAGCACGAACCCTGTCTCTTATACACATCT
>JAOABG010000189.1:248-504 GCA_026418475.1 bacterium | reverse complement strand
AGCCACTGGTTTGGGCGTTTTCTTTGGCATCAGAGAGTTTTTGAACTATGAAGATGATGTTAAGAAAATTGGTTTGACAACTGGCGTACAAGGAAAATCAGTCATTGTACAGGGTTTTGGAAATGTTGGCTACCATTCAGCTAAATTTTTGCACGAAGCAGGAGCGAAAATCATAGGTATTGCCGAATATGAAGGCGGTATCTACAACGAAAATGGCTTAGATGTAGAAGCCGTATTCAAGCATCGCAAAGAAACC
>JAOABG010000189.1:0-238 GCA_026418475.1 bacterium | reverse complement strand
AAAAGTGATTGCAGAAGCCGCTAATGGACCTATTACAATGCTTGCCGAAGAGATTTTACTCAAAAAAGGCGTTGTAATCATTCCCGATTTATATTTGAATGCAGGTGGGGTTACAGTTTCATATTTTGAGTGGCTCAAAAACCTTTCTAATGTGCGTTTTGGACGTATGGGCAAGCGTGCCGAAGAGAAAAGCTATGGTAAAATAGTAGATACCGTAGAAGCCCTGACGGGAAAACAT
>JAOABG010000188.1 GCA_026418475.1 bacterium | reverse complement strand
CTGATAAATCAGGACTCGCAGGGATTGCATTCTGGATAAATGATTATTTTAAATTGCCTGAAAATGAAAAAGTCAGTAAAGATAATGAAGGAGTAAAAAAGATAAAAGAAGAGATTGATAAAGAATATGAAAATGGCAGAATAATAAGTATATCAAAAGAAGAGATGAAAGAATATACCAAAAAATATCTACCTGAAATTTATAAAAAATACTGCAAGGAGTAAAAATGGCAGAGAAAATTTATTATAATGAAAAAGGAGAACTTGTTATTCCTGATAACCCGGTTATCTGTTTTATAGAAGTTGATGGGACAGGTCCGGATATCTGGGCTGCTTCTAAAAAAGTTTTTGATGCAGCTATTGAAAAAGCCTACAAAGGAACCAAAAAAATTGAATGGAAAGAAATTTTAGCAGGAGAAAAAGCAAAAGAAAAAACAGGTAACTATTTACCCGAAGAAACAATCGATGCAATAAAAGAATACATTGTTGCAATAAAAGGACCATTAACAACTCCAA
>JAOABG010000187.1 GCA_026418475.1 bacterium | reverse complement strand
GGTTTGAGTCCAAAGAGAACAGTTTGAAGCCAAAATGAACAGTTTGACCCCAAAAAGAACAATTTGACCCCAAAAAGAACAGTTTGAACCCAAAAAGAACTCTTTGAAGCCAAAATGAACAGTTTGATTCCAAAATGAACAGTTTGAAGCCAAAAGGAACTCTTTGAACCCAAAAAGAACTCTTTGAAACCAAAAAGAACAGTTTGAGTCCAAAATGAACTCTTTGAAGCCAAAAAGAACAATTTGAACCCAAAATGAACAGTTTGACCCCAAAAAGAACAGTTTGAACACAAAGAGAACAGTTTGAGTCCAATGAAACAGTTTGATTCCAAAATGAACAGTTTGATTCCAAAGAGAACAGTTTGATTCCAAAATGAACAGTTTGATTCCAAAGAGAACAGTTTGAACTCAAAAAGAACAGTTTGACCCCAAAAAGAACAGTTTGAACTCAAAAAGAACAGTTTGAACTCAAAAAGAACAGTTTGACCCCAAAAAGAACAGTTTGAACCCAAAAAGAAC
>JAOABG010000186.1 GCA_026418475.1 bacterium | reverse complement strand
TTTTCATAGAGTAGTTCAGGCGTCCCGCCTGAATATTTTATATCATTTGTGTGGTTCGTAAACCTGTTCCTATAGGGGCAGACCTATGTGTCTGCCCTGATAAAGCAGCAGTAGGGGCGAGCAGCCGCTCGCCCCTACATATTTTTATTTGTGTCACCCCCTTGGTTGATGAGCCTGTTGAAAGAGGGCGGGTTTGGAACCCGCCCCTACATCACACAGGCAGGATGCCTGTGCTACTTTTTAAAGTGGGGGGAGCATCTTGCTCCCCCTTTCTTATGTCGGCGAGACGCCGACACCACTTTTTAAATTAAAAGACATTGTATAGGTGAATGAACTCATAATATATAGAGGTTTCTGATTTATAATCCGCAGAGGGCAATTCGTGAATTTCCCTGCAAGACGATTCTGTTCCGGCGGGGGGTATGAACCAAAAAAAGCGGGACGCTTTTGTTACCCTGATACATCACACACAGGCAGGATGCCTGTGCTACATCTTTTTTCAGGGCGAACACATAGGTTCGCCC
>JAOABG010000185.1:244-532 GCA_026418475.1 bacterium | reverse complement strand
CCTATACGATAATGCCCATATCCCATGCGAATCGTACCAATCACCATGCCCTTTTCTGGGTCAAGCGGTGTCCCCTCCTTATCAGAAAAAACGTCATGCAAATTAATAATAGGTCCCAAAAAATTGTTCGGCTTTGCTATTAAAGGGAATTCATCTTTTCCGGTATAACCGAACTTCTTGGCAAATTTCCGCTTTAATTTTTCACCTTTTTTTATCGCTTTATCTGATAGAGGCATTCCAAATAAAGTGCGTTTGTCCATAATGTACTCCTTTATAATTATTTTCTTA
>JAOABG010000185.1:0-234 GCA_026418475.1 bacterium | reverse complement strand
GCCACTCCTAAAAAAAATTATTCGTGAAAAGAATTTGTTCTTCGTTCGTGCATTTCGTAGCTATTTTTTTAGCCACGAATTACACGAATTATTTTCAAAGTAGCACAGGCATCTTGCCTGTGTGTCTTTGGTAGGGGCAGGTTCTAAACCTGCCCCTCAGATTATATAAAAGACAAAGCGGGACGCTTTGATTACTTTAGCACAGGCTTCTTGACTGTGTGTACTATGCAGGGG
>JAOABG010000184.1 GCA_026418475.1 bacterium | reverse complement strand
ATAATACGTAATCCAATATTCAGAATAGTGTTTTCAGCTTACCTATGAGGAATGAAAACTGAAATAACTTTTCTTTCAACTGCATTTTAATCAAAGTTTTCAGCTTACCTATGAGGAATGAAAACATTCACATTTATTTGCTACTATCCTCCTTCCTATTAGTTTTCAGCTTACCTATGAGGAATGAAAACTTATTAAACAATACAGTTTTTTGGTATATTTTTAACTACTATAAATCATTCAAAATAAAAAAAGATAGTACACTTTTGATATATAAAATTATACAATATTACTAATAAGATATAATGATTATTATCATAAAAAGGAGAGAAAACTAATGAAAATTAATCTATTAATTATATTTGTAACCGTAGCAATGATACTTTCCAGTATTTTCTTACATTCCTGTAACCCTACAGTAAAAGTTTCTAATACATATGTTTCTAATACATTTGGAACCCCTCTTGGGAGAGACATAGATGGAGACAAAAACAATGATACTGCCGTAGTTCTACATAACATAGCAAATGGG
>JAOABG010000183.1 GCA_026418475.1 bacterium | reverse complement strand
AATATACCAATGAGGAATTTAAACAGGGGTGTGGTGGCAATATTAACTATTCTTTCATTAGTACAAATATACCAATGAGGAATTTAAACAATAGTTTTGAATTATTATACGTAGTTATGGATACTAGTACAAATATACCAATGAGGAATTTAAACGCATTGCTTTTTTACGTTGACACTGTAGAAAAAACGGTACAAATATACCAATGAGGAATTTAAACTTGTATGTTATTTCTTTTGAGTATGTTTTATTGATAGTACAAATATACCAATGAGGAATTAAAACTATCTTTATAAAGCAAAGTAATGTCATATATAAAACGTACAAATATACCAATGAGGAATTTAAACGAGGGTAAGGTTCTTACACAAGAAGATCTTTCTCAGTAAAAATATACTAATGAAGAATTTATACTTTATCATAGTATCTCTTGTTGTGTTCCTGATAATTGTACAAATATACCAATGAATAATTTAAATAATATATTTCTTTTTTCATCTCTATTGTTTTTATGTTTTATACTACTGCTTAATAG
>JAOABG010000182.1 GCA_026418475.1 bacterium | reverse complement strand
GAATTTGATAATGAAAAAATTGTGATTGATAATTCCAAAATTGATAACATCCATTTTTCTGATATTCTACAATATACATTTAATGCCCAAACAAACGGAAAAATTGAAGTATTAAAGATACCTGGGAATAAACAGGAACTCATCTTAAAACTTACCACAAGCGATAGTCCTTTTGCCCTTATCAAAATAGGCGATATATCGGAATGGATAAAAAATAAACTCACCGGTTACGAAATCATAGAAAAATTTGATAATCAAAGACATGATACAGCCGTTAGAAACCCTATTTGTTTACGGAACCAAAGCCGAAAACCTTAAAGAAGTAATTGAAACACTCCAACAAGAAAAACACGAAGAAGAATGGATTGGCGATTTGTTTGAAATCAATCCAGAAATAAAAGATAAGCTTCTGCTTATACCTACTTATCAGAAAAGTAACAAAATATTAGCCGATGAGAATGATATCATAAAATTTGAAGTTCATCCAAATGATTTGGATATCACAAAAACATATTTCAATTATATTGGTGATAAAA
>JAOABG010000181.1 GCA_026418475.1 bacterium | reverse complement strand
CTGAGGCCTTTATTTGTTTTCAGCTTACCTATGAGGAATGAAAACAGATAATACATGTGTTGTTGTAAATCCTACTGACTAGTTTTCAGCTTACCTATGAGGAATGAAAACACTACCAAAATATGGTAGTAGCTGCTAATGGAATAGCTGTTTTCAGCTTACCTATGAGGAATGAAAACACCTATTGGACATTAAAAACCAATAGCAACTATTGCTGTTTTCAGCTTACCTATGAGGAATGAAAACAGCTTATGTCAGACTTGCTATTAACCCTGCTTATATCTGGTTTTCAGCTTACCTATGAGGAATGAAAACTTTTATACCTCCTCTATAACCCATTTATCTTTTGTTATCTCGTTTTCAGCTTACCTATGAGGAATGAAAACTATTGTAACAAATGGAGGGAGTTCATTCCTATTTACTCGTTTTCAGCTTACCTATGAGGAATGAAAACTAGCATTCAAAAACAATACCACAACTTTTCTATTTTACCTATCCAAATAAATTTTTGTAATCACTCTCTATACAGACTATATATAT
>JAOABG010000180.1 GCA_026418475.1 bacterium | reverse complement strand
TGCATGCTCAATGCCTATCATGAATATTACTCATACATATTGCAAAATTGTGTAGGGGCAGACCTATGCGTCTGCCCTGATAAAACAGTAGTAGGGGCGAGCGGCCGCTCGCCCCTACATATTTTTATTTGTGTGCCCGGTTGCTGAGATTGTCGAAGGAGGGCGGGTTTGGAACCCGCCCCTACAAGACTGTGTCGGCGAGACGCCGACTCCACTTTTTAAATTTAAAGACCCTGCATAAGAAAATAAATTCACTGTATATTGAGGTTCTGCAAAGATAATCTTCAGAGGGCAATTCTTGAATTGCCCTACAAGACGATTCTGTTCCGGCGGGGGGTATGAACCAAAAAAGCGGGACGCTTTTGTTACCCTGATACATCACACACAGGCAGGATGCCTGTGCTACACTATTGCTTTATTCAGGGCGGACACACAGGTCCACCCCTACAACACACAGGCGGGACGCCGACTCCACTTTTTAAAAAACCCCTAACGGGGTCTCATATTGTAGCCCCCAGTGGAGACTGTATATATAAAGGAGTAG
>JAOABG010000017.1 GCA_026418475.1 bacterium | reverse complement strand
TTATTTCTTCATAAGTCAAAGGTGTTGGCCTGTTTTGGGGACCAACAAATCCAGTAACACCTTGAATACTCTTAATAAAACTCCAAGTCTCATTATCAAGAATCATCTCGACAAAAACATATCCAGGAAAAATTCTTCTCCTAACCTCTCTTTGCTTCCCAGATTTAATCTTTACTTCCCTTTCAAAAGGAACTATAAGTCTAAATATCTTATTATCTAAACCAAGATTTTTAGATTTTATTTCAATATTATTCTTCACTTCCTCTTCCATACCAGATAGAGTATGGACTATATACCACTCTGCATCTGGATGACTCTTCAATTTATCATCTGAATCAATAACTTCCACTTCTTCCTTTTTTTCTTCCATATTATTCACCCTTCTGAATATTAATTTATAATTAAAGACTTATTTTTAGCACATATTTAAAGATTGATTTTAAAAGAAAATCTATGATTTCCATATATATGGCTGCAAAAAAAACAATTATAGTAATTGACTTAGTTGCATTAATCACACCTTGTCTATCGGGATAGGCTATCTTTTGAAGCTCTTCTTTAATTTCTCCTATAAAACCAACTATTTTTTTCATCTTCTATTTACAGGGAGGAAGAATCCTTCCTCCCTGAATATTTTACTTCACTTCGGAATGTTCAGTATGCTCTCTACAATGTTTACAGAATTTCTTCATTTTCAGCTTTTGTGTCGTTTTAACCCTATTTTTAGTAGTAACATAATTTTTGGCCTTACACTTGGTACACCCTAAATATATCAATATTCTATTTCCTTTGGCAGCCATAACTTATCACCTTCAATTAAGATAATAATTCTGTAACAACTCCAGCACCTATAGTTTTTCCACCTTCTCTTATAGCAAATCTTTGCCCTTTTTCAAGAACCACAGGCTGTATTAACTCAACTTCAAACTCAGCATTATCTCCTGGCATAACCATCTGAATATTCTCAGGTAACTTTATTGTTCCTGTAACATCAGCAGTTCTTATATAGAACTGTGGCCTATAACCAGAGGTAAATGGTTTCTGTCTTCCACCCTCATCCTTAGATAAAACATAAACATTTGCTTTGAATTTGGTATATGATTTAACAGAACCTACTGCAGCAGCCACTTGACCTCTCTCAACTTCATCCTTGCCTATACCTCTTAATAAAAGACCAACGTTATCACCAGGTATAGCTTCGTCCAATATTTTTCTGAACATTTCTATACTTGTTACGACTGTCTTCATAGGATCCCTTTTCAAACCTATTATTTCAACTTCAGTGTTTGGTAGCAGCTTTCCTCTTTCAACCCTACCAGTAATAACAGTTCCTCTTCCAGTTATACTAAAAACATCCTCAATAGGCATCAGGAACGGCTTATCAATTTCCCTTGGTGGCTCTTCAAAGTAATCATCCATTGCTTTAACAAGATCAAGTATCTTCTGTGTCCACTCATTTTCTTCACCAGATTCCAAAGCTTTTAAAGCACTACCCCTAACAATTGGAGCATTATCCCCATCAAAACCGTACTTGGAAAGCAATTCCCTTACTTCCATTTCTACCACATCAACCAATTCACTGTCAACTGAAGGATCATCTACTTTATTAATGAAAGTGATAATTCTGGGGACACCAACCTGCCTTGCTAATAATACGTGTTCCTTTGTTTGAGGCATAGCACCATCAGTTGCAGCAACAACCAAAATTGCTCCATCCATTTGAGCAGCACCAGTTATCATGTTTTTAATATAGTCAACGTGACCTGGGCAGTCAACATGAGCATAATGCCTCTTATCACTCTCATATTCAACATGAGCTATGTTAATTGTAATACCTCTTGCTTTTTCTTCAGGAGCTTTATCTATTTGATCATAAGCCATAAACTGAGCCATTTTCTTCATTGATAAAACCTTAGTTATTGCAGCTGTCAAAGTGGTTTTACCATGATCTATATGACCTATAGTTCCCACGTTTAAGTGTGGTTTTGTCCTAACAAATTTAGATTTTGCCACTTTCTATCCCTCCTTTTCTATCAATTACAATTAAATTATTCTTCAAAAAATAACCTTATCCTTCAAACTCTATCATATTTATCATTAATTCTTATAATATCATCTTCAGATAAAATATCTCCAAATTGAACCTCTATTATTTCCATATTTTCATTAGAATCATTTATCACTTTGTGAATACTACCTTTAGGTATATGAAAAAACTTTCCAGGAAGTATATCCATAAAAGTATTGTCAATAATTAACTTTCCTCTTCCATTAACAACAATCCAATATTCATCTCTATGATTATGGTATTGCAAAGATAATTCTTGAAAAGGATAAATAACAATATTTTTTATTCTATATTTATTCTTAGACTTTTCAATCTCCCTATAATATCCCCAAGGTCTAAAATCAAAAGAATTATATTTTCTTTGTTCCTTTGAAACATTTTCTAAAACTTTTGATATTTTTTGAGTTTTACCTTTTTTAGATACAAGCTGAAAATCATTAGTATCAACTATTATAAGATCATCAACGTCAATGAAACAATATTTCTTATCATGAAAATCTTCAAATTCATCCAAAACAAGATCAATATTAGAATCAATCTGTATAACTTTCTCCTTATTTAGATTAGATACTTTAATAATTTCTTCAAAACTTCCCAAATCTGACCATCCAAAATTACCTTCTAAAACCGCTAAATTAGAACTCTTCTGACTATAAAGGTAATCTATAGAAATATTAGGAAAACTATCTATCTTAACTTCCAAAACTTCTAGATTTGAAAAAGTCTCTAAATCTGGATTGACGAAAAATAAATCGTTCAGAAAAAAACCAAAATTAAAAGCATATATACCAGAATTCCATAAATAGCAACTCTTCTTCAGGTAATACCTGGCCCTACTCTTATTAGGTTTTTCTATGAACCTATCAACTGTAAACAAACTACCATCAACATTATCACCTTTTTTTATATATCCGTACTCTGTAGAAGGAAAAGTAGGTTTCACCCCAACAACAAATGTTTTTTGATATTTTCCCAAAAATACAATCAAATCTCTAACAGATACATCGAATCCATTATCGTTAAGAATAAAATGATCAGATGGAAAAAAAATAAAATTCGAATCATCTAAATCCAAATTATTTAATATTTTAAATGCAGAATATAAAAAAGCATAAGCCGTATTCTTTGATTTTTCCTCCAAAACTATCCTATGACAAATATCCTGCAAATCTCTTCTTATCAAATATAAATGTTTCTTATTAGCACATACCCAAATCTCATCAAAAATCTTCAAATTTTTAAGACGCTCATAAGTAATTTGCAACAAACTTTTTCCTCCAAATATTCTAAGAAATTGCTTTGGATAATTTATCCTGGAAAGAGGAAAAAGCCTTGTTCCAAAACCACCAGCTAAAATAACAGCTATATTATACATCTAACACAACCCTGCAAAAATAGTTATCCAAATCTACCTCAAAATTATGATAAGTAGGAGATTTTATATAAGAAACAAACTTTCCTAATTTAATTACTTCAGAAACAAAAATAGCAGTATTTTGAATAATATTTAAATCCTTTACTTTACAAATTATTAACCTTTTTACTTCAACAAAATATATATACTTATTTATAAAATTAAAAACTAATTCTTGTGGATTGTCAAAAAACAGCTTAAACTCAAAATAACGGGGTCTCTTCATCTTAAAATCATCATTTTTTGAAACAAATATCTCCCACAAAGCAGCCAAAATATCATTAAAAAAGCCTATCAGACTATCGCTTTTGATACTCAACATAATATCCGCTGTATGATCCTCAAATTTATAAGTCATTATTCTTTTTTAGCCAACCTACTGTGTTTATATCCATACAAAAAGTATATGTAAACTCCTATAATAGTCCAAAATGCTAATCTTAACCATGTATCAGTAGGTAAGAAAACCATTTGCAATACACAAGCTAAAGCACCCAGTGGAGCTAAAATAAAAACAAGTGGCATTTTAAATGGTCTATTCAATTCAGGTCTTTTAACTCTCAACACAACAACAGCAACACAAACAATACTGAAAGCCAATAAAGTCCCTATAGAAACCAATTCTCCCAAAATATTTATTGGGAAAATCGCAGCTATAAACATTGCAGCAATTGTAACCACAATAGTGGAAATATATGGAGTTTTAAACCTGCTGTGAATTTTTGAAAACGATTCAGGTAACAAGCCATCCCTTGCCATAGCAAAGAAAATCCTGGTCTGACCCAACAAAGTCATTAAAATAACTGAAGTCAAACCAGCTATAGCACCCAGTTTCACAACCAACATTAGCCAACCAAATTGGGGACCCATAGCATTAACAGCAACAGCTATCGGAGCAGGAACATTTAATTTGCTATAGTGAACAACACCAGTCAATACCAAAGAAACAGCTATGTAAAGTAAAGTCGCAATAAATAGGGAACCAAGAATACCAATGGGAACATCCCGCTGAGGATTCTTTGCCTCCTGAGCAGCAGTTGACACAGCATCAAACCCTATATAAGCAAAAAATACAACTCCTGCAGCTCTGAGAATACCCGACCATCCATACTCACCAAAATTTCCCGAAGAAGGAGGAATAAAAGGATCCCAATTGGAAACATCAATATTACCAAAACCAATAACAACAAATAATAATAAAACAAATGTTTTCAATATTACAATAATATTATTAACTACAGCAGATTCACTTATACCAATTAAAAGTATTACACCCACTACAAACACAACCAAAACTGCAGGTAAATTTATGTAACTACCTGTAAAATGTAACCCCAGATACTTTTCAATAAAGGATAACTCCTTTCCAGACTCAATAATCTTCCTTTTTTCTTCACCACTCAATAAATCCAGAGGAGCATTGGTTAAAAGTGGAGATATATGTATACCAAATTGTTTAAACAAATCAACTACATAGCCTGACCAACCCACAGCCACCGTCGCTCCAGCTATTAGATACTCAAGAACCAAGTTCCAAGCTATGAACCAAGCCCAAAACTCACCAAGAGTAGCATAAGAATAAGTGTAAGCACTACCAGCAACAGGAACCATAGCTGCAAATTCAGCATAAGCCAATCCTGCCAAAGCACAAGCAATACCGGAAATTATAAAAGATATTGCCACAGCAGGACCAGCATATGAAGCAGCAGCATGTCCAGTTATCACAAATATCCCAGCACCTATTATTGCACCCAAACCCAAAGAAATCAGAGCAATTGGCCCCAAAGCTCTCTTCAGTTGAGGCCCCTGTTCCAAATCCTTAAGAAACTCTTCAACCCCCTTGGTCCGAAACAAACTCATAATATCCCCCCCTATCATACTCAAATATGAATTCAGGAACAATCTTAATTTTCAACAATCTGAACAGATCAGCTCTTATCCTACTAGAATTCCTGTTCAAAAAATCTTCCATATCACTAGATTTATCATTGTTATCCAAACAACTAAATAAAAATTTGGCTCTCTTTAAGTCCGGAGATAATAAAACTCTATTTATTTGAATATAATACAAATTCATTCTACTATGGAGATAAACACTTATTTCTCTTTGCAATAATTTACGTATTTTTTCTATCCTCTCAACTTTCATCACTTTTCAGATTTTATCTTCTCTATTATTTTTCCCAAATATTCAGCATTTTTACCAACAAACTTGACAATAAAATAGTTTGGCTTAAACAAAATAACAAGTATCCTATTGTTATCCTGATAATCATCAGCTATAATTGAAAAATCATTCGTATTAAAAACAATTGTTATAAGATCTGACTTAGACTTTGTTACTTCATAAGCTTTCAAAGATTTAGAAACAGCTCTACAGACTTCCTCAATTTCATTTAAATTCATTTGCTGTTTCAAAGAATACTCAATCGGTACTTCTTTCTCCCTATCAACTATAAATATCCCTAATATATCCTCAGAAGTTTCCAAAAATTTACTCATCAATTCCGAGTACATAATGATACCTCCTTAATAAAGTTATCAAAAAGTATTTCTTCAAAAAAGAAGCTTTTCCTTTTTTATTTCTTGCCACTCTTTTTCAATTGAATATCAAAAAAAAGAATAATCCCCGTTACAGATAGCCCAATCAGAACCAAACCAACGATAATAGCCCAATACTTCAAAACTCCCCACTCATAAGTGTGAATAGTGAAAGCTAGATCCTTAATGCCCTTAGGAATATCTTTCCTGAAAACAAGAATTATACCAGTAATAGAAGTAGCTATAAAAAATACAGAAAATATAAATCCAAACCAAGAATGCAATGTTCTAACTAACCTAATAAAACCACTCATATGTTAATTAATCTATATAAACCCAGAAAATCATAGATAAGAAATTGTAAAAAGAATGTAAAATATAGGTATAAATAATATCCCTCTTAATCAAATATACAAAACCAAAAAAAACACCCATAAAAAAAATAAAAACAGTATTGATAATACTTTCGAAATGAACCAAACCAAAAACCAAAGCTGAAAAAAATACAACTAACCACCTGTCAAAAAAATTCAGTAAATAATCCATCAAATACTTACGAAATATCAATTCTTCAACCAACGGAACAAAAATAACAATACCACAAAACCCAAGAACCAACTCGTATATTCCCGCATATTTAATGTAAATCACCAATAATCCCAAACTCTTATAATCTAAATTCCCTAAAACAAAAAAATAAACAACAATCAAAACAAACATTATAAAAGTACAAGAAAAAAGCAAAATCAAACCAATATAATCCTTTTTAAACAAAAAAAATAAATTATTTAAAAAACTAAATAAATCTATTCTATTGTGCTTGTGCAAAATAGTCAAAACTATTAAAGGAGCCCCAATTACAACACTTAGCAAAAGAACAATCTTTGCAATCATAACCTCATACATTAAATTACCATTTACAAAAGCAGATAATAATGGAAAAATGAAATTAATACCCAAAAACTGTAAAAAAATTTGCATGAAATAATATCCAAAAAATAAAAAATAAAAATTCATATAATTATAGCAAACTCCCTCCTCATTATTTGTCCTAATAACCAAATAAAGAAACATCAATAAAAAAATCAATACGAAATATCCGAAAATAACCTTATCTTGCTGATTATTAAAATTGTTAATCTCATAAAAATTAATAAGCTTATGTTTATCAGTAAGGATAAGATAAACATCATCTGGACTCCCCTCTTTAACACCCAAATTAGCAAAATTATTAAAAAAATAAAGGAATAAAACAAAAAATAAAAATAAAATAAAGGGAATAACCTTTGAAAATCTATAAATACTCCTGTGCTTGATAAAAAACATACTTAGCAAACTCAAGAGGGTTTGTCAACTCAAAATCCAAATCACCAACATGTTCATCATTAAATATATCCAATTTAACTATTTTTTTATTATCTGACAATGGTGCCCATCTTTTTGTATCAAAATCAAAATATCTATTAGCAAAAATAGCGACAACATTAGTATTAAATGCAGAAGCCATATGAAGTATACCACTATCAAAACATATAACACATTTACAATTTTTTATCAACCCCATTAATTCAATAACATTTGGGTTCAAAGCAAATTCAAATTCTTGCTTCCTTCTGGAAACAAACCCAACTTTCAGATTTTCTCCTGCTTTTCTTTTACATTCATCAAAAATTGTATTTACAAAATCTCTTATCCAATTTTTACCAGCATTATCCACAAAAAAGAGTTCTTTATCAAAAATTAATAAGTCATATCTTTCAAAAGGAATATCAGGCAAAAAAATTTCAGGTCTATAACTGATTAAATCCATTAACTCCAAATCAAAATCCAACCTAACAACATCCAAATTCTGAAATATCTCATGTCTAACACTGCTATAATCATCAATAACACTCTTATCGACATTATCAACATAGTGTATGAAACTCCTTGAAAAAAAAGATTTATTAAATCTCGTAGCATAAAAATATGTATATTTCCTATTTGCTCTTAAACTTCTTCCTAACAAATAACTAACAGTTGTAGGACTGAAAACAAAAACTTTCTCAAACCTATACTTTTTCTTGTTTTTCCAAAACATAACCCTCAAATAGTTATAAATATCAATAAATACAGAAAAGCCACTGACTTTTCCATAATAAAGATTAATTGGTAAAATTTCTATTATGTCAAAATATGGATGTATTATCTGGGAATTATATAAAAATAACTGGGAATTATATTCATTTAAAATACCAACAATTTTATAATCAGAATACTTATTTCTTACCATTTTAATAGCCGGTAAAGTTAGAATCGTATCACCTATTCTATCCAGTCTTACTATTCCAATATATCTCATAAATTATGAATTATGTTTTTTATTTCCTCTGCTTTTTTTGAATTAAGTACGTTGTCTTTTTTACACCACGCTTTCCTGGCCCACTTAACCCCATAATTAATATAATTCATCTGATTCAAACTATGAGCATCAGTATTTATAACAACATTTAGCTCTCTATTTCTTAAAAATCTATAATTTATGATCAAGGAATAATCCAAATCCAATCTATCCAAATGAGAATTTATCTCTATATACTTACCATTATTGTTAACATAATCAAATATTTCAAACATTTTTTCTTGTGAAATAAGTATAGGATTCCTTACACCTAAAACTCGTGCAGTGGGATGACAAAATACCAACCCCTTTCCTTTATTCAATGAATTCAATACTCTCCTATAATTCATTTGCTCAGATAAATTAAAATCAGAATGAATTGAAAGGTTAATATAATCAATCTTTTCTATCAAATTTTTTGATTTTTCATTACTATCTGAAAAAAGATCACCATTTGGACCTATGTTTTCTTCAACACCCCAAAAAACAAGTAAATCACAAAATCCCAAATTTCCATATTCATCAATCTTATCAACCAAATAATCCACATGATCAGATATACCAACATATTCATATCCCTTTAACTTAGCAAAACCAATAATTTCATCAACAGAGTTCTTACCATCAGAAAAAGTTGTGTGTATATGCAAATCACCTTTTATATCTTCTACACTTATCAAATCTTTAAAATCATTATCTTTAGCTATTTTAAAAACACCCGGATAATCAATCAATTCAACGGGAATAGGATTTAATCCCAAATAACAATAAAAATCATCCAAATTAGAAAAATAATGGGCAAACCCAGATAAAAGTTTTTTGAGATCCTCCTCAATCAAAAAAAGGATTAATTCCTTTCCATCATTAAATTCAGAAAAACTCAAATATCTACCAGAAAATAAATAATACAAATTGAAAATAACATGGTCTTTTGAAAATACGAAAACTATTGGGACCTTACAAAATGAAATCCAGAAAGTGAAAATACTATAATCCCCAAACCATTTGATTTCATACTTGAGTATATACAATTCCAATTTTTTAAGGGTTTCAAATGTCCATTTCAAAGGATCATCAATATTAAAAGGGAAAATAAAACAAATGTTCTCTATAAACTTATCGAATCTTGCAACAGAACCACTCTCAAAAAATTCCACCCCTTTTTCTTTTAACTCATTTTTAATCAATTCATAAACTAAGTAAACCTCATGAAAAAAGCCAATCCCATAATAACTCTTGATAAAAAAATTAATATACTCCCCTATTTTTTCCCTGAATATCCGATAGTCAACAACAACACCATGTTCAGTAACTAATCTATAAAAATTGGTGTAAAATTTTTCATCTTGACTCAAAAAATATAAATCCCTCATACAAAATAATTTATAATCCAACCTATCAAAATCAATATACAATGAATAATTAAACATTCTAGTAATAAACCAATAAAGCAACCTTTCTTTGAATTTAAGTATACCTCCAAAATTATTTATTTCCTCAAATTTGGATAAAATATTTTTATCAAAAAATCTCGAATTGTAGTCAAACTTTCCAAGCTTAATACTTTCAAAAATTTGGTCCCTTATAAAAGACAGTTTTCTTTTGTAATACTTTATTTTATTCAAATTTGAATTCTCCGACATATAAATAAGAAAAGTATAACTATCAAAAGCTTCTAAAGCGTTCAACATTTACACACTCTTTTGGAAAACTATCTTGTTATGAACATCAACTTTTTTCACTTCATCTGGCTTATTGATTATACTGACTATAATTCCAAGAGCTATCCAATTGACAATCAGAGAAGTACCACCATAGCTTACAAAAGGTAGAGTAACACCAGTGGCAGGCAATAATGATAAAGTAACCGAAATATTTATAACTGCGTTGACAAAAATCATAAACCCCAATCCAAATAATACCAACCTATAAAAAACATTATTAATCCTTAAAGCCTTATGAACAACAAATGTAAAAAATAAAACAAATATAATCAAAATAATGATGTTTCCAACCAACCCAAGTTCCTCACCAACAACAGCATATATGAAATCCGTGTGCTTTTCAGGCAAATAGTAATTCTTCTGCACACTATTACCAAACCCAACGCCCCATATATGACCTCTCCCATGAGCTATCAGACTCTGAATTATATTATACCCATAACCCAATGGATCTTTCCAAGGATCAATAAAAGCCAATATCCTTTTGACTCTGTAACTCTTGGTAAATAAAAGTACCCAAAAACCAATGAACGAAAAAACAGCAAGTGGTAAAAAATGCCACAACGGAGTACCACCAATAAACATTATCATTAAAAATAGTAAAGCAACAATGGAAGCATTTCCCAAATCAGGTTCCAAATTTATAAGAATAGCGAAAATTAACATCAACAAAAACGGAGGAACAAAACCCCTCTTAAAATCTTCAACAACATTCATCCTATTAGAAATAAAATAAGCCGTATATAATACAATTGCTAGCTTGGCAAATTCTGAAGGCTGAATGTTAACAGGCCCTATACCCAACCAAGCCCTTGAACCGTTAACCTCAATACCCAACGGAGTTAAAACCAAAACCAATAATAAAATATTTATAACAACAATAGGAACCAAATACTGCTTGATATTGTCAATATCCATCCTATAAACAACAAAAAACATAACTATACCAACAACAACAGCTAATAATTGTTTTAAAACCAATGATAAATCAAAAGAAGCAGAATATACCATAGCAACACCAAAAAGAGACAAAAGAAAAAATATAAAAAATATATATTTACTTACAGTATTCAATTTTAATCAAAAAGCTCACTTATTGATTTTTTCAAATATATCCTTTTTATAACTTCCGATATAAGATTTGATATTGAAGCAACAACTATTTTTTGATTTGTCTTTTTCACAGGTATAGTATCAGTTACAAATATCTTCTCTATAGGAGAATCATCAATCAATTGTACAGCATTGGAAGAGAAAACAGGATGTATGGCCATAGCGTATATTTTATTAGCACCCATATTTTTCAGTTTCTCAGCAGCACGAACCAACGTCTTAGCAGTGGATATCATATCATCAACTATTATCACGTTTTTGTTTTCTATTTCCCCAACAACCTCCATAGATTCAACTTCTTCTATATCTGGTCTCCTTTTAAACATAACAGCAATTGGTAACCCCATTTTTTCAGAATACATCCGTGCCCTTATAACACTTCCAGCATCAGGAGCAAGTATAACAAAGCTATCCTTATCAACCTTACCTATATTCTCAAAAAAAGCATTAACAAGAGTACTGTAAGCATAAAGATTATCAACAGGTATATCAAAAAATCCCTGTATAGCAGGAGCATGTAAATCTATGGTAACGACCCTGTTAGCACCAGCAACAGTAATCAAATTAGCCACAAGTTTAGCTGTTATTGGTTCTCTCCCTGATACCTTCTTTTCCTGTTTTGCATATCCAAAATAAGGTATAATAGCGGTTATACTGCTGGCAGACGCCCTTTTAATAGCATCTATTATTATAAGTAATTCCATTAAATTATCGTTAACAGGTGGACAAGTGGATTGGATTATAAAAACTTCTTTACCTCTAACATTTTCTAAAATCTTCACCCTTATCTCCCCATCAGAAAACTTTGAAATTATACTGTTAGCAAGTGGTATATCCAAATTATGAGATATTCTTTTAGAAAGTTCAGAATTAGAATTTCCACCAATTAAAACAAGCCTATTGAACAAAGAGGGATAATCAATTTTACCCTCGGCCTCTGAAGTAATCATAAACCAACCCCCTATCGTTTTATTATTTAAAAATCTATTTTCTCAGAAACCGTCCTGCCCTGCAAAAAGTACAATAGGTAATCAGGACCACCAGCTTTCGCATCAGTTCCAGACATATTAAACCCACCAAATGGATGAACACCTACAATAGCACCAGTACATTTTCTGTTAATATACAGATTACCACAATGAAAACCATTTACCGCTTTTTCAATATTATATCTATTTTCACTGAAAACTGCACCTGTAAGACCATAATCAGTAGAATTAGCAATATCCAAAGCATTATCAAAATCATCAAATTTCATAACAGCTAAAACCGGGCCAAATATCTCCTCCTGAGCTATAGTATCATTAACATTTACATCTTCAAAAACAGTTGGCTCAATATAATAGCCCCTGTCCTCAAATAACTTATTACCACCATACACCAACTTATTCTGTTTCTTCCCAATTTCAACATATTCCATTATCTTATCCTGAGCAGATCTATTTATAACTGGTCCCATGAACTTATTTTCTTTTGGTAATCCAACTTCTACAGATTTCAGTCTTTCCAAAAATAAAGCCATAAATTTGTCATATATGTTCCTATGTAATAATAACCTTGAGCAAGCAGAACATTTTTGCCCTTGATATCCAAAAGCAGAAACCAATACACTAACAACAGCATAATTAATAAATTCTTCGTTTTTCAGATCATCCACAATTATAGCATTTTTACCACCCATTTCAGCTATAACCCTTTTGAGATGTTTTTGGCCTGATTGGACAACAGAAGCATCCTTATATATACTTAGGCCAACCTCTTTTGAACCAGTGAAAGCAATCATCCTTATATCAGGATGCTTAACAAGGTAATCCCCCACCACACTACCTCTACCAGAAAGGTAGTTGAGCACCCCATCAGGTAAACCAGCTTCCCTCATAATCGAGTAAAACAAATATGACATGAAACAAGAATCATTAGCAGGCTTAAGTATTACAGTATTACCAGTTACCATAGCAGCAATAGACATACCAGCAGGAATAGCCAAAGGGAAATTCCATGGAGGAATAACAACAACAACCCCCAAAGGTAAATAATGGTAATAATTTTTTTCACCCGGGAACCTTAACAACCTGTGTGGATTCTCATGCAAATTTATCATCTGCTGAGCGTAGTACTCAAGGTAATCTATAGTTTCAGCAACATCTGCATCAGCCTCAGCATAATTTTTACCAACCTCCAAAATCATCCAAGCCATAGCTTCGTATCTTCTCTGTCTAAGTATATTTGCAGCTCTAAAAAATATATTTGCTCTCTGATAAACATCCAACTTTGACCAGCTTTTGAAAGCTTTTTTAGCTGCCTCAACAGCTAATTCAGCCTGTTCAACACTGGCATCCTGAAAAATACCAACAACTTGAGAATAATCACCAGGATTTATAGATCTAATCTTCTTATCAGAATAATACTCTTTACCACCTATAAATAAAGGATATTCTTGATTGATGTTTTTTTCTGCATAATCTATCGCATCTCTCAACTTTTGAACCACCATTGAATCAGAAAAATTTAAGAATGGCTCAGTTTGATAATCACTCTTGGAATAGTTTATTGACTCCTTTTTTGGTATTGTTTTCATAATATTTTACCCTCCCGTAGTAAATAGAGTTCACATTAATAAAATTCATAAGTAAATAAATATATTCCTCCATTTAAAGTATTAAAAACCCAATCCAAAACAAGGAATTGATACAATAATAGCAAAGCTAAATTATAGCAAAGATAAATTACTAAAGATAGAGGTGATTAGAGTGAAAATAATTTACCTAACTATACTTATAATCTCTTTTATAACAATGAATATAATCATGTTTACTTTAGCAAATATAGAAAACCTTCAACGTCCTATCCCTCCAATACAAAATCCATATGTAAATATAAAAATAAAAACTAAATTGGAAGGTAAAGTATCCAGTAACTTTGGAACTTTTTATAGGATAGATCTAGATGGGAATGGGTTTTATGATTCTCTTGTAATTATAGGTAAAATAACCGATGAAAGATATAGCAGGGACAAGGCTAATTCAATAGACTATTCAATAGAAGATGGGTCTTTCTATTTAGCCGGCTCATCAGGAGAATCAGCAATACTATTGAAACTAGATATAGATGGAAAATTAGACACAACATTCAATGGTAAGGGATATATTGTATTCAATAAATTTAGCAATAACTCAATGGAAGAAGCCAGATCTGTAGAGGTATCTAAAGAAGGTAAAATATATACTCTACTCAAAGCAATAAAAGATGACCGATATTATACTATTCTATATAGGATGGAAAAAAATGGATCTATCGATAATAATTTTCAAGATGCTGGGAAATACGTTTTTAGTCAAGGAGAAAGAGGATCAATAGGAAATTTTCTCTTTATTGATCAAAAAGGAATAACTTACTTCGGAGGATTCACTTTTGCTAGAGAAAAGCGAAATATCAGCTTTCTAAATATTTTAGATCCCCAAGAAAATAGAATTACAAATTATAGTGGAATCATAAATCATAATCGGGATCAAAACAGATTGGTATCAGTTTATGTTGATAACAACGGTAAAATATACAAATTGGTTAAAACATGGAAACCAAGTGATTCAGAAAAGCCCAGAGCCATAGCAAATTTAGATACTAAAATATGTATAGAAAGACTATTTCAAAATCGACTTCCAGATTATTCATTTGGAGACAGAGGAACAGTTATACTTGATAATATAGGAGGAGCACAAGAAGGACCAGATATACCTTATTCAATATATGTATACAACAATAAAATTTACATTACTGGAAGTACTAAAGACTCCACAAACAAATTTAGATTATTCGTAGCAAGGTTAAATGAAGATGGGACTTTGGATAATTCTTTTGGAACAGGAGGATACTTTATTCTCAATAATCATCCAAATAACCAGATCTCAGAAGGGATACACATGCACTTTGATTTAGAAGGTAATTTATATGTTATAGGAAATGAAGGAAATAACATAATAAATGAAAGTTTAATAGTAATCAAACTAAATGATTCCGGGCAAATCGATACCTCATTTGGAAAACAAGGAAAACTAAAAATTAATGGTTTTGTAACACCAACAGGTAAAACAATAGAGCAAATTGAATGTGCAGACATATGCACTGATTCCCAGGGTAATCTCTATATTGCAGCAACAGCAGAGTATTTCGATAGAGAGGAAAATAAAAGCATAACCTATATAGTAGTATTCAAAATAGAGTAAACAAATTTCCTAACAAATCTTATAATTGAAAACTTTTTTTTAAAAAAAGATATAAGCTATTCTAAAATTAGGGATACTTTGAAGCTATATTTATATGGTAATATTTTTTTTGAACCTTCTATGGAGTTTCCTCCCAGAGTTTACTTAGTAATTTTCTAAAAAAACTATCGTCTTCACTTTTACTCAAGAAATACGTTTCATCTACAAACAATAGTTTAAATATTATTTTGTTCGGAAAATTTTGGCTTTTGTGGCGGCTCCTGGTTATAACCTTTCCCAATTTATATTTTCATTACTACAGATCCACTCTTTTCATTTTTGTTCCTATTTCCATTTTTACTCCCCCCTTCACTAAATACTCAATAAAATATATAAATATGTATAAATATGGTATAAAAACAAAAAAAGAATATCTACAAATGTAAAAAAAAATCTTAAAAACACCTTTCAAAGTTATTTTATTAACAATAATATCTTAAATTAATGATTTATAAATATCTAGATAATTAGTAGAAATTTTTAAGTAATTATAATTCAGAGAAGATAGATAAGCATTTTTTTTCATCTTTTCCAGCAAATCTCTATTTTTATATAGCTCAAATATTTTTAAAATGAAATTCTTCTTATAATCATCATTATGCTCTATAAGAAAACCATTATGCCCATCTAATATCAAGTCATCAGCTCCAAAAGTTTTCAGTGCTATTATGGGTGCTCCCACAGATAAACTCTCCAAATAAGACAAAGGCTTTACTTCAGTAAGCGAAACGGTTATAAAAACATCTATAAGCCGATAGTAATTAGGTATATCATCATATGAAATTTTTCCTGTGAAAATAACATATTTTTGCAGATCCAAAAACCTGGCGTAATTAACAAGATTTGAATACTCACTTCCCCCACCAACCAAAATCAATCTTATATTATCCAAATTCCTTTCTTTGAAAAAATTTATAACTTCTCTAAAAAGATCAAGTAGTTTATACAAATTTTTTTCCTTTTCCAGTCTTCCGACGAACCCCAAAACGAATTTATTTTTCAGATCATTTTCCACCTTAAGTCGATTTACTTTCTCTTCATCATATTTTTCCATATGTTCCAGATCTACTGGATTTGATATAAAGACAAATTTGTCTCCATATTTTTCAAAATTTTTTTGAACAGATTTTTTCACACTCAAAGATGGAAAAATAACAGCATCAACAAAACTAAATATTTCGTCCAAATGTTTGTATAGAAAGCGCTCATAAATAAATTTTGGGATGAGCTTAAAATAATGATAATATTGCTCGTATTGAGTATGGTAAATAAACACCACTTTTGACTTAGGATTGTACTCTTTCATTATTCTTGATAATTTATAAATAACAAAAGGATGGTTGACTTGGATGATATCTGGCCTCAAGTTTGTTCTCCTTATTTCATCCCTTAAAGTAAATGGATTAGGAATACAGTAATCAACCTTTGGGAAATATATAGATTTCAACTTAATAAGCTTATAGTTAATCCTATACTTCTGAACTATATCATGATTGAAACTTGGATGTTTAGAAGATATAACAATTACATCTTTTTCTAATTCCTTAAGTCCCCTTGATATTAAATGAACACTATGTACAACACCATTAGTTACGGGGAAAAATACATTAGTTAAAACAGATATATTCATACATAGTTAGAAATATTATCAAAATATCCAATTTTTCTAAACTTTTTAAACCTGTGTTCTTTGAGATCCTTAAGTTTAATACTTTTCTCTATATACTCAAATAACTTATTTTTTATATTTGAGAAAGAGTTTTTCAGGTCCCTGTGCATCCCTAAGAATGGTTCATAAATTATTTCATCTACTACTCCAAGCTCAAGCAAATCGTAGGAAGTCAATTTCAAATTTTTTGCTGCAACAGCGGACTTAGAAGAATCCCTGTATAGAATTGAAGCAGCACCCTCAGGAGATATCACAGAGTAATAAGCGTTTTCCATCATCAATATATAATTGGCAACTGCTATAGCCAAAGCACCACCTGAGCCACCCTCTGACAAAATCAAACAAAGAACGGGAATATCCAACTCGAACATTTTAGAAATAGATTTGGCTATCGCTATATACTGCCCATTCTGCTCAGCATTATCACCTGGATAAGCACCAGGTGTATCAACTATAGTTATTAAAGGTGTTCTGAAGTTATTTGCCACATCCATTACCCTGATTGCTTTGTGAAATCCCTCTGGATTACTCATTCCATAATTTCTTTTTATTTTTTCATTAGTGGTTTTACCTTTGTTATGGCCAATAACAAAAACTGGGTAATCTTCCAATTTTGCCATCCCAGCAGTTATTGACAAGTCATCACCAACGTACCTATCACCTTTTAACTCAATAAAATCAGAAAAAACATTATCAATAATATCTTGCAGAACTGGTCTCTTAGGATGCCTTGCTATTTGAACCCTATTAAAAGGGTGTATTTTTATTTTCAGTTCTTCTATGATCTTTTGAGTTTTAGACTCTAATATTTCAAGTTCTTGAGGATTAGAAAGTTTGCCCTGTTTTTTTAAATCCCTGAGAATATTTATTCTCTCTTCTAATTTATCCAGAAATTTCTCCAGTTCAAATACATTCAAAATGTCTTCCATAAGATATTGTTCTGTCTATGGTATCCCAAGATATTTGGTGGGCGAGACAGGAGTTGAACCTGTGACCTCTTGCATGTCACGCAAGCGCTCTAACCACCTGAGCTACCCGCCCACTTATGGATATAATTCTATTTTATACCCCTATTAACCTTCATAAAATCAGATAAACTTTTCTACTATCATCTTTGTTAAGGGATAACTGGCAGTTAAGCCTGGAGAAACAATATTTAAGATATGAACACTATTTTCAGTATTCTCCACTATGAAATCGTCTTCAAGCTTAAAATCCTTCAAATTGAGAATCTGCGCTCTTATTCCAGGAACAGCTTTTATAAAATCATCAATATTTTGCATAGAATCCATTTGAACTAATTTGAAAGCTTCCTCAATAAAATCTTGTTTTCTTATTTTTTTCAGTTCTTTTAGTGCATTAAACCTATATTCTTTGCTTTTTAATAGTAATATGGTATTCAGAGAAACTGTTTGTACTAGCTCAGTTATTGAAAAATTTTTGAGTGCTTGGTAGTTCTCTCTCCAAAAAGCAGGAAAAGCATTAGGTCCAACTTTTGTTTTATCTTCATATACTGTCCAATGAATACCTAGGAAATATTTTGAAGTCGGAACAGGATAAACATTTGTATTTAAAACCTTTTTATTAATTTGGTAGTATATTCCTCTAAATGGTAGGATAATATAATTTTTTGCTAGACCGAATTTTTTTGCTATTATGTCCGCATATAATCCAGCACAGTTAATAAATTTGTCATTCCAAATCAAAACAACATTTTTTCCTTGAGTATTTAAGAGTATCATATTTTCCAGAGGTTTCAAAGATAGTATTTTACAATTAAATAAAAAGGATACTCCTCTGTCTAGTAATTGTTCATATAGTTTGTGGATCAGTTTCATTGGATCTATGGTAGAAGTTTTTGGACTCCATATAGCCTCCTCAAACACTTTCACTTTTGGTTCAATTTCCTTTGCTTGCTTTTGGGATACTAATTCCACCTGAGCACCATTTCGTTTGGCTCTATCATGTAGATCATGTAGTTTCCTAAGCTCTTCAACACAGGTTGGAACTATTAGCTTACCCACTTTGTTTATGGGAATTCCGTTTTTCATACAGTAGTCAGTTAAAAACTTGTTACCTTCAATACAGAACTTTGCCTTAAGTGAATCTGGTGTATAATATATACCCGCATGTATTACCCCACTATTCTTTCCACTTGCATGTATTCCTATTTCTTTTTCTTTATCAATGATAATTATCTTTTTTTTGTTTTGATATTTTTCGAGTATATTATAAGCTGTAAACATTCCTGCTATTCCAGCACCGACTATTAAGAAATCCACAGTATATCTCATAAAAATACCATTATCATCATAAATTATTTTAGTGTATCATTTCCAAAAAACCTTCTGAATTCTTAAAAAACAGAAGGTTTAAGTCTAAAAATATGGTATTTCTCTAAATAGAGAAATGAATGAAAATATCATAGAATATGAAATAAGACCAACAAAGAATAAAATTTATCTTTTTTTCATAGCAATACTTTCCTTATATATCACATCTTTTTTCATTTTTTTTTCATACTTGACCAAAATAGGCATTGATTCAAAAGTGCATCTTATATCTATAGGATTCTCAATAATCACTATATGGGGTCTAAGCAAAGATATGAACAGAGTTTTCAGTAGAAAAATGAAGAGCATTATATATAGAATCTTAAGTAGCAGCGAACTAAAACTGGAATTGTTAAAAAAAACAGATGGTAACCTTGATAAGATTCTGAATACTCAAATCCAAATTTATAAAGAGCTTGTAAACGTTCCTAACTTAATTATAGAATATAAAGAAATAGTAAAAATGGTTTATGATCATGAAATCAGATACATTTTTTTTATTTCAGTTATAGGTGATAAAGATGGTAAGTATTATTTAATTATTTTTTATAATCCGGAAAAATTGGTTTCCTCTGTTACAAATGAATTTCAAATTTTTCATACTGATGAATATTCAATTATAAGAACACATAGAACTCTAGACCTAACAATGTGGGCAAAAAAGGAAGATATAAAAAAAGTAATTCAAAACATCAGTACTGTAATAAACTATATATCCACTATAAAGATCACAAATAAATGATACAGGATATACAAATAATAAAATTCTGGCCATTTCAAATTACACAACTAGTACATATAGGTTGGTTTACAATTACTTTATTACTAATCTATTTCTACATTTCTTTTACACTATATTATGTTTTTGTAAAGCTTCCATTCTTTACACTTTCAAATAGGAAAAGCAAAGATACATATATAGAAATCATTTCAAAAAATAAAAACCTAGAATCAATAATTGCCATTATAATACTTCTAGTATTTATCCTGATTGCTATCTATAGCCTTTTTGGAATCATTTATAATCTTACCAAAATTGTTTACAACGATTTTAACAAAAAGTTTTCAAGAACAATAAACAAAGAGTTGCTAAAAAACGGTATATTAATTGATAATTTCTACATTGCAAAATATATCCCACAAGAATCAAATTTCTTTAAAAATTACCTACACCAAAAGGATTTTAGCAAATATGAAATCAATGAATATAACTCTCTAATAATATTATACATAAAGGATAAACAGCAGCCACCCATATATTTTTCAGAATTGAATATATCAGAAAAAACACGGAGATACGTAGAAACTTTCTATTACGGATGTATCTTCAGCATTCATGAAACTATCTTCTATCCAAAAGATAAATATTATATGAAGTTCAATGGTAATAATAAGTACCACATCATAATGTATCAGTATAACTATCCAGACAAAAGTTTACTTGAATACAAACTATTTAGAATAATAAATCCAAATATAACACTTGATAAATTTAATAAAATTTTGCAAATAATAAAGAGTTTTGTAATATAATCAATAAAAATAATAATCTGATCTATTTGATGTTTCAGTATTTTCATTTGGGTTCACAGTATCTGCTTTTGATACCTCTATATACGGTTCATTTGATTTTCTGGTGTCCACATCAACTGATATCTCTTGAGGATAGAAAAAGATACTAAGATAATGTCTAATTTTTTTTATTTCTTCTTCTATATACTTTATTGTAAATTTTCTCAATACGCTGAAATAAAACATTCTTTCATTTTTATGCAAGTAGTAGTAGAATACGTTATAGACGTGGGTATCGCTTTCCACTTTAAAGTACTCTACTTTGGTATTACTAATTTTTATTGCATCTTCTTTTTGAGTTAATTCAGATTTTGTGTTTATCAAAATTAATGCAATACAAGAAAATTCTGTCTTGTATTTTCTGATTGATCTATACCTAAGAATGTAACTTCTAGAAGGAATATATTTAGAAAAAGATATCATATGTAATTTTTTAATTCCCGCTTTAATAGTAAAGTAGTCATTAAATCCCAATTAATATCAATATTATTTGACAGACAATATTGAGTTAAGAAAGAATTACCTTCTCGACTAAATTTGGCTTTCATTGAATCAGGAGAATAATATATTCCAGCATGTAAAACGCCACTGTTTCTTCCATTCGCAGGAAAGCAAACATCCTTTTCTTTTTCTAAAACAATTATTTTCCGATTGGGAAACCTATGTATCATCAAATTGTAAGCAGTAAAAATTCCTATTATACCAGCTCCAACAATCAAAAAATCACTATCAATTCTCATAATATTATTATAATTATTTATCATCAATGTTAAAACCTACTCCAAAAAGGGATATAAAAAATATTCTAAAAATAATTAATAGATTATGATAGAAAACATAATAGACTATGAAATAAAACCATTGAGGACTAAATTTTATATACTTTCTGTAATCATGATTTTAATATATATCATATCATTCATAATATTTTTTGGATACTCACTAATTAGCTACATAGAACCCTCACTAATATTATTAAGTGTATTC
>JAOABG010000179.1 GCA_026418475.1 bacterium | reverse complement strand
TCGTTGGGTTGAGCTGAGTCCTGTAGATTTCTTTTATTACAGAAGTATATACAAGACTGTTGGTAAAAGATATTAATGCATTCATCATATTATCTGGTGGATGCTTCACTCTTTTGTCAAATTCTATTTTTTGCTTTATTACTAGTGGAAATGTACTATAATAGGTGTCTCTTGCATTTCCTTCTATTCCCATAAGTGAGGAAATATCATCTTGTTTTTCTATGCTTTTATAATAATTATCGAGTTGCTGGATCGTTTCAGGATTTATATCAGAATACCTTTTCAGATTATAAATAAACCCATGAATTGCTCCTCTTACAAATTCTCTGGCAATTTCGAGTCGTTTTTTCTGGTCAAGATAGTGTTCGGCCTGTCGAACTATAACCTCACCTGAAAGAAGTTCTTCTCTTGGATAAAAACTCCCCGTCCACCAGCCATAGTAGTTGAAAAAATGTATTACAATTCCTTGCTGAGCAAAGAAGTTTATAGCTTTGGTGTTTAAGTCAATTTCTCCAAAAAGATAAATGCTATCTATGTCATTGACAGGTAT
>JAOABG010000178.1:267-553 GCA_026418475.1 bacterium | reverse complement strand
ATATTCTGGATCTCCAGCGTAATGTGGTAAAGGTATATTTATTTTCGTTCCTTCAGCTCCACCTCCACCAATATCATCTACATAACCCGTTCCAGGATATATACCCCACTCATGTATGTCAATATGAATAACTCTAGGTTCAATCCAAAAGATATCTTGAGTTCCATTACCATGATGAGCATCAAAATCCACCATTAAAACTTTAAATCCTCTATCTAAAAGTGTTTTAGCAGCTATAGCAGCGTAATTAAATATACAAAATCCAAGTGTAGGTGCACGCATAGCC
>JAOABG010000178.1:0-257 GCA_026418475.1 bacterium | reverse complement strand
TAACATAAGTATCAGAATCTATACGATGAAAACCCTTTACACATTCATTCTTAATATAATCGATGTAATCTTTAGAATGTATCAATTTAAGTATTTCAGGATCTCCTTCAGGAGTACTATTCAACTTAATCAATTCCCAAATTTTAGAATCTTTTAAAGCAGAAATAGCTAAATCTAATCTCCATGGATTTTCAGGATGTCTACCAGTAGGATCAAAATGCAATTTGTGAATTTCATCATAAACAACATTCAAATAC
>JAOABG010000177.1 GCA_026418475.1 bacterium | reverse complement strand
GTGGTGTTATTGTAATGGTCTCATCAATATTTTGATTATTTATCATAGGATAGAAAATGCTAAAGAGAGAATTAAAAATATTCTTGTTTTTTGGAGTCTTTTGGAGCCAAAAATATTTTAGTTCGGGTATTGAAAGAACAAGCGAAGTAAATTTACCACATAAAGCAAATTTATTTCTTCTTTCAATTGAATTTTCGTCCATTGGTGTCTTAAATTTTGATGGTCTTGAAGCGATGTAATTAGTTTTACCAGTGTTTCGAAAAACAATATCTCCAAGTTTGCCACTAATTTTACCAAGTATTTGTTTCTTTAATTTTGCCATAAATTGTTCTCCTTTCTATTTATTGTTAATTCCTTATAGATTTCGAAGCATGTAACCCTTTAATACTGGTTTAAGTAATAAAGAATTTTAAAACAATTATTAGCTAAGGAGGTGGACGTATATGAATTGTGGGTTTCGAAGTTATTAAGAAAATAATACTTGATGCATTAGAGCCATCATTGTCTAACGAAAATAAACTAATTTTCTTAATGCTCCTTAGATAGAGATATGAAT
>JAOABG010000176.1:135-560 GCA_026418475.1 bacterium | reverse complement strand
TTATATTACTCAATTCTTTCAAGAAATGGTTTTCTTTTTAATTTTTCTGCAACGTTTACAGATCCTATCGACTTTGCAACTTGTGTATTTAATTTTAATCTTGAGAAATTTATAGAGCAAGGATATGGCAAACATATTTATATTTCACGATCAGATATAGCCAACTTAAATGAAAATAGAGATTTTACAGATGAGCAAAAACAGATAATTATCCTAAAGATACTGTTACTCCATTCTTTTATTAAAAAAGCAAAATTACAAGTAAAGGATTTTTATCATTATCCTTTGATTTTGACATTAGTAAACTCAGTAAACACAGAAGATTCAGATTTATATCTTTTCTTTAAAGAAATTGAAAAAATTGCAATAGGCAATGACTTAAATGAAGAATTGTTAATCAAAGCTAAAACAGAACTAATAAATGA
>JAOABG010000176.1:0-125 GCA_026418475.1 bacterium | reverse complement strand
AGCGATAAACCTTTTGCTTTAATTAAAATCGGTGACATTTCAGAATGGATAAAAAACAAGTTATCGGGATATGAAATAATTGAAAAATTTGATAACGAAAGTCTATTTAGAAAACTTAATAGTGA
>JAOABG010000175.1:451-571 GCA_026418475.1 bacterium | reverse complement strand
AGGAGTTTTCTCTCGTTTTCAGGCTTCATGGCACAAAGTGGCAGTCTAAACTCCTTTTCGCACATGCCTAGAGCCCAGCATGCGGTCTTAACTGGTATGGGGTTTGTCTCTATGAAAAGC
>JAOABG010000175.1:163-442 GCA_026418475.1 bacterium | reverse complement strand
GCTACCAGCCTGCTCCTTTTGGAGAACTTTAAACAGGGTCGGTGCCACATAGAAGCTAAAGAAAGACCCAAGACCAAGATAGGCGGAGTTTAGGAAAAGTAGAATTTTATCCATCGCCTCTTACCACTGGCAGGTTGTAAGCTTTTAGAGTTTGTAGGAGTTTTCTCTCGTTTTCGGGCTTCATGGCACAAAGTGGCAGTCTAAACTCCTTTTCACACATGCCTAGAGCCCAGCATGCGGTCTTGACCGGTATAGGGTTTGTCTCTATGAAAAGCACTT
>JAOABG010000175.1:0-153 GCA_026418475.1 bacterium | reverse complement strand
CTACCAGCCTGCTCCTTTTGGAGAACTTTAAACAGGGTCGGTGCCACATAGAAGCTAAAGAAAGACCCAAGACCAAGATAGGCGGAGTTTAGAAAAAGTAGAATTTTATCCATCGCCTCTTACCACTGGCAGGTTGTAAGCTTTTAGAGTTTG
>JAOABG010000174.1 GCA_026418475.1 bacterium | reverse complement strand
GAGTATGAGAACCGAAAGCTTTTGTTTTCGCTTGAGAGATTCCACGCAAAGAATATCTCGGAACAATTCTACCTGTATTTTGAAAATCAAATTCTTCTTCATCTTTAATTATATCAAATGTAGGATGAATAAGCACAGGCATATTATCGTTTCCAATCTGAACTTTTCCAGAAAAAGCAACAACAAGATCGGGCGTAAATACTTTTTGAAAGTAATTAATTCCTTCAAAGAAAATTATTTTCAAATATCCTGTCCTATCAAATAAAATGATTTCAAGGAATTGTCTTTTTAATGTTTGAACTTTTCGAACCGATTTGATTTTGCCGATAAAAGTTACTTCTTCGTTAAACTCATGAAGAGCAAGTGAGTATGCTTGAGAAATCGGAATGACTGTAGTTCTGTCATAGTATTTGAATGGAAAATAAAAAATCAAATCTTCAATGGTGTGAATTCCAAGTGCGTGAAGAACTTTTTCTCTTGCTTCACCAACTCCTTTAATGTACTTAAGTGATGGTAACTTTTCTTTTGGAATTGAAAGCATCGCAATTGACAAAAAATTTCTACAAAGTTAAAAGATTATAAGTTGAAATGAGAAC
>JAOABG010000173.1 GCA_026418475.1 bacterium | reverse complement strand
GTCTACCTATGAGGGATTGAAACGCTTCGGTTTCAATATGATATATATTCAGATATCCCTCATTGTTTATAGTCTACCTATGAGGGATTGAAACTTAAATCATTCAATATTTCTGATAAAAAATCTGACAAGTTTATAGTCTACCTATGAGGGATTGAAACTTATACTTGACATCGAATATACTTCTAGCATTTTTGTTTATAGTCTACCTATGAGGGATTGAAACTATATTCGATGCCGACTATTCTCAAATTGAGCTACGTTTATAGTCTACCTATGAGGGATTGAAACTAGGCTAGTAAGAACTAATAAAGGGATGTGTTTCTCAGTTTATAGTCTACCTATGAGGGATTGAAACTAAGGAGTGAGAAAGGAACAGTGATTGTTCCGGTCAAAAAGTTTATAGTCTACCTATGAGGGATTGAAACTCACACCGGCTATATTGATAAACAATAATCTAGCCTAGTTTATAGTCTACCTATGAGGGATTGAAACATTTTGATTTGATGTCAGCAGAACTTCTTGCTCCAGTTTATAGTCTACCTATGAGGGATTGAAACTTCTTGAAAGCTTTTTTAACTTTATTTGAAAAGTGTCGTTTAT
>JAOABG010000172.1:260-610 GCA_026418475.1 bacterium | reverse complement strand
AGAATACCCCATGTCAGGCAATTTGAAAGGATACTTGAAATGTTCCCTGGAATGCATAACTACACCTCCTTTATAAGCAATATTTTCATAGCTATATAGATTCAGAAAGTAATCCCCTATACCCTCTTTTTTTAGAAACGGTAAGAACAAAAATATCAAAACTTCTT
The DNA here is from genome assembly GCA_026418475.1 of bacterium. GTDB lineage: Bacteria > DRYD01 > DRYD01 > DRYD01 > DRYD01 > DRYD01. The sequence continues at coordinate 443 of JAOABG010000172.1, read as the reverse complement.
TCATTCTTATCATTTATATTATTAATCAAAAAACAGCTAACTCCTTTTTTGAAAAATTCATATCTATAACGAAAAAGATAATTTAAAATAAGCAGGCAATTCTCTTTTCTTAGCTTTCTCAAGAGGTTTAAAAAATTGTAAAACAATTTCTTTTTCATTCCCCTTCGTATGAAACATCAAATC
>JAOABG010000172.1:0-250 GCA_026418475.1 bacterium | reverse complement strand
AGGATATTCAAAATAATAAATATCTTTACTTAAAAGGTAATTTGAAATGGCAAAATCATCAAAAGTAATTACACCTCTTTGAGCCATCTTTCTCAAATAATCAACCGGATTCTTAAGAGGCTGATAATAATTATTACCAGAGACAATTAAAAAATTATCCAAATTGAACTCAATTGGGCTATCTCTATAATTTTCAATAACACACCTAAATAAATAAATACTATTTCTTTTCAAAACATTAATATCAACC
>JAOABG010000171.1 GCA_026418475.1 bacterium | reverse complement strand
GGGATAGAGAGTTTTATAAAGTTAATTTATGAAAATAATAGTAGTTTTATAGATTATTTTAATAATCCTACTGTACTCTTAGATGAAACTGTAAGAATTGTATCTAGAATAAGATCCTTTAATGAGGAATTTCAAGAAATATTTAAAACAATGATAGAAAAGGGAGAGGTTTTACCAATACAGGCAGAGTGGGTTTATGATATAGAGTATATTTTAAATAAAATAAAAAACACCACAAGAATGCTAATTAAAAAAATGGAAGACAATCACCTCCCTTAAATTTAATAAACTAAAGGGTTATTAATTGAGCGGTCTTACCTGAAAGAGTCTCTGCGGTAAATCTACGAATTGGAAATTTGACAGTGATAAGCTGAAAAAATTAAATTCAATTTTAATCAGCTTTTGTAACAACAAGGCTTTGTAAATTTTAGATAATTTCATATTTATATAATAACATATTGACAGTAAAACTGTCAAATAATTTTTGTTTAATTTTTTTCTTGCTCAATACTTTCTGGATAATGGAATTTATTGAATAAGTTCATTTAACATATTCATTAAATAATTTATTTATAAAGGAGGGGGTATGAATTACAAAATAAAAGAATCAGAT
>JAOABG010000170.1 GCA_026418475.1 bacterium | reverse complement strand
CAACGGTAGCTGTAATACTCATAGTTTTCAGCAAAAAATATTTAGGTTGGAGTCTTTAAATATTAACCCTTACAACTACCTCTAAAAATTTTATTTTCCCTTATGTATCCTACAATTACTATTTCAAAGTTCTGGATTGACACTTACGATATTTTCCATTTTCTTGCTCTCCTCTCCATCATATTATTAGGATTGCGTCATAATTATAAACACGGTTATAAATATCCTATAGGGTTTGGTGTATTAGTTTTTTCTGGAATATTTGCTAAATTGTTCAGCCGGATATTCTATTTTCTTTTTTTCACTTCTTCGGATAACTGGTTATCTTTTTTCTCTTTTGGAAGAAGTGGAAATATTTTTTTAGGTGGATTATCAGGAGGAATTTTAGGGGCTTTGTTATATTTTGAATCAAAAAAGTGCCGAAGATAGAGGGATTGGAAATTTTTGTGCCATATATCCCTATCGGGGGTATCTTCGGACGGTTAGGGTGCTTCTGTGAAGGATGTTGTCACGGGACGATTACGAACTCCATCTTCGGACTGCGGTTTCCCATGGGGAGTCCCGCATGGGCAGAACATGTGCATCAGGGATTAATCTCTCCCGACCAGTTCTTTTCT